>NZ_JBICVO010000001.1:470140-877345 GCF_043199105.1 Streptomyces sp. NPDC048644
ACGGGGGGGGGGGGGGGGGGGGGGGGGGGGGGGGGGGGGGGGGGGGGGGGGGGGGCCGCCCCCCCCCCCCCCCCCCCCCCCCCCCCCGGCCGTGTGCGCTCCGGCTCGCCCGTCGTCTTCCGCACACCCCATTGCGTCAGAAAGACGAATACACTGGCCGGGTGCCCCAACTACGCCTCGCCCTCCAACAGATCGACTCCTGCGTCGGTGACCTCGCGGGGAACGCCGAGACGATCGTGCGCCTGACCAGGTACGCCGCCGGGCAGGGCGCGCACCTGGTCGCCTTCCCCGAGATGACGCTGACCGGCTATCCCGTCGAGGATCTCGCGCTGCGCCCCTCGTTCGTCGAGGCGAGCCGTGCCGCGCTGACCGCCCTGGCGGCGCGTCTCGCCGCCGAGGGATGCGGTGAACTGCCCGTCGTCGTCGGCTACTTGGACCGCTGCGCCGAGGACCTGCCGCGCTACGGGCGGCCGGCCGGCTCCCCGCAGAACGCGGCGGCGGTGCTGTACGGCGGCGCGGTCGCCCTCAGTTTCGCCAAGCACCATCTGCCCAATTACGGCGTCTTCGACGAGTTCCGGTACTTCGTGCCGGGCGACACGCTGCCCGTCGTGCGGGTGCACGGCGTCGATGTCGCGCTCGCCATCTGCGAGGACCTGTGGCAGGAGGGCGGCCGGGTGCCGGCCGCCCGCAGCGCGGGGGCCGGGCTGCTGGTGTCGGTCAACGCCTCGCCGTACGAGCGGGACAAGGACGACACGCGTCTGGCGCTGGTCCGCAGGCGGGCCGGGGAAGCCGGCTGCACCACCGCGTATCTGGCGATGACCGGCGGGCAGGACGACCTGGTCTTCGACGGCGACTCGATCGTCGTCGACCGGGAGGGCGAGGTGCTCACCCGCGCCCCGCAGTTCGCCGAGGAATGCGTGCTGATCGACCTCGATCTGCCCGCCGCCGCCCCCGAGCCCCCGTCCGGCACCGTCGACGACGGGCTGCGCATCGACCACGTCACCCTCTCCCCCGAGCCGCTGCCCGCCTACCCGCCCCGGGAGCCGGGCGGCGAGGCCGAGCGGCTGTCCGACCTGGAGGAGATCTACACGGCGCTGGTCGTCGGGCTGCGCGCGTACGTCACCAAGAACGGCTTCCGCAGCGTGGTCATCGGCCTGTCGGGCGGCATCGACTCGGCGCTGGTCGCCGCGCTGGCCTGCGACGCGCTGGGCGCCGCGAACGTGCACGGCGTCGCCATGCCGTCGGCCTACTCGTCGGAGCACTCGCTCGGCGACGCCGCGGATCTCGCGCTCCGTACCGGACTGGCGTTCCGTACGGTGCCGATCGGCCCGATGTTCGACGCGTACATGGGGGCGCTCGGCCTGACCGGGCTCGCCGAGGAGAACCTCCAGTCGCGGCTGCGCGGCACGACGCTGATGGCGATCTCCAACCAGGAGGGCCATCTCGTCCTCGCGCCGGGCAACAAGTCCGAGCTGGCCTGCGGCTATTCGACGCTCTACGGCGACTCGGTGGGCGCGTACGGGCCCATCAAGGACGTCTACAAGACCGTCGTCTTCCAGCTGGCCCGCTGGCGGAACCGGGCGGCGGCGGACCGCGGCGACACCCCGCCGATCCCGGAGAACACACTGACCAAGCCGCCCAGCGCGGAGCTGCGCCCCGGGCAGGTCGACACCGATTCGCTGCCCGACTACGCCGTGCTCGACCGCGTCCTGGAGCTGTACGTCGACCGTGACCGCGGGCGCTCGGAGATCATCGCCGACGGCTTCGACGAGGAGCTGGTGACCCGGGTGCTGCGGATGGTCGACACCGCCGAGTACAAGCGCCGCCAGTACCCGCCGGGCACCAAGATCTCCGCCAAGGGCTTCGGCAAGGACCGGCGGCTGCCGGTCACCAACCGCTGGCGGGAGGGCGCCTGACCGGCGCCGGGCGCCCCGGGTCCGGTCGTCGCCCTCCCGGCCCGGCCCCCGGTTCAGCCGGTGTGGCCGCCCGCCGGGGCGCTCTCCGCGGCCTCCTGGGCGCTCTCCCCGCCGCGCGCCACGATCCGGGAGGTCTCGTGGGCGGCGGCGCCATCGCCGCGGTCCAGCAGTCCCGCGGTGACGGCGACGGCCAGTCCCGCGGCGGCCAGGACCGCGCCGACGAGGGTCGGTGAGGTCCAGCCCCAGCCGGCGGTCAGGGCCAGGCCGCCGACCCAGGCGCCGCCCGCGTTGGCGAGGTTGAAGGCGGACTGGTTGGAGGCGGCGGCCAGGGTGGGCGCCTGCTGGGCCTTGTTCATGACCAGCATCTGGAGGGGCGTGGTGGTCATGAAGCCGACGGCACCGATGAGGACGACGCAGGCCAGGGCCGCCCATTTCACCTCGGCGACGAAGTGGAAGGCGGCGAGGACGACGGTGAGCGCCGCCAGCGAGCCGTACAGCGTCGGGCGCAGCGCCCGGTCGGTCAGCGGCCCTGCGGCCAGCGCGCCGAGCGTCATGCCGATGCCGAAGAGGGCCAGCACGAGGGGGACGGTGCCCTGGGAGAAGCCGGTCACCCGGGTCACCGTCGAGGCGAGGTAGCTGTAGACGGCGAAGACGCCGGCGAAGCCGAAGACCGTGGTGAGCAGGCCGAGCAGGACCTGGCGGTCGCCGAGTGCGCGCAGTTCGCGGCCGAGCCCGGTGCGTTCCTGCGCGGGCAGCTGCGGGACGAGGCGGGCGAGCGCGGCCATGGCGGCCAGGCCGATGGCGGCGACGACGAGGAAGGTCGCGCGCCAGCCGAGGTGCTGGCCGAGCAGGGTCGCCGCGGGCACGCCGACGATGTTGGCGACGGTCAGGCCGAGGAACATGGTGGCGACCGCGCGGGCCTGCCGTCCCTCGCGCACCAGCCGGGCGGCCACCACGGCGCCGACGCCGAAGAACGCGCCGTGCGGCAGCCCGGCGAGGAACCGCCCGGCGATCAGCAGGCCGAAGGTGGGGGCCAGCGCGGAGGCGAGGTTGCCGACCGTGAAGACCGCCATCAGCAGCACCAGCATCCGCTTGCGGGGTATGCGGGAGCCGAGCGCGGTCAGGAGCGGGGCGCCGATGACGACGCCGAGCGCGTAGGCGGAGACGAGGTAGCCGGCGGCGGGCACGGTGGTGCCCAGGTCGTCCGCGACGTTGGGCAGCAGGCCCATCATCACGAACTCCGTGGTGCCGATACCGAAGGCCGAGATCGCGAGCGCGAGCAGAGCCAAGGGCATGAGAAACCTTTCGGGAACGGGTGCGTGGGGTCGTCACACGCGGCAGGAAGGAGGTCCGTAAGTTCTGTTACGGAACAAAGTCTTTCCGGCCCAGTATTCCGGCAGGTCAACGAGGTGTGAAATCCCGAGGTCGGACGGGCTCCGGGGGGCGGCCCGCGCCCGGCCCTGAGCCCGTCCGGCGGCTCAGAGCTTGACCGACGCCGCGACCGGCAGGTGGTCGCTGCCGGTGGCCGGCAGCGACCAGGCCGAGACCGGCTCCAGGCCCCTGACCATGATCTGGTCGATGCGGGCCATCGGGAAGCCGGCCGGCCAGGTGAAGCCGAAGCCGTCGCCCGCCGCGCCCTGCGCCGAGCGCATCTGCGAGGTGACCGGCGCCAGCGACCTGTCGTTCATGGTGCCGTTGAGGTCGCCGAGCAGCACCACCTTGCCCGCCGGGTCGTGGGAGATCGCCCGGCCCAGCGCGGCGGCGCTCTCGTCCCGCTGGTTGGCGGTGAAGCCCGCCGCGACCTTGACCCGTACCGACGGGAGGTGCGCGACGTAGACGGCGACCTTCTGGCCGTCCGCCGCGGTCACCGTCGCCCGCAGCGCCCGGGTCCAGCCCATCTTGATGTTCACCGGTGCGGCATCGGACAGCGGTCGCTTGCTCCAGATCCCGACGGTCCCCTTGACCGCGCTGTAGGGGTACGCCGCGGCCAGCCCCTTCTTGTACGCGGGCAGCGCCTCGGCGGTCAGCTCCTCCAGGGCGACGACGTCGGCGCCCGCCGCCGCGATGTCCTTCGCGGTGCCCGCCGGGTCGGGATTGTCGGCGTCGACGTTGTGGGTGGCGACGGTGAGATCGCCGCCGCTGCCCGACTTGCCGGTGAGCTGCCCGCCGAACAGGCTGACCCAGGCGACGACCGGCAGCAGCAGCGCGATCAGTGCGGTCGCCGAGCGGCGCAGCAGCGCCAGGATCAGCAGCAGCGGGATGGCGATGCCGGCCCACGGGAGGAACGTCTCCAGCAGACTGCCCAGGTTTCCCACGGTGTTGGGAACCCGGCCGTGCAGGAGCATCAGCAGCCCGACGAGCACCGCGAGCACGGCCAGAATGATGCCACGCCGCCACATCCCCTCCGGACGCCACCAGTTCTTCAGGCGGGCGGCTCCGGAACCGGTCCGTTCAGGGTCCTGGCCCTGTCCCGGCTCCGTCATGTATGCCTGCGCCATTCCGCTGTCCTCACTGCCTTGCTCCGCTGCCTCACCTGTGGTTCACGACCCTAGGCGATGCTTCGTGATGCGCTTTCTTAGAAGTGGAGACGGATGGGCGACGGGCCTGGGTTCCGCTGAGCGGCGCCTCGGCGCCAGGTGTCACAGAACGGGCATATTCCGCTCCCTGCCGTGGGCCCCTCGCGCCGGTCCGCCGCCCGCCCTCCTACCCCGTCACGGGCCCGGTCGCACCCCCTCCAGCACGGTGTCGACGATCTGCTCGGCGAGACCTTCGGGCAGCGCCTTCGACTCGTCGAGCAGCGCCCGGGAGAGCATCGGGCCGATGAAGAGGTCCGCGAGGACGTCGAGGTCGCGGTCGGCCCGGATGTCGCCGCCCGCCATGCCGCGGCGCAGTACCGCGAGCAGGGCCTCGCGGCGGGCGCGCATCACCGTCTCCTGGTACTCGCGCCACACCGCCGGCTGCGCCTGGACGTGCGTCAGCACCGTGCGCAGGACCGCGGAGTGGCGCTTGGCCAGCCCGCGCCTGCGGAGGAACTCCAGCAGCCGGACCAGTTCGTCGCGCACCGATCCGCCGCCCGGCGGCGGGACTTCCTCCTCCAGGGAGCGGATCACGTCGAGGAACAGCGCGTCCCTGCCGGGCCAGCGGCGGTAGACGGTGGCCTTGCCCACCCCGGCCTCCCGGGCGATGCGTTCCATGGCCAGCTCGCCGATGCCGGCGCCCTCCTCGATCAGGCGCAGGACGGCCTCGATGATGGCGCGGTCGGCGGCTGCGCTGCGCGGACGCCCGCGGCGTTCGGGGGCCGTCGCCCGGCCGCCCGTCACCCGGCCTCCGCCGCCGGTTCCTCCTGCGGCTGCGTCGCGGGCACCTCGCCACGGGACCTGCTGGGCAGGAAGACGGCGACCACCACCGCGCCGGCCAGCGCGATGCACGCCGAGCCGACCGCGGTGACGTGCATGGCGTGCACGAAGGCGTCCTTCGCCGTGGACACCAGCGGCGCTCCGGCCGGGCCCATCCGGTCGGCCAGCGCGAGCGTCGCCTCGACGGACTCACCGGCCGCGTGCCGGGCGCCGGGTGACAGCCGGGGGATGCCGTCGAGCGTGCCCTGGATGCCGTCGCGGTACGTCGTGGACAGCAGCGAGCCGAGGACCGCGACGCCGAGGGTGCCGCCGACCTGCCGGAAGGTGTTGTTGATCGCGGAGCCCGAGCCGGCCTTCTCGCGCGGCAGGGACTGCATGATCGAGACGGTGACCGGCGGCGTGATGTGCGCCATGCCGATGCCCTGGAGGAAGAAGAGTGCCTCCAGCACCCAGATCGGGGTGGTGGTGTCCAGGAGCAGCAGCCCGGCCATGGTGGCGACGATGGCCAGCATGCCGACGGTGCACACCGCGCGGGAGCCGAACCTGTCGACGACGTGCCGGGCCCGCGGCGCGAAGATCAACTGGGCGGCGGCCAGCGGCAGGATCAGCAGCCCCGACTGGAGCGGCGTGTAGCCGCGCACGCTCTGCACGTAGAAGACGATGAGGAACGTGACCCCCACCAGCGCGAAGAAGACCAGCGCGATGGCGGTGACGGCGGCCGAGAAGGCGGGCTTGCGGAAGTAGCCCATGTCGATCGACGGGTGGTCGCTGCGCCTTTGGTGCGCCACGAAGACGGCGAGCACGACGAGACCGCCCAGGGTCGTGCCGACGACCTCGGGGGCGGCGAAGTCGGCGAGCCGGCCGCCCCTGATGATCCCGTAGACCAGCAGGACCAGGCCGACCACGGAGAGCAGCACGCCCACCGGGTCCAGCCTGCCGGGTGCGGGGTCCTTGGAGTCGGGGACGAGGAGCACCACCGCGGTCAGCGCGACCAGCACGATGGGGACGTTGATGAGGAAGACCGAGCCCCACCAGAAGTGGGTGAGCAGCAGCCCGCCGGCGATCGGCCCGACCGCGATGGCCAGGCCCACGCCGCCGGCCCAGAACCCGATGGCCCTGGGCTGCTCGGCCGGCTCGAAGATGTTCATCAGGATGGCGAGGGTGGCGGGCATCACGAAGGCACTGCCGAGGCCCATCACGGCGCGGAAGGCGACCAGTTGGGCGGGCGAAGCGGCGAACGCGGCGAGCAGCGAGCCGAAGCCGAAGACCGCAAGGCCGAACAGCAGCATCTTCTGGCGGCCGATGCGGTCGCCGAGCAGCCCCGCGGTGAACAGCAGCCCGGCGAAGAGCAGCGTATAGGCGTTGATCGCCCACTCCAGCTCGCTCTGGCTGGCGCCCAGACCGACGGGCACGGGGGTGGCGATGGTCTTCATGGCGACGTTGAGGATGGTGTTGTCCAGGACCACGATCAGCAGGCTGAGCATGAGCACGGACAGGGCCACCCAGCGGCGGCGGTGGATGTGCGCGGGGATACTGCCGGCTTCGAGGGCACCCGGGCGGGGCGGTGAGGTGGCCATGCGGCACAGAGTAGAGCGTAACGATACGACTCCGTTCCGTAATCGCCGGATTCCGGGGACGCCCTTCCGCGCCGCAGCACCGCGTGCCAGCATGGAGGGGATTCCGGGGACGCCGTCAGGGCGCCTCGAGATGAGAACAGGAGCCGTCACCATGACGCAGCTTTCCCCTGCCCTGAAGCCGGCCGCACGGCCCGCCGGCCGGGACACCGCGCTCTACGGGGGCACCCGCTCCCGCCGCATCACGGTCCGCGACATCGCCGCCGCCAAGGAGCGCGGCGAGAAGTGGCCGATGCTCACCGCCTACGACGCGATGACCGCATCGGTCTTCGACGACGCCGGCATCCCCGTCCTCCTCGTCGGCGACTCGATGGGCAACTGCCACCTCGGCTACGAATCCACCGTGCCGGTCACCATGGACGAGATCACCCTGCTGTCCGCCGCCGTCGTCCGCGGCAGCCGGCACGCCCTGATCGTCGCCGACCTGCCCTTCGGCGCCTACCAGGAAGGGCCCGTACAGGCCCTGCGCAGCGCCACCCGGCTGGTCAAGGAAGCCGGCGTGGGCGCCGTCAAACTGGAGGGCGGCGAACGCTCGGCCCACCAGGTGGAGTTGCTGGTCTCGGCCGGCATCCCGGTGATGGCGCACATCGGCCTCACCCCCCAGTCCGTGCACGCCTTCGGCGGCTACCCCGTCCAGGGCCGCGGTGAGGAAGCCGCGCAGCAACTGCTGCGGGACGCGAAGGCCGTCCAGGACGCGGGCGCCTTCTCCGTCGTCCTGGAAGCCGTACCGGCCGAGCTGGCGGCGGAGGTCACCCGCTCGCTGCACATCCCGACCGTCGGCATCGGCGCGGGAGCCGGCTGCGACGCCCAGGTCCTGGTGTGGACCGACATGGCCGGCCTGACCGCGGGCCGGGCGCCGCGCTTCGCCAAGCAGTACCTCGCCCTGCGCGACCTGCTGGGCGGCGCGGCCAAGGAGTTCGCCGACGAGGTCGTCGGCGGGTCCTTCCCCGCCGAGCAGCACACCTTCCACTAGGAGGACGGGCTGCGGGGGCGATGCGCCCGCCCCCGCAGCCGCCCTGTCGGCAGCCTGTCGGTGCGCTGTCGGTGGCCGCTGGCACCTTGGTGCGCATGACACGAAAGACACAACCCACCAAGGGCGGAAACGCCGTGGAGGTGCGCGGTCTGGTCAAGCACTTCGGCGATGTGAAAGCCGTCGACGGGGTGGACCTGGACGTGCGGGAAGGCACCGTGCTCGGCGTGCTCGGCCCCAACGGCGCCGGCAAGACGACACTCGTCCGCTGCCTGTCCACCCTCATCGCACCCGACGCAGGCAGCGCCTTCGTGGCCGGCTACGACGTGGTGCGCCAGCCCCGCGCGCTGCGCCGCACCATCGGCCTGACCGGGCAGTACGCCTCGGTCGACGAAAAGCTCTCCGGCCGGGAGAACCTCTACATGATCGGGCGGCTGCTCGACCTGTCCCGCAAGGACGCCCGCCGGCGCGCGGACGACATGCTGGAACGCTTCTCCCTCACCGAGGCCGCCAAGCGGCCCGCCGCCAAGTACTCCGGTGGTATGCGCCGCCGCCTGGACCTGGCCGCCTCCATGATCGGGCAGCCCGCCGTCCTCTACCTGGACGAGCCGACGACGGGACTCGACCCCCGCACCCGCAACGAGGTGTGGGCCGAGGTGCAGCGGATGGTCCGCGAGGGCGCGACGGTGCTGCTCACCACCCAGTACATGGAAGAGGCCGAGCAGCTGGCGAGCGAGCTGACGGTCATCGACCGCGGCCGGGTGATCGCCGAGGGCCAGGTCGACGAACTCAAGGCGAAGGTCGGCGGGCGCACCCTCCAGATCCGCCCCGCCGAACCCGGCGAGCTGGACCGGATGGCCGGCGCCGTCGCCCAGGCCGGACTCGACGGCATCTCGGGCGCCACCGCCGACCACACCGAAGGTGTCGTCAACGTCCCGATCATCAGTGACGAACAGCTCACCGCGGTCATCGCCCTCCTGGGAGCGCGCGGCTTCGCCCTCGCCGGCATCAGCACCCATCTGCCCAGCCTGGACGAGGTGTTCCTGGCCATCACCGGCCAGAAGACCTCCGACGCGGGCTCCCCCGATGACGATTCGGACCAGCAGCACGCGGAGGTATCGGCATGAGTGCCGCGACAATGACGGCGCCCACGGCGAAGCCGCGTGCCGACGAGGGCCGGATCGGCCTGCGGGCCAACGTCCGGCACATCGGCGCGCTGGCCCGGCGCAACGCCCTGCAGATCAAGCAGGACCCGGAGTCGATGTTCGACGCCCTGCTGATGCCGATCATCTTCATCCTGCTGTTCGTGTACGTCTTCGGCGGCGCCATCGCCGGCAAGGGCCACCAGCAGGCGTACGTCCAGTACCTGGTGCCCGGCATGATGGCGATGATGGGCATGAACATCGCCATGGCGGTGGGCACGGGCGTCAACGAGGACTTCCGCAAGGGAGTCATGGACCGCTTCCGTACGATGCCGATCGCCCGGTCGTCGGTGCTGATAGCCAAGATCGTCGTCGAGGTCGGCCGGATGCTGATCGCCACCGCGATCCTGCTGGGCATGGGCTTCCTGCTCGGCCTGGAGGTCAAGGGCGGCTTCTTCCCGTTCCTCGGCGCGATCGCCCTGTCCACGGCCTTCGGCGCCGCCCTCATGTGGATCTTCATCCTGCTGGGCCTGGCCATGAAGACCCCGCAGGCGGTGCAGGGCGTGGCGATGCTCGTCCTGATGCCGCTCCAGTTCGGCTCGTCGATCTTCGCCCCGACGCAGTCGATGCCCGGCTGGCTGGAGGGCTTCACCAAGGTCAACCCGCTCTCCAACCTGGCGGATTCGGCCCGCGCACTGATCAACGGGCAGGGCGCCGTCCTGCACCCCACGCTGATCACGCTCGGCTGGGCCGTCGCCATCACCGCGGTGACCATGCCGCTCGCCGTCGCCAAGTTCCGCAAGAAGACCTGACCGGCCGGACGGCGCGTCCGGAGGCTCCCCGGGACGCGCCCCCAGAACCTGACGCGCCCGGAGGCCGGAAGCCCCCGGGAGTCACAGCCTTCGCCCGGCTCGCGTCAGATCAGGGCGGTGGCCTCTTCGAGCGAGAGGCCACCGCCCTCCGCATACGCCCCCGCGTAGGCGGCATCGCCCAGCACTCCGCGCGCCACCGCCTCGGCAGCCGCCCGGCTGTCCCGCATGACGCGCGGCGGCACGTGACTGGGCGACCGCAGCGCGTCGTACGCACCCACCAGCCGCGCCGCGTCCGGGCCCGCGTCCGCACCCCGCACCGCCACCATCAGCCGGGCACCGATGAGCAGTTGGCTCACCGGCAGGTCCGGCGCGACCATCCGGGTCAGGGCGCCCTGCATCTTCGCCAGCGCCGCACGGAGCCGTTCCGGCAGCCCGTCGAGCCGCCCCTGATCGAGGTCCGTCGCGACGAGCGCCGACTCCACCAGCCCCAGGAACAGCTCAGGAGCCCGCTGCGCGAACGCGTCCCGCACCGCGAGCAACTGCTCCCGCGCCTCGTCGATACGGCCCGCAACCGACAGCCGCATCGCCAGCGTCAGCTGCGCGAACGGCACCGCGTCCCGGCCGCTGTTGCGCTCCTTGGCCTGCGCCAGCACCTCCCGCAGCAGCCGCTCACCGGTGTCCTCCTGACCGTCCTCGATCAGCACCCCGGCCAGCCGGGTCCGCAGCAGCAGCGTCTGATCGTGCGCACCCAGATCCTCGGCGTACGCCATCGCGGCACGGTAGTCCTGGGCGGCGCGCGCGTACTCACCGCGCGCCTCGCGGGCCTCGGCGCGGCCCGCGAGCGCTTCGGCCGCGCCCCAGTCGTCCCCGATCCCGACGAAGATCCGCAGCGATTCGTCGGCGTCCCGGCTCGCCTTCTCCAGCCCGCCGGGACTGTCGTTGAGGATCTTCGAGCGCAGCTGGAGGGTGAAGGCCAGCTCCCACTCGTAGCCGAACTCCCGGCAGGCGCGCACCGCGTCGTCGGCCATCTCCGCCAGCCGGTCGATCCGTCCTGACAGCAGCACCGCGTAGTACCACATCACCCCAGGCACCCGGCAGGTCTGCGGCATCCCGCTGCGGTAGGCGGTCAGGACACCCGCCAGTTCCGCCCGCGTCTGCGGACTGCGCAGCGCCTCCATGTCGCTCTCGACGCTCGCCAACGCCACCAGACGGACCTCACGACGGGCCTCCTGGAGCAGCTCAGCGCTCATCGGGGGCGGCGCGTCGATGGGACGCTCGTACAGCTCGGGGGCCGGCTCGACGGGCGGCAGGAACGGGTCGGGGCCCAGCGCCCCGGCCGCCCGCGACCAGGTACGGGCATCGGCACGGTGGTCACGCAAGGACCAGAACCACTGCAACGACAGCACCAGGCACAGCGCCTCGTGCTCATCGCCCGCCGCCACCGCACGGCGCAGCGCGGTGCGCAGATTGTCGTGCTCGAGCTCCAGCCGCTCCAGCCACTCCCGCTGCCCCGGGCCGCGCAGCAACGGGTCGGCGCCGCGGGCGAGTTCGCGGTACGCGACGAGATGCCGGCGCTCGGCCCCGGCCCGCTCACCGGCCTCGTCGAGCCGCTCGCCCGCGTACTCCCCCACGGTCTCCAGCAGCCGGTAGCGCATCCGGCCGTCCGGCGCGGGCGCCGCCACCACCAGCGACTTGTCGATGAGCGAGCCGAGCAGCGCGGCGACCTCACGGCCGTCGACGTCCTCGTCAGCGCACACCTCATCGGCGAGGGCCAGATCGCAGCCACCGGCGAAGACCGACAGGCGGCGCAGCACGGCCCGTTCGGGCGCGTCCAGCAGATCCCAGGACCAGTCCACGACGGCGCGCAGCGTCTGCTGCCGGGGCAGCGCGGTGCGGCTGCCGCTGGTCAGCAACCGGAAACGGTCGTCGAGCCGGTCGGCGAGCTGCCGCGGCGAGAGCATCCGCAGGCGGGCGGCGGCGAGTTCGATGGCCAGCGGCAGGCCGTCCAGGCGCCGGCAGATCTCGGCGCAGGCGGCCGGGTCGTCGTCGATCCGGAAGCCGGGGCGTGCGACGGCACCGCGGTCCGCGAGCAGCCGCAGGGCGACGGGGTCGGGCAGCGGCTCCACCGGCCGCAGCACCTCGCCCGGTACGGCGAGCGGCTCGCGGCTGGTCGCCAGCACCGTGACACCGGGGCAGGCGGCCAGCAGCCGCTCGGCGAGTTCGGCTGCCGCGCCGATCACGTGCTCGCAGTTGTCGAGCACCAGCAGCATCCGACGGTCGGCGCAGTGCTCGGCGAGCCGGCCGAGCGGGTCGAGCGCGGTGGGGTCGGCCGCGGCGCGCAGCCCCTCGGCGGTGGTGCCGCGCACCACGGTCTCCCGGGCGCCGAGCACGGTGAGCACGCTCTCGGCAACGGTCCGCGGATCGTCGACGGGCGCAAGCTCCGCCAGCCACACCCCGTGCGGCCAGGCATCGGGCAACGCGGCGGCGGCCCGCTCCGCACCCTCCTGCGACAGCCGCGTCTTGCCCGCGCCACCGGGCCCGAGCAGCGTCACCAGCCGGTGCGCCGCCAAGTCACCCCGCAACGCCTCCAGATCACTGTCCCGCCCGACGAACGACGTCAGCCGCGCCCGCAGATTCCCGGGCGGCCCGCCACCGGAACCGAGGGTGCCGGAGGTGGTGGGGGCGGTGGGAGCGGTGGGGACTTTGTGGCCGCCGGTGTCGGTTCCCTTGTGGTGGGTGACGCCGTGGGCGGTGGTGACAGTGCTCGTTCCCGGGTGGCCCCGGGTGGGGTCGTGGCGGGCGGCGTCCTCACCGCGGGTGCGGTGGCGACGGGTGCCGTCGCCGTCCGCGGCGGCTCCGTGGCGGAGGGCGCCGTCCGGGGCGCCGCCATGGCGGGAGGTGTCGTACGGGTACGGGGAGCCGTTGCGACCGGCCACGTCGTGCGGGATGCCGCGAGGGCGGGGGTCCTGGGTGGGACGGGGGTCCGGGCCGGGGCGGCCGGGAAGGACGTCCGGGCCCGAGCCGTCGCCCGCGTCGGAGGCGGAGGCGGAACTGGGGCCGGGGCCGGGGCCGACGGGTCTGTGACGGTCGCCGCGGACCGCTCCCTCCAGGGGGTGGTGGCCGGGCGCATCGCGCCCCGGAGTCGGCGGCGCCACCGGAGCCTGGGCCGGGCCAGGCCGCAACAGCTCGGCGTGCAGGGCACGCAGTTCCGGGCCGGGGTCGGCGCCCAGGCGGTCGGCGATGCCGGCGCGTATCTCCTCGTAAGCGGCCAGCGCCTCTGCGGTACGGCCCGCGTCCCGCAGCGCGCGCAGTCGCAGCGCCTGGAGCGGCTCGTCGAGCGGATGGTCCTGGCAGAGCGCGCCGAGCGCCGGCAGCGCGTGGTCGGCGCGGCCGAGAGCGAGATCGGCGGCGAACCGGCTGCGCTGGGCGTCCAGCCTGCGGCGTTCGGCACGGGCCGCGTCGGCACGGGCCTCGGGCAGATCGGCGAGCGCCGGGCCGCGCCAGAGGGCGAGCGCGTCGTCGAGGAGGGCGGCGGCGCGGGCCGGTTCCCCGTCGGCCAGCGCCCGGGTGCCGTCCGCTGCGAGCCGCTCGAAACGGGTCAGATCGACGGCATCGGGCCCGGCGCACAGGCGGTAGCCGCCGTCGGCCGATGCGACCGCCTCATGACCCAGCGCCCTGCGCAGCCGGCCGACCAGCGCCTGGAGGGCGCCCGGCGCGTCGGCGGGCGGGTCCATCCGCCAGATGTCGGCGATCAGCAGGTCCGGGGGGAGCGCCCGGCCCGGCCGCAGCGCGAGCGCGGCGAGCAGGGCGCGCAGGCGTGCGCCGCCGAGGGCGACGGGGGTGCCGTCGGCCCTCAGAGCCTGGGTGGTGCCAAGAATTCCATAGCGCACCTGGCCATTGTCGGTCACGCCCGAGCCGCCCACTTTCCGTTCCCCCGCCTCATGCACCTCGCGCACCTCACACACCTGCCACACACCTGCCACCTGCCACTTACCGCCACCGCTGACCGTCGGGGATCCACGGCCCCTACTACCGACCGCTCGCCGCCCGGCCCCCACGGCCCCTACCGGCCACCGGCCGCTGACCACTGGCTACCGGTTACCGGCTGGGGTGTCTGCGGCGGGGCGGGGCGGGGCCGGCCACGGCCACCGTCGATCCGCCTCTGAGGGATCCCCAGACGCTCTCTCACCGGCCTCCGGGCGATTCCGTTCCGTGGCTCCCCGGGCAATCCCCGATGTGGCCCCCGACACATCCCCGAGCCGTCCGCGCCCGCACCCCCGAGCCGCCTCCGGCCGATCCCGGATTCGGCCCGGAGGTCCACCTTGCCCGGAACCGGCCCGACAGCGCGCGTCGTTTTCCGCAAAAGGAGACGCGCGGGGGAAAGGAACGGCACGGAGCCAGACACGGAACGGAGACCAGACAGAAGCACACCCCCATCCCGCGAGGCCCCCACCGGACTCTACGGCGCCCAAGAACCGGGGCACCCACGAGGAGCCGGGCCCCCACGAACCGACGGCACCCACAAGCCGACGGCATCCAGGACCCCGGACCCCCCGGAACGAACCGAGGCACCCAGGAACCGGGGCCCCCACGAACCGGGCCACCCCGGAGCCTGGCCACCCCGGAGCCTGGCCACCCCGGACACCTGGCCGTCCAAGGAGGTGTGCACAGAGCGCCGTGGCGCCGATACCGTCGGGGCTGGCCGGCACACCGCCAACGGCCGATCCGCCGACGGCCGAATCCACCACACCCGGGAGTCCCGCACGATGACCACAGCAATACGGCGCGCCGACCGCCACATCAGCCCGGTGTTCCTCGCGCTCGTCGCCGTGATGGCGGTGTCGGGCTGGGCGGTCTGGAGCGGGCAGCTCGCGGCCAGTACCGGGTTCGCGGTGTTCTTGTTCGTGGTGTCCGGCTGGGTGGTCTCGCTCTGCCTGCACGAGTACGCGCACGCCAGGACCGCCCTGCACAGCGGCGACATCTCGGTGGGCGCCAAGGGATACCTGACGCTGAACCCGCTCAAGTACACCCATGCGCTGCTGAGCATCGTGCTGCCGGTGATCTTCGTGATCATGGGCGGGATCGGGCTGCCGGGTGGTGCGGTGTTCATCGAGCGCGGCCGGATCCGCGGACGCTGGCGGCACAGCCTGATCTCGGCGGCGGGCCCGTTGACGAACATCCTGTTCGCCGCGATCGTCACGGCGCCCTTCTGGCTGGGCGCGATGGACGGCGTGCCGGACCCGTTCCGCTACGCGCTGGCCTTCCTGGCGCTGCTCCAGGTGACGGCGGCGATCCTCAACTTCGTGCCGGTACCGGGCCTCGACGGCTACGGCGTGATCGAGCCCTGGCTCTCGCACTCCTTCCGGCGCCAGGTGGAGCCGTTCGCGCCGTTCGGTCTGCTGGCGGTCTTCGGGCTGCTGTGGGTGCCGGAGATCAACCACGTGTTCTTCAACCTGGTCGACATGATCCTGCGCGCCCTGGGCGTCTCCAACTGGGATTCCTACTGGGGTCAGGAGTTCTTCCGCTTCTGGCAGGGCGAGTCGCAGATCCCGCAGGTCGGGGGCGGCGCGTAGGCCCGCGGACCTGCGGGCACGGCGGAATCGGGGGCGAAATCGGGGGCGGGTCGGAGGCCCCCATCCCGTTCAGGCCATCGCCCCAGGGGCCGTCAGTCCTTCACCTTCAGGCAGGCGTTCGTCTTCCGGCTGTCGCCCTCAGGCCGTCACCTCAGGGACCGGCAGGCATGCGCCCTCAGGCAGGCTCCGTGGCCTCGGACCTCGGGCCTCAAGCCGTCGCCTCGGGCCTCAAGCCGTCGCCATCGCCTCCGGCCTCAGGCCGTCGTCGTGGCCTCGGGGCGGGCGGCGGCCTCTCGTTCCAGCTTGGTGCGGCGTACGTAGAACCACGCCATGTTGCTGGAGATGCCCGCCATCAGGATCCAGACGACGCCGAGCCAGCTGCCCTGTACGAACGAGACGACAGCGGCCACGACGGCGAGGACGCATACCGCGACGGCGAACAGCGCCAGTCGCGGTGCCGGGCGGGACGAGGGAACGGAGGGCATGGGGGTCGGCTCCTGTCGGGGGTGCGGTGGTCCCTTCCAGTGTCCCCCATGCCCACCGGCGATCATGAAGCGGTCGCGTGAAACGGTCGCGTGAAGCGGTCGCCGTGCCGCCCGGCCGCCGTGCCGCCCAGTCGCCATGACGCCCGGCCGCGTGCCGCCCGACGGACGGCCGCCCACCGCCGGGCCGCCACACGCCGAGCCCGCGCCGACCACCTACCGGACGCACACCCGTCAGGCCGCAGGCCGGCGCCGCTCACGCGTCACCACCTACGGACGCGTACGAACGAGCCCCTCACACATCCGTCAACCGCAGCCCCGCATGGGCCTTGTAACGGCGGTTGACGGAGATGAGGTTGGCGACCAGCGACTCGACCTGGTGGGCGTTGCGCAGGCGGCCGGCGAAGACGCCGCGCATGCCGGGGATGCGGGCGGCCAGGGCCTGGACGATGTCGGTGTCGGCGCGGGCCTCGCCGAGCACCATCACGTCGGTGTCGATCTCCTCGGTCTCCGGGTCCTGGAGGAGGACGGCGGAGAGGTGGTGGAAGGCGGCGGTGACGCGGGATTCGGGGAGCAGGGCCGCGGCCTGTTCGGCGGCGCTGCCCTCTTCGGGCTTGAGGGCGAAGGCGCCCTTCTTGTCGAAGCCGAGGGGGTTGACGCAGTCGATGACGAGCTTGCCGGTGAGTTCCTCGCGGAGGGATTCCAGGGTCTTGGCGTGGCCGTCCCAGGGCACGGCGACGATCACGATGTCGCTGCGCAGGGCGCAGGCGGCGTTGTCGGTGCCTTCGGTGCCGAAGCCGATCTCGTCGGCGGCGGTCCGGGCGCGTTCGGCGGCGCGGGAGCCGATGATCACCTTCTGGCCGGACTTGGCGAGGCGGTAGGCGAGTCCGCGGCCCTGGTCGCCGGTGCCGCCGAGGACGCCGACCACCAGGCCGGAGACGTCCGGAAGCTCCCAGGGGTCACGCTTGAGTGCGGCCTTCACGCGGGTCGCGACGTTTTCGGACTGGGCGGCGGGCCGGTCGTCGGGCTGGGCGGCGGGGCGGGCGGCGGATCCGGCGTCGTCAGGAGTAGTCATGACAGCGATACTGTCACGCCGCCACGGCTGCCGGGCCGCCCCGCCCGCCGGTCCGTCCGCACGGGTGCCGTCCCCTTACGCCTTCGCCACTTCCGTCACCGCCGCCGTGGCCCTCGCATCGGTCACCAGGGGCTGCCTGCCCCGCCGTTGGGGCCCCCGCGGCAGGCCACCCGCTGCCTCGCCGGGCCCACCGGAAATACGAGCCCCGCCCCGGGCCCGCCGGTACGGGCCCCGCCCCCGGCCCGCCGGTACGGGCCCCGCCCTTCACGCCTTGACGCTCCCGTCCGTCAGCCCCGTGCGCCAGTACTTCTGGAGGACGGTCATCAGGATCATCAGCGGTACGACGGACAGGAACGCGCCGCCGACCGTGTACTGGTAGAGCACCGGCTGGCGGTCGGCGTAGCCGGTCCAGGAGGTCAGGCCCAGTTGGATGGGGTAGAGGTCGGAGTCCGAGAGCATGACCAGCGGCAGGAAGTAGTTGTTCCAGATGTGGACGAACTGGAACAGGAAGACGGTGACCAGGGCGGGGGTCATCAGTCGCAGTCCGAGTCCGGCGAAGATCCGGGCTTCGCCCGCGCCGTCGATGCGGGCGGCTTCCAGGAGCGAGTCGGGGACCGCGGCGGCGGCGTAGATGCGGCAGAGGTAGACGCCGAAGGGGCTGACGGTGCTGGGGATGAGCACGGCCCAGAGGGTGTTGGACAGGCCGATCTCGCTGAAGAGGAAGTACAGCGGGAGGGCGAGTGCGGTGCCGGGGATCAGGACGCCGGCGAGGACGATGTTGAAGACGGTTTCCCGGCCGGGGAAGGCGTATTTGGCGAGGGCGTATCCGGCGGCGGCGGAGAGCAGGGTGGCGGTGGTCGCGCCGATCCCGGCGTAGAGCAGGGAGTTGGCGAACCAGCGGAGGTAGACGCCGTGGTCGTAGGTGAGGACGTCGGCGAGGTGGTCGATGAGGTGCGGGTGGCCGGAGAACCAGAAGCCGAAGGTGCCGAAGAGGTCGGCGCTGTTCTTGGTGGCGGAGACGATCAGCCAGTAGACGGGGATGAGGAAGTAGATCGCGGCGACGGTGAGCAGGGTCGCGGTGATGATCCGGTAGCGGGCCGGGGGGCGGGTCACCGGCGGTCCGTTCCGTGGCCGCCGGCCAGGCGCAGGAAGCCGAATGACAGGACGCAGGCGGCGAGGGCGAGGAGGACGGCTTCGGCGGCGGCGAGGTGCTGGTTGTTGCCGACGAATGCCTCGCTGTAGGCGTGCAGGTTGGGGGTGTAGCCGGAGTCGATGGCGGAGGCGAGGGGGCGCAGGACCATGGGTTCGGCGAACAGTTGGAGGGTGCCGATGATGCTGAAGACGCAGGTGAGGGTGAGGGCGGGGCGGATCAGGGGGATTTTGATGTACCGGGCGGTGTGCCAGGCGTTGGCGCCGTCGATGCGGGCGGCTTCGTACAACTCGCTTGGTACGGCTTTGAGTTGGGCGATGAGGACGAGCATGTTGTAGCCGGTGAACTGCCAGGTGACGATGTTGGCGATGGACCACAGGACGGTGCCGCGGGCGAGGAAGTCGACGTGCCGGCCGAGGGTTTGGGCGAGGGTGACGAGGGGGCTGATGCCGGGGACGTAGAGGAATCCCCAGAGGATGGAGGCGATCACGCCGGGGACGCCGTAGGGGAGGAAGAAGGCGGTGCGGAAGAAGGGGACGCCGCGGGCGCTCGCGCTTTCCAGGAGGAGGGCGAGGGCGGTGGCGAGGGCGATCATGAGGGGGATCTGGACGGCGCCGAAGAGGAGTACGCGGGCGAAGCCGGTCAGGAAGCGGTCGTCGGCGAGGGCGTGGGTGTAGTTGGCGAGGCCGGCGAAGACGTCGTGTTCACCGCCGAGGCCGAGGGGTCCGGTGCGTTCGGTGCGGTGGAGGCTTTCGTGGACGGCGTAGCCGAGGGGGGCGAGGAAGCAGAGGGCGAAGAGGGTGAGGAAGGGCAGGAGGAGGCCGACGGCGGCGCGGGTGTGGCGGGTGGGGCGGCGGGTGGTGCGGCGTGACCGTCCTGGGGTGGCGTGGTGGGGGTGTGCCACCGGGGGGTCGAGGGTGTCGCGACTCATCGGCCGCTCTCCACTTTCAGCCCCTTGGCTTTGAGGTCGGCGAGGGTCTGGTCCTGGACTTTTTTCAGGGCGGAGCGGAAGGAGCTGCCGTCGCCGAGTGCGTCGGTGAAGGCGTCGCCGAGTCGTTGGTAGAGGGTGTCGACGCCTGGGCCCCATTGCCAGCGGGTGTCGACGTGTGCTCCGGCGTCGGCGAAGACGGTGCTGTAGTGCTGGCCGCCGAAGAAGTCCTTGTCGACGTCGAGGTCGGTGGTGGTGTAGCCGGTTTTGGCGCTGGGGAATCCGTAGCCGCCGTCGATGAGGAGGGCGATGGATGCGGGGTCGGTGTTGAGCCAGAGGGCGAAGTCGAGGGCGTCCTTGGGGTAGGTGGCGGCGGCGAATACGGCGGTGGTGGAGCCGCCCCAGTTGGCTTGTGCGTCGGCGCCCGGTGTCCATTGGGGCAGGGGGGCGGCGCGCCATTTGCCGCGGGTGGCGGGGGCGTTGCCGGCGAGGAGTGTGTCGCCCCAGCTGGCGCCGAGCCAGGCGGGTACGGCGCCGGTCTGGATGTCCTTGTACCAGGCGTTCTGGCGGTCGGGGATGGTTTTGACGAGTTTCTGTTTGACGAGGGATTCCCAGTAGTCGGCGACTTTGCGGGTGGGTTCGTCGTCGATGTGGAGGGTCCAGGTGTCGCCGTGGGCGGTGTACCAGGCGGCGCCTGCCTGCCAGGCGTAGCCGGCGAAGCGGTTGCCGTTGGTGGGGGCGAAGGTTTCGATCCAGGCGCCTTTTCTGCGGATGGCTTTGGCGGCGTTTTCGTAGTCGTCCCAGGTGCGTGGCGGGGCGATGTCCCACGTGTCGAAGAGGTCCTGGCGGAGGAAGAGGCCCATGGGGCCTGATGCCTGGGGGATGGCGTAGATGCCGTTGCCGAAGACGGATTGCTGCCATTGCCAGCCGACGAAACGATTCTTGTGGCGGGCGGCGCCGAGGGGGGCGAGGTCGTGGAGGCCGTTGTCGAGGAGGAAGCTGGGGATGACGGGGAATTCGATCTGGCCGAGGTCGGGGGGGTTGCCGGCTTTGATGGCGGCGTGCATTTTGGCGTATTGCTGGCCGTTGACCGCGGAGACCTTTTCGACGTTGACCTGGACGTCGGGGTGGTGGCGGTTCCAGAGGTCGACGGGTTTGTCGATGCCGGGTACCCAGGACCAGAAGGTCAGGGTGATCTTCTGGCCTTTTTTGCGTTCCCGGGGCGGGCCGCCGCTGCCCGCGCTGTTGCCGCAGCCGGCGAGGGCGAGGCCGGCGGCGGTGGCGGCGGCTGTGCCCAGGACGGTTCTGCGGGGCAGGGGGTGGGTGCTCACAGGAGGTCCTCCACGGGGATGCGGCGGAAGGTGATCGTCGCGTAGGCGCTGAAGTCGCCGGTTTCGTAGAACAGTCCGACGGTTGCGGGGTCGGCGCGGACGAGGTCGCTGTAGCCGGCGGGGAGGCCGGATGCGGTGTGGGCGGGTCGCCAGGTGTGGCCGTGGTCGTGGCTGGCGCGGAGGGTCATCAGGGCGCGGGCGGTGGGGTGGGCGGGGCCGGCGTACAGGAGGGTGCGGTGGTCGTCGAGGTGGAGGGTGCTGCCCTGGACGGGGGGTCCGGTGAGTCCTGCCTGGGGGCGGAAGGGGGTGGTGAGGCGGGTGCCGCCGTCGGTGGAGCGGGTGTCGGCGCGGTGCCAGGGGGCGGGGGCTTCGTTGCGGGTGGTGAAGTAGAGGGTGCCGTCGGGGAGTTCGGCCGCGGTGGTTTCGTTGGGGGCGACGGAGGGGTGGGTGTCGCTGTCGGTCCAGCCGATGCGCCAGGTGGTGCCGTGGTCGTCGCTGAGGAGGGTGTGGGCGCCGTTGTAGCGGGGTTCGGTGCCGTTGTGGGCGGGGTCGGTGGGTGGGGTGGAGTGGTTGGCGGGGACGACGAGGCGTCCGGCGTGGGGGCCGTGGCGGAGGTGGAGTGCGTGGCCTGGGCCGGTGGCGTACCAGCGCCAGGTGGGGTTTTTGGCCTGGTCGGTGAGGTCGCGGGGCGGGCTCCAGGTGGTGCCGTCGTCGTCGCTGTGCTGGAGGTGGACGCGTCGTCCGTCGGCGGCGTCGACCAGGCCGCGGCGGATGCGTTCTTCGGTGGCGTGGGCGGCGTTGTGGACCTGGAGGAGGAGGATGCGGCCGGTGGGCAGGAGCAGGGGTGCGGGGTTGCCTGCGGTGCCGGTGCCGTTGCGGGCGACGATGTGGAGGGGGCTCCAGGTCCGGCCGCCGTCGGTGGAGCGTTTGACGACGATGTCGATGTCGCCGGAGTCGGCGGCGGAGGTGACGCGGCCTTCGGCGAAGGCGAGCAGGGTGCCGGAGCGGGTGCGGACGGCGGCGGGGATGCGGAAGGAGGTGTATCCGTCGTCCCCTGCGCGGTACGGCACTGACGTCTCGTATGCCACGGGGCTCCCCCATCGGCCGGACGTAGGTCCTGTCGTGGAACTCCCGTCGACTGCCCGGAGGGCAGGCGGGCGTTCGGACCGGACGTAGGACGTCCTTCGTCCTGTGCGGTGACCATAGGGAGGGCTCAACTGACCGTCAAGGCAGCGGACATGTCCCGGTTTCGTGTCGCTCACGTCGGCAACGGCCGGGCCGCCGGTGGGTGAACTCCCGGTGAACGGGGGCCGGTCGGCCCGCCGGGCGGGGTGGCGGGCCGGCGACGGGCGGGGGTGTCAGTCGGCGAGCCGGCGGCGGATGCCGTCGAAGTGGCGGTGCATGGCCTCGGTGGCGCGTTCGCCGTCGCCCGCTTCGAGTGCCGCGACGATCTCGGCGTGCTGACGGTAGGTCACCTGGGGGTCCTGGCGGTCGTCGGAGAGGTCTTCGCGGACCCGGCGCAGGGCGGCCCAGAAGGCGTCGAGGACCTCGCTGAGCAGGTGGTTGCCCAGTGAGCGGTAGAGGGCGAGGTGGAAGGCGCGGTCGGTGGAGCTGTCGACCCGGCCGTTGCCCGCCTCCTGTTCCATGCGGGCCACCAGATCTTTGAGCGTGCCGAGGTCCTCGGGCGGCAGGTCGTGGGCGACGGTGGCGATCAGGCCGGATTCGAGGGCTTCGCGGACCTCCATGAGTTCGTAGAGGCTGGATTCGCCTTGGTGGTGGCGGACCGCGGCGCGGAAGGCGACGCCTTCGACGAACGGTTCGAGGGTGAGGGGGCCGACGTAGGTGCCGAAGCCGTGGCGGATTTCGACGATGCGCATGGCCTGGAGCGCTTTGAGTGCTTCGCGGACGGAGTTGCGGCTGACGTCGAGCAGGCCGACGAGTTCCGCTTCGGTGGGCAGCGGGTCACCGGGGGTCAGCCTGCGCTGCAGGATGAGCTGCTTGATCTGCCCCTGGACGTCTTCGGACATCGTGCCTCGCGCCATGGTTCTCCCTCTCCCGCGTCTGCTGTGCGGCCGGTTCGCCCGGCCCCCTCCGGGACCTGAACCCTTGACCGGCCGCGTGTGCACGGGTCTATTGTGACCCAGACATAGGACATCCCATGTCCGACGTCCAACAAGTTGGCGGGCGCCCCGCCCGCACCGCACCACCGCTGGAGCCCTCATGGCACTGCCCGCACCGCTGCACGGCGTCGTCCCGCCGGTCTGCACCCCGCTCGACCCGCGGGGCGAGGTCGACGCCGCGTCCCTCACCCGCCTGGTCAACCACCTCATCGACGGCGGCGTGCACGGGCTGTTCGCGCTCGGCTCGACCGGCGAGGTCGCGTACCTCACCGACACCCAGCGCGCCACCGTCCTGGAGACCGTCGTGAAGGCCGCCGACGGCCGGGTGCCGGTGCTGGCCGGCGTCATCGACACCACCACCTACCGGGTGACCGGGCACGCCAGGGCCGCGGCCGGTCTCGGCGCCGACGCCCTCGTCGCCACCGCGCCCTTCTACACCCGCACCCACCCGCGGGAGGCCGCCGCGCACTTCCGCCGGATCCGCGCCGCCGTGGACCTGCCGCTGTTCGCCTACGACATCCCCGTCGCGGTGCACAGCAAGCTGTCCGCCGCGCTGGTGCGGGAGCTGGCAGGGGACGGCACGCTGGCGGGTCTGAAGGACAGCAGCGGCGACGAGGGCTCGCTGCGCCGGCTGATCGTCGCGCTGGGCGGGCGCACCGGGCGGCGCGCGGGCCCCGTCCCCGGTTTCTCGGTCCTGACCGGCTCCGAACTGACCGTGGACGCCGCCCTGCTGGCCGGTGCCGACGGCGTCGTCCCCGGCATCGGCAACGTCGACCCGGCGGCCTACGTGCGGCTCTACGACGCCGCGCGGGCCGGTGACTGGGACGCCGCAGCCGCCGAACAGGAGCGGCTCACCGCCCTGTTCGCCATGATCGACGTCGGCCCGGAGGCCGAGATGGGCCGCAGCTCGTCGGCGCTCGGCGCGTTCAAGGCCGCGCTGCGGCTGCGCGGCGTCATCGCGCACGGCGCCACCGCCGCACCACAGCTCCCGCTGAGCGAGGAGTCCGTCGCCGAGGTCGGCCGGCTGCTCACCGCGGCCGGGCTGCCGCCCGTCCGGTGACCGGCGCCCCCGGGGCTGCGCGCCCTGCGGCCGTCGGCCTCGACCTCGGCGGCACCAAGATCGCCGCCGCTCTTGTGGGCGCGGACGGCACGATCCTGGCCCGGCACACCCGGCCCACACCGGGCGAGGAAGGCCCCGAAGCGGTCCTGGACGCCCTGGCCGCCGCCACCCGCGCCGTCCTCACAGGCGGGTGCCAGGATCCCGCGGGGGTGGGGGTCGCGGCCTGCGGCGTGATCGACCCCGTCGGCGGCGTCGTGCGGGCGGCCACCGACCGGATCGCCGGCTGGACCGGCGCGCCGCTCGGACCCGGGCTCGCCGCCCGTACCGGCCTGCCGGTGGCCTGCGACAACGACGTACGGGCCGCTGCCGGGCCCGAGTTGGCCGCGCTCGACGACCCCGCGCCGTCCCTGCTGTACCTGTCCGTCGGCACCGGAATCGGCGGGGCGGTCGCCGTCGACGGGCGGATGCTGCACGGCTGCGCGGGGATCGCCGGGCACATCGGCCACCTCCCGGTCCCCGAGGCGGATGGCCTGCCGTGCAGCTGCGGCGGGACCGGGCACGTCGAGGCCGTCGCGTCGGGGCCCGGCATCACCGCCCTGTACGGGCGGCTCGGTGGGTCGGCCGCCGGCCGCCTGGAGGACGTCGTCCGGCGGGCCGATGCCGGTGAGCGCGCGGCGGCCGATGCCATCGCCGTCGGGGCGCGGGCCGCGGGCCGGGCGCTGGGCGGCCTGGCCAACGCGCTCGGGCCCGGCCATGTCGTCGTCGGCGGTGGTGTGCCGAAGGCCGGGGCCCGCTACTGGTCGGCGCTGCGCCGCGCGTTCGCCGCCGAGCTGATGGCGCCGCTCGGCGGGCTCGTGCCCCGCCCGCCGCGGCACGGCCATGACGCGCCGCTGCTCGGCGCCGCCGCCCTCGTCACCGCACTCCCCCTGCACCAGCCCCCTGGAGGCCGGATATGACCACCCCGCACGAGCCCGCCGCCCCGGCCACCACGTCCCGCGCCGAGCGGGCCGCCCGCCTCGCCGGAGCGCTGCGCGGCCGGCTGATCGTCTCCTGCCAGGCGCCGCCCGGCAGCCCGCTGCGCGACACCGGCACGATGGTGCGGATGGCCCGCGCCGCTGCCGCGGAGGGCGCCGCCGCCATCCGTGCGAACGGCACCGACGACATCGCGGCGATCGTCGCGGCGCTGCCGGGCGTGCCGGTGATCGGCCTGTGGAAGGACGGCGACGGCGGTGTCCGCCTGACCCCGACGGTCCGGCACGCGCTGGCCGTCGTCGCGGCGGGCGCCGCCGTCGTCGCCGCCGACGCCACCGACCGCCCGCGGCCCGACGGTTCGTCCTTCGCCGAGCTGGTGGCCGCCGTGCACGCGGCGGGCGCGCTGGTACTCGCGGACGTCGCCACCGCGGCGGAGGGGGCCGCGGCCGTCGCGGACGGCGCCGACCTGGTCGCCGGCACCCTGTCCGGGTACGTCCCCGGCTCGCCCCGCACGGAAGGCCCCGATCTGGACCTGGTGGCCGCGCTGGCCGCCGCCGTGGACCGCCCGGTCATCGCCGAGGGCCGGATCCGTACGCCCGACGAGGCGGCGGCTGCGCTGGCCCGCGGCGCGCACGCGGTGGTCGTCGGCACCGCCATCACCGCGCCCGGCGCCCTCACCGCCCGGTTCGCCGCCGCCCTGCGGCACTGATCAACGGGCCGCGGCCCCCATCCCGTAGACCGCGCTCGACGGCGAGCGTCCGGCACTCTGGAGTCACCGTGCACCCTTCGCACAAGGCGTCCCTCCCGTGGTACCGGGAGGTGAGCCGCACCCGGTGGAAGGCGTTCTTCGCCGCCTGGATCGGCTACGTACTCGACGGTTTCGACTTCGTCCTGATCACCCTCGTACTGACCGAGATCAGCGAGGAGTTCGACCTGAGCACGGCGGCGGCTGCCAGTCTGATCTCCGGCGCCTTCATCACCCGCTGGCTCGGCGGCGCGGTGCTCGGCGCGCTCGGTGACCGCTTCGGGCGCAAGCTGTCGATGGTGGCGAGCATCCTGCTCTACTCCGTGGGCACCTTCGCCTGCGGATTCGCCTGGGACTACACCAGCCTGTTCGTGGCGAGGCTGCTGATCGGCATGGGGATGGCCGGTGAGTACAGCGCCAGTGCGACCTACGTCCTGGAGAGCTGGCCCGCCCGCGTCCGCAACCGCGCCAGCGGCTTCTTGATCTCCGGGTTCTCGATGGGCTCGGTGCTCGCCGCCGAGTGCTACAAGTGGGTCGAACCGGCGCTTGGCTGGCGCTGGATGTTCTACCTCGGCCTCGCGCCGATCCTCGTCGCCCTGTGGGTGCGGCGTTCGCTGCCGGAGGCCGAGGAGTGGAGTGCGGCGGTCGCCGGGCGCGCGGCCAAACCCGATCCGTTCCGGCCGCTGTTCGCCACGCCGCGGCGGGCCACCGCCAACGTGCTGGTCACGGCGGTGGCGACGGCGGCGCTCTTCGGGGTGTTCACGCCGGTGGGTGCGGGCGCGGTGCCGCTGCTCGCGGTGGTCGGCGGCCTGGCCGTCGCCGCGCTCGCCGTGCAGCTCGGCGGGCGCCGCGGCTGGGTCCTGTACCTGTCGCTGATCGTGACGGTCTTCGTGGCGTTCCTCTACTCCTGGCCGATCCAGGGGCTGCTGCCGACGTACCTCAAGACGGAGCTGCACTACAGCCCGTCGGAGGTGACCCAGGTGCTGTTCTTCGCGGGCTTCGGCACCATGGCCGGCTGCTGTCTGGCCGGTTTCGTGGGGGACCTGATCGGCACGAAGAAGGCGTACGCCCTCACCCTGATCGCCTCGCTCGTGTTCGTCTTCCCGGTGTTCGCCGTCTCCGGCAACCTGCTGCTGCTCGGCGCGCTGCTGTTCGTCCTCCAGGCGCTGAGCTTCGGCATCTCCGGGCTGCTGCCGCGCTACATCGGCGGGCACTTCCCGACGTCGAGCCGCGGCGCCGGGCTGGGCTTCACGTACAACGTCGGTGCGCTGGGCGGCGCGGTGGCGCCGGTGCTGGGCGCGCACCTCGCGGAGGGCAGGTCGCTGGGCGGCGCGCTGGCCGCGCTGACCTTCGCCGGCACGATCCTGGTGGTGCTGCTGGTCGGCTTCGACGTGCCCGCCCGCCTCAACCGGCTGATGAGTCCCGGCAGTCCACGCGACCATCTGGCGGACGGGCCGCGCACGGAGGGGACCGGCGGAGCAGACGCCACGGAGGCCACGGAGGCCACGGACGCCACGGACGCCACGGACGCCACGGATGCCACGGATGCCACGGATGCCACGGACCTCGGCAACTCCCGGGAGAGCGCGGGCAGTTCCTGACCGCCCCGGGCCGGCGTCCCCTTTCGGGTGACGCCGAGGGGATCCGCCGTGCCGGCCCCGGCCCTGCGACAGGATGCCGGGCCATGGATGCCGTACGGGTCGCGCTGCTGCGCGAGGTCCTCGCCACCACCGAGTGGGTGCAGTCCACCCGCCGCTTCGCCGGGGCGCTGCGCGCCTCGGTCGCCCCGCACGGCGGCGGGCTGCTGCTGGTCGGCAGCGCCGCGTACGAGCCCTGGCACCTGGCCGCGCACCTCGACGACGAGGCCGCCTGGTCGGGGCTGCCCGAGCTGTCGCCGACGCTGGTGCGCCACCGCGTACCGAGCGGCGGCCCGGCCCATCTGTCGGTGGGCATCGGCCGGCTGGCGTCCGCCGGGCGCGGCGCGACGCTGCTGGTCGTCTCGCCGGGGCAGCCGGGCGCCGGACTCCTGGAGCGGGTGCACGACGCCCGGCGCAACGGCGCGACGGTCCTGGCGCTGGACGGCGGCGACCGCGAGCTGCACGCCCTGGCCCACGACGCGCTGGCCGCCCCCGCCCCCACCGGCGACCGGGCCGGTGACGACGGCGAGCAGCCTCACCCCCTCGACCTCGACACCGTGCAGCACCTGGTCAGTGCCGCGGCCGGCGAGAACAGCCTGCCGGCACCGCGCAGGCACCGCCGCTTCCGTGACCGGCTGGCCCGGCTCGCGGACGAGCTGACCGCGCCACCGCCACCGCGCTGGTGAGGCCGGGCGCACCCGGCGGGGGCGGGCGTGCCCCTGTCCGCCGGCCCGAACCCTAGGAAATTCCCAGGGACTTGCACGCCGCCTTGAGGTCCTCGGTGCAGATCAGGTCGGCGCGGACGGCGCCGTCGCGGATCACGGTGTCCTGCATGGTGTTCCGGGTGACGATCTTCGCGCTGAACAGTTTGGCGGGAATACCGGATGCCCTCTTGCCGGTGACGGTTGTCGGGGCCAGGGACGTGATGCTCTTTCCCTGGAGGAGATTGACGGCGATGTCGCCCGCGGTCTGGGCTTCCGGCCTGACTTCTTTGTAAACGGTGAAGGACTGAGTGCCCTTCAGAATCCTTTGCAGGGCGGTGAGTTCGGCGTCCTGGCCGCTGAGCGGAACGTTGCTCACACCGGCCGACTTCAGTGCGTCGGCGATACCGCCGGCCATTCCGTCGTTCGCCGAGTAGACCGCGTCGAAACCGGCCGGGCCGAGGTTCTTGACGGCCTCGGTCATTTTCTCTCCGGCCTTGCTCGCCGACCAGCCGGTGATGTCCCGCTCGTAGACGATTTTATGGACCTTGTGGTCAAGGACGGCGTGCGCGCCCTTCTTGAAACCCGGGGAGTTCGGGTCGGCGGGCGAGCCGTTCAGCATCACGACGTCGGCGGTGGCGGCGCGGGATCCGAGTGCCGCCACGAGGCCCTCGCCCTGGAGGCGGCCGATCTTCTCGTTGTCGTAGGAGACGTACGCGGCGACCTTGCCCTCGGCGAGCCGGTCGTAGGAGACGACCTTGACGCCCTTCCTCGCCGCCGCGTCCACCCAGGTGCCGGCGGCCTGCGCGTCGACCGGG
Source organism: Streptomyces sp. NPDC048644 (assembly GCF_043199105.1). NCBI lineage: Bacteria > Bacillati > Actinomycetota > Actinomycetes > Kitasatosporales > Streptomycetaceae > Streptomyces > Streptomyces sp. NPDC048644. Next base: position 498,563 of record NZ_JBICVO010000001.1, read on the forward strand.
TCCAGGATGATGACCTTGACGCCCTTTTTCACCAGCGCGTCGAACTGCTGCCGCTGGGCATCCACGCTCGACTTGGCGTTGTGGTAGTCCAATCGGCATTCGAGGCAGCGGGATGCGACCTTCGACGAAATGATGCGGCGGTCGAAATCCTCGTAGCGGGACGCCTTGTTCTCCGGCAGGAGCAGACCTATGGACTTCTCGGACGCCCCCGCTTCCTTGTGATCACTTCCGCAGGCGGCCAGGGGCACCGCGAGGGAAAGTGCCATCGCGCCGGTGAGTGTGCGACGTAGTGGTGCGTTCATTTCAGTTTTCTCCCCCTGGGGCCGCCGGAACGGCTGAAGTGAACGTCACCGCCACCCGCATCGTCAAGAATCGAAGCAATAACGATACACACCAGCAATTTACGTTGACGCTACAAATAGAGGGACCGAGCGGCCCTTAGGGGATCCGCCCGCGGTCGCTACGGAGCGTCCCGCTTGCCGTCGCCTTCGTCGCCGCTCCCGCCGCGCTTGTCCTGCTCGTGCCAGCGCGGGTCGGTCTCCCATTCCAGGTTCCGCTCGCGGGCCGTCTCCATCGCGTGCGCGGCCTCCTCGCGGCTGGCGTAGGGGCCGAAGCGGTCGGCGGCCCGGCATTCGGGGCCCTCCTCGACCTTCTGGTGCCGCAGGCAGTAGAACCATTCGCCGGGCCTGCTTTCCGTACGCCTCTTGAACAGCGCCATTGCCGCCTCCTGTGGTCCGTCCTGTGCCGCCATCCTGCCCGATGGCCCGCGGATACACTCGCTGGCATGTCTGGCCAGTCGCTTCTCGCCCCGGGGGACATCTCCCCCACCCGCCCCGTCCCCGCCTCGATCCCGCGCCCCGAATATGTCGGCAAGGCCGCGCCCACGCCCTATACGGGGCCCGAGGTGCAGGACGCCGACACCATCGAGCGGATGCGGATCGCCGGCCGGATCGCCGCGCAGGCGATGGAGGAGGCCGCCAAGCTCATCGCGCCTGGTGTGACCACGGATGAACTGGACCGGGTCGCCCACGAGTTCATGTGCGATCACGGCGCCTATCCCTCCACGCTCGGCTACCGCGGTTTCCCCAAGTCGCTGTGTTCCTCGCTCAACGAGGTCATCTGCCACGGCATCCCCGATTCGACCGTCATCAAGGACGGCGACATCGTGAACCTCGACGTGACCGCGTACATCCACGGTGTGCACGGTGACAACAACGCCACCTACCTGTGCGGCGACGTGGACGAGGAGTCCACGCTGCTCGTCGAGCGCACCCGTGAGGCGCTCAACCGCGCGATCAAGGCCGTCAAGCCGGGCCGCCAGATCAACATCATCGGCCGGGTCATCGAGTCGTACGCCAAGCGGTTCGGTTACGGCGTGGTCCGGGACTTCACCGGCCACGGCGTCAATTCCTCCTTCCACTCCGGTCTGATCGTCCCGCACTACGACAGCCCGCACCACACGACCGATATCAAGCCCGGCATGACGTTCACGATCGAGCCGATGCTGACGCTGGGCTCCTACGACTACGACATGTGGGACGACGGCTGGACGGTCGTGACCAAGGACCGCAAGCGGACGGCGCAGTTCGAGCACACCCTGGTCGTCACGGAGACGGGGGCGGAGATCCTCACGCTTCCCTGACGGCGGCCCGGGGTAAAGTTTTACCGACAGCGCGTCGGGAACAGGTTGACTTAGGTAAACCTAAGTAGTTAGGTGAGCCTACCTCGACCTGTTCCTTTCCGCTCCCCTCGGTCCCCGGAGGCCAGCCGTGGAAGCACCCAGCCCGAGCACGCCCACCCCGTTCTCGACGCTCATCCGCACCGCCTCGCACGAGCAGCACACCGAGGCCGAGAACTCCTCGTTCATGAGCGACCTGCTGAGCGGCCGGCTCGGCGTCCCCGCCTACCGGCGCTACACCGAGCAGCTGTGGTTCGTCTACCGGGCGCTGGAGGACACCTCCGGGACGCTCGCCCAGGACCCGGTCGCCGGGCCCTTCATCCGCCCCGAACTGGCCCGCACCGCCGAGCTGGAGCGCGACCTCGCCCACCTGGGCGGCCCGTCCTGGTCCGCGGGCCTTGAGCCGCTGCCTGCCACCGCCGCGTACGCCGACCGCATACGGCAGTGCGCACGCGACTGGCCCGCCGGCTACGTCGCCCACCACTACACCCGCTACCTCGGCGACCTCTCCGGCGGCCAGATCATCCGCGGCACCGCGGAGAAGACCTGGGGCTTCGACCGCAAGGGCGACGGCGTGCGGTTCTACGTCTTCGATGGCATCGACAACCCCGCCGCCTTCAAGCGCGAGTACCGCGAGCTGCTGGACGCCCTGCCGGTCGACGACCTGGAGAAGCAGCGGGTGATCGACGAGTGCAAGCGCGCCTTCACCCTCAACAGCGCGGTCTTCCAGGAGCTGGGCGCGCAGTTCCCGCTGAGCGCGTAGCGGCGGCCGGGTCCGCGGGCACCGGTCCGGCGCCCGCGGGTCCGCCCTACGGCGCCTCGGCGCGCACCCGCCCGCCGACCGCGACGCTGCCGTCCGGGTACAGCCGGGTGAGGATCTGCGACGCGGCCCCCTGGCGGACGTCGAGCGAGCGGCCGAGCCGGTGGGTCAGCAGTATCGCGGCGGCGCCCGTCGCCTCGTCCTCGTCCGTGTCGCCCACGCGGCGCGGGAAGCCCCTGGCCCGCACGGTGCCCGCGGTCTCGTCCTGCCAGGCCCAGGCGTACAGCCAGCCCTCACCCGGCGGCGGCGCGGGCAGCGCGTCGACCTCGGCGGCCGACGCGTACCGCTCGGTGCTGCGCCCCGTCACCCACTCCGGGCGCCCGCGCACCCAGACCGTTCCCTCATCGGCCGCCCCGCCTCCCGCCGCCCCCTCGTAGAAGACGGTCACCTCGCCGGCCGGCGGGCGCAGGGTCAGGGGCGGGCTGCCGAGGCTGCGCAGCAGCCAGGCGAGCCCGACGAGCGGGTGTCCGGCGAAGGTGAGGCGGACGCTCGGGGTGTGGATGTCGACGGTGCCGCGCTCGGCGTCGTCGAGGAACACCGTTTCGCTGAAGCCGAGTTCGGCGGCGAACGCGGCCCGCGCCGCCGGGTCGGGGAGGGCGGCGCCGTCCCGTACGACACCCAGCGCGTTGCCTCCCGACCCGTCGGGGCCGCAGAACACTCGGAGCACTTCGTAGGCGGTCATCCGGTCATTGTGCGCACCGCGGGGGCCGCGCGCCCCGGCCACCCTCACCACCCCGCACAGCAATGTGACGCAGGCCACATGATGCGGTGTCATACGGCGCGGGGGGCTCGGCCGTGTGCAGGGGGAAGGGCTCGCAACGGAGCCCTGAACCACGGGGAAAGGAACCACCCAATGCGTAACAGGCGAATCATCACCGGCGCCTTCGCCGCCGTCGCCCTGGCGGTCGCCGGGCTGGGCACGACCCAGGCCAGCGCCGCACCGGCCACTCCGGCCGCCGCAGCCGCCGCGACCGCTCCGGCCGCCGTCCACGTGCAGCAGCAGAAGCCGATGGACGGCCCTCCCGGAACCGTGTGGACCGGGAAGAAGTTCTGGACGCTCAGCGGCTGCCAGGAGGCCGGCACCGATCTGGTGAGCTCCGGCAAGTGGGCCGACCCCTTCTGCGACGGCGGGGGCCTGCAGTACGACCTGTGGGCGCGCCCCCTGTAAACGACGGGTGAGCTGCCGGGGATGACGATCCTCGCGCAGCGGCACCGACGGAGGCGGCACCTCCCCCGCGCGTGATCCGCGGCCGTGCGGGGCGGGCGCCGCCATCGAAGCTCACGACCGGTGGAGCCGGACGGTCGCCCAAGGGCGGCCCGGCTCCACCGGTTTCTTCGTGCCCTAACGTGCGGCGCGGCGCCGGGTGGCGTAGGTGGCGGCGGCGCCCGCGACGACCAGGGAAGCGGCCGTGCCGATCAGGGCGCCGACGGGGGCCGGTGAGCCGGTGGCGGCGAGGGAGCCGCTGCGGAAGCCGGGGGCGCCGTCCGACGCGGCGCCGGTGCCGGCCGTTCCGGTGTCCGAAGTGCCGTCGCCCGCGCCGCTGTTGCCGCTCGGGAGGGCGGCGTCGCCATCCAGGGACACCGCCAGGGTGACCGGGTCGAGGGTCTCGCCCTTGCGGTACATGTTGTCGAACGCCTTGGCGCCGGCGGCGGTGAGGGTGGCGGGCACCTTGTCGAGCGTGACGATGCCCTTGGCCGGTTTGAGAGCGCCGGAGGGGACCTTCAGGTCGGCAACCGGCATCGCGTCGGTGGTGGTGACCTTGCCGGATTCCCGGGACTTGGCGGAGACGTCGGCGATCAGCGTGCCCTTGGTGCCGGCGACCTTGACCTTGAGGTCGCTGAACTTCATGTCCAGGGCGCCTGAGTGGGCCAGGAAGCGGACGGAGCCGTGGAAGGCGGCGTTCATCGCGGCGGTGTCGTGCGTGCCGTGGCCTTTCGGGAAGCGGTAGCCGGCGCCGGATGCCGTGGCGCCGCCGGACAGTTCGGCCTTGCCGTTGCCGATCGGCCCGGTGACGTAGTCGCGGAAGGATTTCTTGACGCCCCAGTCGAGGGTGCCGTCCACGATCGCCGGGGATGCGGCGGGGGCGGATGTGGCGGCGCGGGCCGGCTTGTCGCCGGGCACGGTGCCGGTCCTGTCGGCGGACCCGGCGGCGGGCTCGGTGTCGGACCCGGCGGCGGACTCGGTGGTGGACCCGGTGGCGGACCCGGCGGCGGGGCGTCCGGCCGGCCGGTCCGACGGCTGGGGTGCGGGCCGTGTCGGGGCCGGGGTGTGGTCCGGGCCGGGTGCGGGCTTTCCGGGGGCGGTCGCCGGGGTGAAGGACAGGGTGGCCGGGTCGAGTTCCTGGCCCGCCTTGTACATGCCGTTGAACGCCTTCGCGCCCTCGGCGGTCAGCTTCGTCGGGATGCCGGCGAAGGTCAGCGCGCCGCCCGTGCCACCGCCCGGCTTCACCCCGCTCAGGTCGAGGGAGGCGAGCGGCACGTCGTCCTGCGTGCTGCCGGACGCGGTGACGTCGGCGGTGACGGCGCCGCCGGTGCCCTTCGTCGCCACCTTCAGGTCGGCCAGCTCGATGTCGAAGCCGTGCGCCTTGGAGGTGAAGCGGACGGAGCCGCGGAAGGTGGCGGCGACGGCGTGGCTGCCCTCGTCGTAGGTCCCGGTGCCGCCCTTGAAGGTGAACGCGCCGTTGTCCTGGGCCTGTTCGGCACCGCCGGTGGTCTCGATCGTGCCGAGCGCGATGCCGGTGACGTACTTACGGAAGGACTCCTTCACACCCCAGGTGAGGGTGCCGTCCTTGAGGTCGGTCCGTGGGGTCGCGGAGTGTGCGTCGGCGGCGAAGGCGGTGACGGGGAGACCGAGCGCGGCGGTGGTGGCGAGCGCCGCTGCGAGGGCGAGGGGTCTGCGGATGGCGGGCATGGTGACGTCTCCTTCTGTGAGGCGTGCGGCGGGACGGTGACGGGGGAGAAAGCGGAAGGCCCGGGTCAGGCTTCGGGCGGGGCGGCGGCGCGGCGGCGACGGGTCCGCAGGACGGCGAAGGCGGCTCCGGCGGCGATGACGACGGCGCCGCCCGCCAGGGACAGCGGCAGGGCCGCGGACGAGGTGCCGTCATCGGCCGCCTTCGCCGTCCGCTTCCCCGTCTCCGCCGTCGGCGTCAGGGGCTTCACCGGGTCGCTGCCGAGGTCGGGCAGTGCGGGCAGCCAGGCGCCCGCCTCGACGGGGACGGCGAGCGAGACCGGGTCCATCGCGGTGCCCGCCGGGTACAGGCCGGCGAACGCCTTCGCGCCGTCGGCCGTCAGCTTCGCCTGGGCCTCCTTGACGGTGATCAGGCCGTCGCGGGGCCGCGGTTGGCCGGCGTGGAAGGTGACCAGCGGCGTCTTGCGGTCGGTATGCCCGCCGGTGGTGACGTCGGCCGCGAGGGTGCCCCTGCCGTCCTTCACGCTGACCGTGACGGCGCTCAGGGCGAGGTCGAGGTGGCTGCCGGTGAAGCGGAGGGTGCCGCTGAAGCGCGCGTCGACGGTGTGCCGTGCCGCGTCGTAGACGCCCTTGCCGTGGGGGAAGCGGAAGCGGGCGCCGCCGTCCTCGGCGTCGTCGCTCACCCGCCAGCGGCCCTGCGCGACGGGCCCGGTGACGTACTCGCGGAAGGTGCGGCGCACGCCCCAGTCGACGGCCGCGCCGCTGAACTTCCCGTCGGCGGCGCCCTTGTGCGCGTCCCCGCCCTCGTCCCGGGTGGCGCCGTCCGCGCCGTCGCCCGGCTTGCCGCCGGTGCGGACGTCGGCGGAGAGGCTGACCGGGTCGAGCGGGGTGCCGGCGGTGTAGTAGCCGGCGAAGGCGCGGGCGCCCTGGGCGGTGAGGGTGGCGGGGAGGCGGTCGAGTGCGATGGGGGTGGCGCCGCCGCGGGTGTCGAGGCCGCCGACGCCGAGGGTGGCCAGCGGCACCCCGGCGGCCGTGGTGACCTCGCCGGAGCCCTTCGCCTTGCTGGTCATGTCGGCGTAGAGGGTGCCCTTGCCGCCGGAGATGACGACGCGGGGACGGCTGATGGTGAGGTCCAGCCGGTAGGAGCCGTCGGGTGTGCGGTGCCCCGTGAAGTGCACGCCGCCTGAGTAGCCGGCGGTGACGGCGCCGCTGTCCGGGTCGTAGCTGCCGCTCGCCGAGTGGAAGCGGAAGCGGCTGCCGACGGTGGCCGCGCCGTCGGTGAGGCGGCAACTCCCGTGCGCGATGGGCCCGGTGACGTAGGACTGGAAGGAGGTCTTGATCCCCCAGTCGAGGCGCCCGCCGGCCAGCGTGCGGCCCGCCGCCTGTGCCTCGCCTGCCGGGAGGAACGCGCTCGCCGCGCCGGCCAGCAGGACGGCGCCGAGCGCGACGGTGACCATCCGCAGCAGCGCGCGCCGCAGGCCGTGGCAGGCCAGGCGGGTGCGGTGGCGGACCGGGCCGCGGGCGGGGCGGCGTGCGCGGTGGGCGACGGGGTCGGCGGCCGGTCGGAACGGCAGCATGAGGCACCCCTCCAAGGGGTAGTTATTTAGGTAAGGCTAACCTAAGCTAACTCCGCTCGTGGGGGAACCCGGACTCCTCACGAAATCGCCGGCATCCGGTCAACCGGCCTCCAGAGAAAGGCGGGACAGTGACAGCACCCCACCAACGGCCGCCGTGGCGCCCCGGAATCCGGCTGCGCGCCGCGTCCGGCGCGGTGGCCATCGCGCTCGCCCTCGTCGGCTGTTCGGCCGGAGCCACCGGAGCGGGCGGCCCGTCACCGGCCGCCACAGCGGCGGGGAAACCGGCCGCCGACCGGGTCGAGCCGCTGCCAGGCCCCGCCCCGAAGGCCGTCCTGCCGGCGACCGTACGTTCCGCCGACGGCCACCGGGTGACGGTCCGCAAGACCGGCCGGATCGTGCCGCTGACCGGATCGCTCTCCGAAATCGTCTTCAGCCTCGGACTCGGCGACCACGTGGTGGCCCGCGACATCACCGCCACCTTCGCCCAGGCGAAGAAGCTTCCCGTGGTGACCCGCGCCCACGACGTATCGGCCGAAAACGTGCTCTCGCTCAAGCCCGACGTGGTGCTCGCCGACACCTCCACAGGGCCGGCCGAAGCCGTCGGGCAGCTCCGCGACGCGGGCATCCCGGTGGTCGTACTGCGCCCGGCCACCGCGCTGTCCGACGTCGGCCGGCGCATCACGGAGGTCGCCGCGGCGCTCGGGGTGCCGAAGGCGGGGGACGCCCTGGCCTCCCGTACCGACGCACGGATGACGGCGGCTGAGCGCGGCGTCCCGCACCGGGACGGCGCTCCGGCCGGCCGGCCCCGGGTCGCGTTCCTGTACCTGCGCGGATCCGCGTCCGTCTACCTCATCGGCGGCGCCGGATCCGGCGCCGATGCGCTGATCGAGGCGGCCGGCGGCATCGACGCGGGCAAGGCGTCCGGGCTGACGAAGGACTTCACGCCGATCACCAGTGAGGCGCTGGCGAAGGCACGCCCCGACGTCATCCTCGTCATGGCCAAGGGCCTGGAGTCGGTCGGCGGGGTGGACGGTCTGGTGAAGATTCCCGGCGTGGCCGAGACACCGGCCGGGATGGACCACAGGGTGGCGTCCGTCGACGACGGCGTACTGCTCAACTTCGGCCCGCGCACGGACCAGGTGCTGCGCTCGCTGGCCACGCAGATCCACGCGGGGCCCGCCGGATCCGGGCAGCCGCACGTCAGGGGCGAGTGACGTGCCCGCACCGCCACGGGACGGCGCGGACCTGAAGCCCACGGCGGGCGGTCCTGCGCCGGAACAGGACCCGGCGACGGCGGATACGGCGCGCACACCGCCCGCCGCCCGCCCCCGCACCCTCGTGCTCACCATCGGGCTCACCGCCGCCCTGCTGCTCGCCGCGCTGCTGTCCGCCGGATCCGGCGCGTACGACATCCCGCCCGGCGACGTCTTCAGCTCGCTGCTGCACCAACTGCACCTGGGCGGGGGCGCGTTGGACCGGGTCGGGGAGAGCGTGCTGTGGCAGGTCAGGCTGCCGCGGGTGGTCCTGGCGGTGGCCGTCGGCGGCTCGCTCGGCTGCGCGGGCGCCCTGATGCAGGGGGTGTTCGGCAATCCGCTGGCCGAACCGGGGATCATCGGGATCTCCTCAGGCGCGGCGGTCGGCGCGGTCGGCGCCCTGGCCCTGGGGCTGACGTTCCTCGGCAACTGGACCGTGACGGTCTGCGCGTTCGCCGCGGGGCTGCTGACCGTGCTGGCCGTCTACCTGCTCTCCCGCTCCGGCGGGCGCACCGAAGTGGTCACGCTGATCCTCACCGGCATCGCGGTGAACGCCTTCGCCGGCGCCCTGATCGGCCTGTTCCTGTTCACCGCCGACACCGCGCAGCTCACCCAGATCACGTTCTGGCAGCTCGGTTCGCTGGCCCAGGCGACCTGGCCGAAGGTGCTCGCCGTCCTGCCGTGCGCGGTGGTGGGTCTGGCGGTGGCGCCGCGGTACGCGCGGCGGCTCGATCTGCTGGCGCTGGGCGAGCGGCCCGCCCGGCATCTGGGGGTGGACGTCGAACGGCTGCGTCTTGCGCTGGTGCTGGTGGTCGCCCTGCTGACGGCGGCTGCGGTGGCGGTGGCCGGTGTCATCACGTTCGTGGGGCTGCTGGTGCCGCACCTGCTGCGGATGGCGGCGGGGCCTGGGCACCGGTTCCTGATCCCGGGCAGCGCGCTCGGCGGGGCGCTGGTGCTGGTCGTCGCCGACCTCGCGGCGCGCACCCTCGCGCAGCCCGCCGAGCTGCCCCTCGGGGTGCTGACCGCGCTGTTCGGCAGCCCGTTCTTCTTCTGGCTGCTGCGCAGGACCCGTCGCAGGCAAGGGGGTTGGGCATGAGCGGCATCAGGGGTGTGGCCGGGAAGCTGTTCCCGCGGCGGAGCAGGCGGCTGCCCGGCGCGGCGCCGGCCGGCGCGGTCTGCGCGCAGGCCGTGGGGCTCACGGTGCGGCTCGGTGGCCGTACGGTGCTGCGCGAGGTGGATCTGACCGCGCGGGCCGGTGAGGTGCTGGCCCTCGTCGGGCCGAACGGCGCGGGCAAGTCGACGCTGCTGGCCGCGCTCGCCGCCGATCTGCCCGCCGCCGCGGGCGCGGTGCGGGTGGACGGGCGGCCGGCCGGTGACTGGTCGGCGGCCGAACTGGCGCTGCGCCGCGCGGTGTTGCCGCAGTCGGCGGCGCTGTCGTTCCCGTTCGCGGTGGCGGATGTGGTGCGGATGGGCCGGGCGCCGTGGGCCGGTACGCCGGCCGCGGACGGGGACGACGCCGCGGTGGCCGCCGCGATGGCGGCGACCGAGGTGGACGGCTTCGCCCGGCGGCCGTTCGCCGCGCTGTCCGGGGGTGAGCGGGCCCGGGTCGCGCTGGCCAGGGTGCTGGCGCAGCGCGCACCGCTGCTGCTGCTCGACGAGCCGACCGCCGCGCTCGACCTGCGTCATCAGGAGCTGGTGCTGGGGATCTGCCGGCGCCGGGCGGCGGCAGGTGACGCGGTGGTGGTGGTCCTGCACGACCTGGGTCTCGCCGCGGCGTACGCGGACCGGGCGGCGGTGCTGCACGAGGGGCGGCTCGCCGCGCAGGGGCCGCCGGGCGAGGTGTTCACGGCGGAGTTGCTGTCGCGGGTGTACCGGCAGCCGGTCGAGGTGTTCGGGCATCCGCGGACCGGGGTGCGGCTGGTCCTGCCCCGCCGCCCGGCGTGACCTTGCCGTTCGCCCGGGTCCGACGGTGCTTCAGGTCACGGTGTGGGCGCGGTATCAGGTCCCCGCCCCCACCGGCTTCCCCGCCCCCGGTAGGGTTGCGCCGAATCGTGCCACCCCGGCGGCCTCCGTGTCCGCCCCGGTCGCCCCGAAGGAGCCCGAGCCCCATGACACGCAGGTCGCCGTTCCGGGTGCCCGCCACACTGACGTCGGCAGCGGCGGCACTGGTGATATTGAGCGGGTGCATGACGGTGCACGGCGAGCGGGAGATCGTCCCTGCGGTGTCGAAGGCCGAGGCCGCCAAGGCGCTCCAGCACTTCACCGACGGCTTCAACAAGGCCAACCGCACCCTCGATCCGAAGGTCAACGCCTCCTACGAGGCGGGGGCGTTGCTCAGCATCGACGAGGCGGGCATCAAGGCCGCCCACGCCACCCGGCCGCAGGGCAACCCCAACTTCCCCGCGCTGACGCTGAAGGACGCGCACTTCACGGTGCCCAAGCAGGCGGGCTGGCCGAAGTCGTTCCTGGCCGACGCGGTCAGCAACCGCAAGGACCGCGGCGGCAACTACACCCGCTGGTTCCTGGTGTTCAGCCGGGACGCCGTCGACGCGCCCTGGCGTGCGGTGTACCTGTCGACGCTCCCCGACAACAAGGTGCCGGAACTGGCGCGGGACGCCGACGGCTACGCCGAGGCGGTACCCGCGGGGGACGGTCCTTCCGGCCTGGCGGTGGATCCGGACAAGCTCAGCCGGAGTTACACGGACTACCTCAAGACCGGCGAGGGCGAGCTGTTCGCCTCCGGGCCCGACACCGACCTGCGGCGCCGCGACCGGGCCGCCAAGTCGCACACGGTCGGCGCCCGAATCCAGTGGGTGGACCAGCCGGCCGACTTCCCGCCGGTGGCGCTGCGGACGAAGGACGGCGGGGCGCTGGTGTTCTTCGCGAGCTACTACCACCAGCAGAAGACGGTGTTCAAGGGCTCGACGATGAACGTGTCGGCTGCGGTGCAGGGCGTCATGGCCAAGCCCGTGAAGCAGGCCAGCAAGATCACTCTGACGTATCTGACGGGGCAGGCGGTCAAGGTCCCGGCGAAGGACGCGTCCGGCAAGATCGAGGTGCTGAACCTCATCGAGGCGCGGACATCGGCGCGGGTGCCGTAGGCGGCAGCCGTACGGGCCTGCGGCGGGTGCCGTGGGACCGCCCGTGTCCGGCGGTCCTGGGTGTCAGCGGCCGATCGGCCAGGCCGCCGTCTCGTGGTCGGGGGTGCGGTCGATGAACTCCGCGCAGGCGTCGGTCAGGGTTTCCAGCAGCGTCAGCGGGTCGGGCAGCGGCAGCTCGGGCCCGCGCAGCCAGCTCACGTCGGGCTGGTCGCCTGGCAGCCGCGAGGGCGGCAGCAGGACGTAGCTGCCGCGGCAGTGCCAGCGCAGTCCGGGGTGCTCGTCGAGGGTCTCCGGGTGGCAGTCCAGCTCGCAGGGCCACCACTCGTCCTCGTCGTCCGGGGTGCCGCGGGTGGCGGTGAAGAAGAGCATCCGGCCGTCCCCGAAGCCGGCGCCGCTGAGGGTGACGGGGCCGACGTCCACACCGGCCGCGTCCAGCCTGCCGAGTGCGCTGCGGCCCGCTTCGACGGGGACGTCCAGCACGTCGTGGGCGATGCCGGTGGCGGTGACGAAGTTGGCGTCGGGGAGGGTGCGGATCCAGGCGGCGACCTTGTCGCGGTCGGTGCTGGCGACGGTCTGCCAGCCGAAGGAGACGGGATGGCGTCCGGGGGTGGGACAGCCGATGCGTTCGCAGGAACAGCCGTAGCCGGACGGGTGCGCGGCGGGGGCCACCGGGAACCCCGCGTCGGCCGCGGCGAGCAGCAGGTCCTCTCGGCCGCGGGCGGCCGTCGATCCCGTGTCCGTATCGCCGCCGTCCGATCCGCTCTTCGGCCGGCGCAGCCACTGGGAGAACCTGCTCTTGCGTTCCATCTATCCCCTCACTTCGAGCGGTGGTCTGGGATCAATGCTGCCACCATCCTGCGCTCCGGGTGACCGGTGTCCCGATCCGGGGCGGGATCGCACCCGGCGATTACGGTGGATTCCCGCTCATCACCGGCAGGCTGGACGGGCCGCCCGGCCCTCAGGCGGCCGGGTCACCGCGGTGGCCGCAGGGCGCGCAGTACCAGGTCGACGAGGGTGTCGGTGTAGGCGTGGGTCAGTTCGCCGGTGCGCATCAGCCAGCGCTGTGAGAAGGGACTCAGCAGCAGCTCGGCGGCGATCCGCGGGTCGGTGTCCGGGGCGATGTGGCCGGCGTCCCTGGCCGCGCGGAACCGGTCGGCGTAGACGGCGATGCCGGGTTCGAGGAGGCGGGTGACGTAGGCGCGGGACAGTTCCTCGTCGTTGGCGCCGGCCGCCGCGAGGGCGCGGTAGGGGGCTTCGAAGGCGGGGTCGTTGAATTCGTCGGCGGTCGCCCGCAGGACGTGCTTGAGGTCCGCTTCCAGGTCGCCGGTGTCCGGCAGGGCGGCGCCGTAGTCGTCGACGCCGTCGGTGAACGCGTCCAGCAGGACGGCGGCCTTCGAAGGCCACCAGCGGTAGATGGTCTGTTTGCCGACGCCGGCCCGCGCGGCGATGCCCTCGATGGTGAGCCGGGGGTAGCCGACCTCGCCGACCAGGGAGAGGGCCGCGTCGAAGATCGCCCGGCGGGAACGTTCACTGCGGCGGGAGGCGTCGGGTGCCGTCTTGGGGGCCATGGAGTGATCCTAGCGACGCATGAGGCGAGACGTATCGTCTTCACGGAGTGGGCCCCGGACGGGCCGCCCGCTCAGGACCAGTCGTCGCCCCAGGACGCGTCCCTGGCCGCCCGGTAGCCGTCGCCCTGCCGCTTGGTGACGGTGGTGCGGCGCAGCCCCTCGTCCGCCGTGCACAGGTCCAACAGCACCTGCCCCTTGCGGAGTTGGGGCTTGCGGACGATGCGGGCGGGGGCCGGGGACGCGGGCAGCCGGGTCGCCGCGACATAGCTGAACTTCTCGTCCTCGTACGGCAGGGTGCCGCCCTTCACCTGGCGGTGCAGGGACGAGCGGCTCACCCGGGCCGCGAAGTGGCACCAGTCGTCGCCCGGGACGATCGGGCAGCGCTCGCCGTGCGGGCAGGGCGCGACGATCCGCAGCCCGGCCGCGGCCAGCTGTTCGCGGGCCTCGCGGATGCGGAGGTACCCGGCGGGTGTGCCGGGTTCGATCAGGACGACGGCCGGGGCGGCGGACGCGGCGGCGACCACCGAGCGGCGGGCCTCCGGGCGCAGCTCGCCCAGCACGTAGGAGACGGTCACCAGGTCCGTGCCGGCCGGGACGGTCAGCCCGTCGCCGATCACCTGCCGGTGCCATTCCGTGTCGGGCAGCGTGCCGGCCGCCAGCTCGCGGCCCAGGTCGAGGGCGGGCTGCGCCCAGTCCAGGACGGTGCTGCGGTGGCCCTGCCAGGTGGCGGCTGCGGCCCAGGTCGCGGCGCCGGTGCCGCCGCCGATGTCCACGTGGGTGGCGGGCGAGAAGTCCGGCAGCCGGCCGGCGAAGGCGGTCAGCGCGGCGCGTACCGCCTCGTACGTCGCGGGCATCCGGTAGGCGGCGTACGCGGCGACGTCCGCGCGGTCCCTGAGCACCGGGGCGTCGGTGGGGGTGGTGCCGCGGTAGTGGGTGATCAGCCGTGCGGTGGCCTGCGCGGCCTGCTTGGGCGGCAGGCCGTCGAGCAGGCCGGCCAGGGCGGCGCGCAGTTCCTCGTGCATGCGGCCAAGTTTACGGCCCCGGCGCGGCGGGGCCGTCCGAGTGCCCAGGCCGCTCAGTGCCGCCGTGCCGCGCGGGCCAGGCAGGTCGCCGCCGCGGCACGGGGCCCGCTGCCGCCGTCGCGGCGCCGTGGGTGGACGGTGTTGGCGAGCAGCACGAGGAACGTGTCGGTGGCGCGGTCCACGACCAGGCTGGTGCCGGTGAAGCCGGTGTGGCCCGCGGCGCCGCGGCCGGCCAGCTCGCCCATGAAGTACGGCTGGTCGACGGCGAAGCCGAGTCCTGGTGGCTCCAGCAGGGCCGCGACCGTGGCGGGCCGCAGGATCCGCGCGGCGCCGTACGCGCCGCCGTTGAGCAGCGTCCGGCACAGCACCGCCAGGTCCTGGGCGGTGGAGAAGAGCCCCGCGTGGCCGGCCACCCCGCCCAGCGCCCAGGCGTTCTCGTCGTGCACCTCGCCGCGCACCATGCCGCGGTCCGCCTTCGCCCACGGCCGCCGCTGGTCCTCGGTCGCCGCCACCCCCTGCGGCGCCAGCGGCCCGAAGGACGTGCTGCGCATGCCCAGCGGCCCGGTGATGCCCTCGCGCACCAGGGCGTCGAGGCGCTGCCCGGTGCACTGTTCGATGAGCAGTTGGAGGGCGATGAGGTTGAGGTCGGAGTAGCGGTGGCCGCTGCCGGGGCGGCCGTCGGGCGCGGCGGCCTGGGCCCACAGCATCTCCAGCTGGGCGGCCCGCCCGCGCCGTTCGTACAGCGGCAGTTCGGGGCGGAGCCCGGAGGTGTGGGTGAGCAGCTGCCGGACGGTGATGCCGGGCGCGAAGGCGGGCAGCCTGGCGCGTACCTCTTCGTCGAGTGACAGCCTGCCGTGCTCGGCCTGCTGGAGTGCGGCGAGCGCGGTGAAGAGCTTGGTGAGCGAAGCGAGGTCGAAGACGGTGCCGACCCGCGTGCGCTCCCACAGGTCGCGGGGCAGGTCCACGCCGCGGTCCTTCCCCGGGTCGTAGGCGCGGTAGCGGACCGCCCAGCCCGTCGCGGCCTCCGCGGCGACGACCGGGCCGCGCCCGGCGATTACGACGGCGCCCGCGCACCATGCGGGGCGGCCGTCCGGCAGCGCGCGCACGCCGCTGACCAGCCGTTGCATCCACACGGTCGCGAGCCGCGCCTCGCCCGGCGTGCCGGGTCTGAGTGTCGGTGCGTTCAGAGCACGGTCCTCTCGCCTTCGGTGCCCCCGTCGGTCACCTCCCTACGCTGCCACGGACGGCACATCCCCAGGAAGCTCACGAGCGCCAATACGGCGCATCCGAGCTGGACGACGGCCATCGGCACGGCGGTGTGCTCGCCCGCGATGCCCACCAGCGGGGAGGCGACCGAGCCGAGCAGGAAGGTCGAGGTGCCCAGGAGCGCGGAGGCGGATCCGGCCGCGTGCGGGGTGCGCAGCAGGGCCAGGGTGTTGGTGCTGGGCATGACCAGGCCCATGGCCGACATCAGCACGAAGAGGCCGGCGGCCATCGGCCACAGCCCGACAGTGCCGAAGACGCCGGACGACATCAGCAGCAGCGCGGCGGCGGCGACGGCCACCAGCGTCAGGCCCACGCCCAGCACCCGGTTCAGGCTGACCCGGCCGACGAGCACCTTGCCGTTGAGCTGGCCGACCAGGACCAGGCCGACGGAGTTGACGCCGAACAGCAGGCTGAAGGTCTGCGGGGACGCGCCGTAGATCTCCTGGATGACGAACGGCGAGGCGGAGATGTACGCGAAGAGGGCGGCGAAGGCGAAGGCGCCGACCATCAGGTAGCCGGAGAACGCCCGGTCGGCGAGGAGGTCGCGCATGGTGCGCAGGGTCTGGCCCAGGCCGCCGGAATGGCGCCGCTCGGGCGGCAGCGTCTCGTGGAGCGTGCGCCAGACGACGGTGGTCAGCAGCACGCCGACGACGGTCAGCACGGCGAAGACCCCGCGCCAGTCGGTGACTTGGAGGATCTGGCCGCCGATCAGCGGGGCGACGACCGGCGCCACCCCGGAGATCAGCATCAGGGTGGAGAAGAACCTGGCCATCGCCACGCCGTCGTACAGGTCACGGACCACCGCCCGCGCGATGACGATGCCGGCCGCGCCCGCCAGGCCCTGGAGCAGGCGGAAGGCGATGAGGATCTCGACGTTCGTGGCGATGGCGCACAGCGCGGTGGCCAGCACGTAGATCACCATGCCGGCCAGCAGCGGGCGGCGGCGGCCCCACTTGTCGCTCATCGGGCCGACGATCATCTGGCCGAGCGCCATGCCCGCGAGGCAGGTGGTGAGGGTGAGCTGGACGGTGGCGGCCGGGCTGTGCAGCGAGGTGGTGACCTCCGGCAGGGCCGGCAGGTACATGTCCATGGAGAGCGGCGGGACCGCCGTGAGGCCGCCGAGTACGAGGGTGACGAGGAGTCCGGTGCGGCGGGACGCGGACGGTGCTGCCACCGCGCCCCGCTCGGCTATGGGGGGAAGATCCTGGTTCGCGGCCGTGCCGGTGCCGGCGTCCGTCATGTGCGTCTCCGTCTTTTGTTGAGGGCTGCACCATGGTGTCACGCACCGCCCTGATCACCGGCTGGTCGGCCCTCGGCCCTTGGACCTACGTCCGTCCCGGGATGCGCCGCATCCGTCGCCGTCGGCCCGGCCCTACGGGGCCGCCCCGTAGGATCCGGTGCATGGCTGAACTGATGGTGCGCGACGGCACGTGGACCTTCGACGGCGACGCCGTACGGATGGTGCCGGGGCGCGAACGCGGGGTGCACCAACTGCGGCAGGACCTCGGCGAGTACGCCGTTCCGCTGGCGGCGCTGGCGGGCATCGCCTACGAACCGGCCCGCAAGGGCGGCCGGCTGCGGCTGCGGATCCGGGACGGTGCCGATCCGCTGCTCCAGGTGACCGGCGGCGGGCTGCCGGCCGACGCGAACCCGTACCAGCTTTCGGTGGACGCGGGCAGGACCGACGTCGCGGAGTACTTCGTCCACGAGGTGCGGCAGGCGCTGACCCTCGAACAGGTCCCGGAGGGGCCCGCCGACCGCTACCTGCTGCCGGGGCCGGCCGTGCCCCTGTCGGCGGCCGGTGTGGACGGCCTCGCCACCTTCGACGGCGAGCGGGTACGCATCGAATGGCGCTGGAACACCAGCGAGAACAAGAAGCACGCGGGCCCCAGGGACTTCCCCCTGGCCGGCCTGGAAGCGGTGGAGTGGCGCGCCGCCGTCGGCCTGGAGTCGGGCTTCCTGCGTTTCCGCCCGCGCGGCACGACCCCGCACATGAAGCCCGAGCACGACCCCAACGCCATCGAGCTGTGGGGCTTCAAGAAGGAGAGCGGGCGAACGGCCCTGCTGGCCGCGGCGGTTGCCGCCCGGCTCCCCCACCCGTCGGCCGGCCCGGCCCTCCTGTCCAAGGCCACCGCCGTGCCCCCGCCCGCGCCGGAGCCGGCCGGTGAAGGCACCGCGTCCGGCAACGACCACGACGCACTCCTGCGCCGCCTGCGCGAACTGGGCGAGCTGCACCGCGACGGCGTCCTCACCGAAGAGGAATTCACCACCGCGAAGGCCGCCGTGCTCCGCAGCTTCCACTCCGCGGGCTGAGACGGGGCGGCGCCGGGCCGCCCCGCCGCCTACCCTGCCGCCATGACACAGCACACCCAGGCATCCGGAGGGCCCGCCCGGTGCGGGGACGGGACGGCGGACGGCGCACGGGTCGCGGTGGTCACCGGCGCCGGATCCGGCATCGGACGGGCGGTCGCGCACGCCCTGACCGCGGCCGGCTGGCACGTCGCACTGGCCGGCCGGCGCGCCGACGCGCTCGCCGAAACCGCCGCGGGCGCGGACCGCCCCGGCTCCCCCGCCGCCCTCACCGTCCCCACCGACGTCACCCGCCCCGGCGACGTCGACACCCTCTTCGCCGCCGTCCACGACCGCTTCGGCCGCCTCGACCTGCTGTTCAACAACGCCGGCACCTTCGGCCCCCCGGTCGCCCTGGACGCGCTGTCCTACGACGACTGGCGGACGGTCGTCGACACCAACCTCACCGGCGCCTTCCTGTGCGCGCAGGCCGCCTTCCGCGCGATGAGGGCCCAGGACCCGCAGGGCGGCCGGATCATCAACAACGGCTCGCTCTCCGCGCACGTACCGCGCCCGCAGTCGCTCGCCTACACCGCGACCAAGCACGCCATGACCGGACTGACCAAGTCCCTTTCCCTGGAGGGCCGTCCGTACCGGATCGCCTGCGGACAGCTCGACATCGGCAACGCCGCGACCGAGATGACCGGA
Source organism: Streptomyces sp. NPDC048644 (assembly GCF_043199105.1). NCBI lineage: Bacteria > Bacillati > Actinomycetota > Actinomycetes > Kitasatosporales > Streptomycetaceae > Streptomyces > Streptomyces sp. NPDC048644. The sequence goes on from NZ_JBICVO010000001.1 coordinate 516,753, forward strand.
CGGATGCGCACCGGCATCCTCCAGGCCGACGGGCGCACCGCACCCGAACCGGTGATGGACGCGGCCGATGTCGCCCGCACCGTCGTCCACATGGCGTCCCTGCCGCTGGAGGCCAACGTCCAGTTCGCGACGGTGATGGCGACGAACATGCCCTACATCGGGCGGGGTTGACGGCGTCCGCCCGGCACGGGAATAGCCCGCGGGGCAGCCGGGTTCTCCCCGCCATGACACGCGAAGCCGCCGCAGGGGACACCGCCCGCGCCCCCGAGATCCTGCGCTACACCGCCTTTTCCGACGACCCCGAGGGCGGCAATCCGGCCGGCGTCGTGCTGGATGCCGGCGGACTGGACGACGCCGCGCAGCTCGCCGTCGCCGCCGGTCTCGGCTACTCCGAGACCGCCTTCCTCACCGCCGCGCCCGAGGGCCTGGGCGAGGCGGGCCGCGCGTTCACCGTCCGCTACTTCAGCCCGCTCGCCGAGGTGCCGTTCTGCGGGCACGCGACGGTCGCCGCCGCCGTCGCGCTCGCCGAACGCATCGGCGCGGGCGACCTGCTCTTCGCCACCCAGGCAGGGCCCGTACCGGTCACGGTCGGCGAGCGGGACGGCGCCCTGCGGGCCACCCTCACCAGCGTCGAGCCGCAGGTCACAGCCGTCGCCGATGCCGACGTCACCGAGGCTCTCGCGGCCCTGGACTGGGCCGCGTCCGACCTGGATCCCGGCCTGCCGCCCCGCATCGCCTACGCGGGCGCCCGCCATCTCGTGCTCGCCGCCGCCACCCGCGACCGCCTGGCGCGGCTGGCGTACGACTTCGACCGGCTGGCCGCCCTCATGCGGCGCCTGGACCTGACCACCCTGCAACTGGTCTGGCGGGAGAGCGATTCCGTCTTCCACGTCCGCGACCCGTTCCCCGTCGGCGGCGTCGTCGAAGACCCGGCGACCGGCGCCGCAGCCGCCGCCTTCGGCGCCTACGCCCGCACCCTCGGCGTGGTGTGCGCCCCGGTCACCCTCACCCTCCACCAGGGCCATGACCTGGGCCGCCCCGGCGTGCTGACCGTCGAGCTGCGGGACGGCGACCCCCGCTCGCACGTCAGCGGCACGGCGACGGCCCTCCCCGCCTGACCCCGCCTTTACACACCCATGGGCCCCCTTCCGATGACCGGAAGGGGGCCCATGGGCGGTAAGTCCGCGACGCGTGAAGGAATGCCGGTCCGGCCGGGTTCGGTATCCGCAATACCACTCGCCGGGCCTTCCCGAAGCCGCCTTCCCGATTTTCGCAGCCGCTCCGCTTTACGTTGCCATTAACCGTTCTGCCCGGAATTACTGAGCACCGGAACGGGCGGAACGCCGGCCGCGGGCGGTCACACTCGCCGCAGGATCGGCGGTTGTGCACGCCGCTACTTCGCCTTTGCGTATGCCTCACGAATGTCGGCGGGAACGCGCCCGCGGTCGTTGACGTTGTAGCCGTTCTCCTTGGCCCACGCCCTGATGGCCGCGGTGTCCTCACTGCTCGCCGCAGCATTGCGCGGCTTACGGGCCTTCCCGGTCCGACGGCCGACCTTCGTGAAAGGCGCCATGGCCTCCAGCAGCCGGTCGTAGCTGTCAGGACCCAAATCCAGTTCGTACGTCACACCGTCGAGGGAGAGGGTGTGGGTCGCGGCCTCCGAAGACTCTTCGCCCGTGAGGTCGTCCGTGTAGATGGTGATTACTTTCTGTGCCATGAGCGTGATTGTACGGCCGAATGGGCCCCCTACAACACCAGGGGAAAAGCACCGCCGATGCCCTTCGCCCGGTCTCCGTTCACGGACTTCGCGGACGACTTCGTTCACGGACTTCCCGACGGCTTCGGAGTTGTCCGAGTCCGCCTTCTTCTGCCATCCGGCAGATCACCTCGGTCTGCCGGATATCCGGTTCCGGGTTATCGGCGGACCGGCATTCCGGCCACCCGGATCCGCGCGACCCCCGGCGCGGCAACCGGCCCGGCGTCCGGGCACCCACGCAAAGGCCCCCTGACCTGGCAAAGTACCAGGCCGGGGGGCCTTCTGCCGACTGGGCGGCGGACGAGTCCGGCCTGTACGCCGGGTTTTGTCTCCCCCGGTCCTTGCGGGCCGAGGGGAGGCGGCCATCCATCTAGGACTGCCGTTGCCGGCAGTCTCGTGCGGTCTACCCGCGGACTCGGGCGGGCAGCCCTCGATCGTCCGCGCAGGACCGGCGCCCTCTTCAGGACGTCGGCCCCTCTTGACCTTGCTCCGGGTGGGGTTTACCGAGCCCTCCGAGTCACCTCGGAGGCTGGTGGTCTCTTACACCACCGTTTCACCCTTACCTGGGCCTTACGGCCCCGGCGGTCTGTTTTCTGTGGCACTGTCCCGCGGGTCACCCCGGGTGGGCGTTACCCACCACCCTGCCCTGTGGAGCCCGGACGTTCCTCGGGAGGATGCGCATGTCCGAAGACATCCGGTCCCCACGCGACCGCCCGGCCGGCTCGTCCGCCGTGCCGACCATGCTACCCGGCCCCGGGACACGTACCGGACGGCCGGTCCGTGGTCGTCACACCGGCATGAAGCGGACCGGGTCGCGGCCCGGGTCGGCGTCCGCGAGACGGACGCGGATGCGGTCGCCCAGCGGGAGGGCGGGGCCGTCGGGCCGGGCGGCGACCCGGCCGATCACGGCCGGGTCGTAGAGGTGCACGGTGCCCTGTGTCGGGTCGTTCTCCTGGACGTCGACGACGAGGGCGTCGAAGGTCTCGCCGATCCGCCCCCGCATCAGTGCGGCCTCGACGAGGTCGACGCACTCCCGCTCGACCTGGTTGGCGCGCCGGGTGCCGGTGTCCATGGTGGCCGGGAGTCCCGGCAGCGCGCCGCGGGCCCAGCCGGGCGCGCCGACCCCGGCGGAGGCGGCCAGGCACAGTTCGGAGGCGTAGCGGTCGACGAGCCTGCGCAGCGGGGCGGTGACGTGCGCGTAGGGCGCGGCGACGGCGGAGTGCACGGCGGCGGCCGGGTCGGGTGCGGTGCCGTCGAAGGCGGTGTAGCCGGCGCCGCGGAGCAGGGTGGTGCACTCCTGGAGGAAGGCGGCGTGTGTGGTGCGGCGCGGGTCGAGGGTGCGGATGAGGGCGGCGTACGAGGTGTGGTGCGGCCAGTCGACGCCGAGGGCGCGGGCGGTCAGCCGCAGCCGGGCGACCGAGCCGTCCGGTGCGGTGGGCAGCGTGCGCAGGATGCCGGTGCCGGACGCGAGCATCAGGCCGGCCGCCGCCATGCCGGTGAGCAGGGAGATCTGGGCGTTCCAGGCTTCGGCGGGGAGCGGGGCGCGGTAGGCGAGCGTGTAGCCGCCGTCCCGCTCGACGATCTCCTGTTCGGGGACGTGCAGCGAGATCGCGCCCCGGGCGACCTCCTGTTCCTCCCGCAGGATGCCGATGTCGCGGAGCAGCGCGAGCGGTTCCTCGGCCGTGCCGTCGTCGAGGGTGCGCTGGACTCCTGCGTAGTCGAGCCGGGCGCGGGAGCGGACCAGGGCGCGGCGGACGGACACCGTGGTGACGGTGCCGTCGGCGTCCAGGTCCAGTTCCCACAGGACGGCCGGGCGGTCCTGGTCGGGCAGCAGGCTGGCGGCGCGCTCGCTGATCGCGTACGGGTGCAGCGGGATGCGTTCGTCGGGGAAGTAGAGGGTGGTGACGCGGTGGTGCGCCTCGGCGTCCAGGGCGCCGCCGGGGGTGACGAAGGCGGCGGCGTCGGCGATGGCGTAGTGGACGCGGTAGCCGCTGCGGGCGGTGGGACGGGTGGCGCCCGGCGCGGTGCGGCGGCTCAGGAACATCGCCTGGTCGAGGTCCTGGGATCCGGGCGGGTCGATGGTGAAGAGCGGCAGGTCCGTGACGTCGGTGAGGGTGTCGGCCGTGGTCACGTCGCCGGTGGCCGTCGGGATGCGCGGGGACAGGGCCGCGCTGTCCGCCTCGGCCTGCGCCGTGGGCGGGAAGTGCTCCGGGATCTCCAGCTTCCAGCGCAGCTCACGCAGCGCGGCACGCAGGGGGGCCTGTGCTGCGTCGGTCACATGCATGCGGCGACGGGGCATGGCACCGAGCGTAGGGCGGCGGGGCCCGCGGGGCGCGGCGTGGCGGCGGGCCGGGCGAACGGGGGCGCCGGCGGCGGTTTCCCGGCGGGTGCCGCGCCGCCCTACCCTTTTCCGGGGCCGTGCCGAACGGGCGGGCCCGGCCGTACCGCCGTGAAGGAGAACGCCGTGCTCGTGCTGTTGCCGCCGTCCGAAGGGAAGGCCGCGGGGAAGGCCGGGGCGCCGCTGGATCCGGCGTCGCTCTCGCTGCCCGGTCTGGCCGCGCCGCGCGAGGCGGTGCTGGCGGAGCTGGTCGAGCTGTGTGCCGCGGACGAGGCCAAGGCCCAGGATGTGCTGGGGCTCAGCGACGGACTGCGGGGCGAGATCGCGAAGAACGCGGGGCTGCGCACCGCCGGGGCGCGGCCGGCCGGGGAGATCTACACCGGGGTGCTGTACGACGCGCTGGGCCCGGCCACCTTGGACGCGGCGGCGCGGGAGCGCGCCGAGCAATCGCTGCTGGTGTTCTCGGGGCTGTGGGGCGCGGTGCGGATCGGGGACCGGATTCCGTCGTACCGCTGCTCGATGGGGGTGAAGCTGCCGGGGCTCGGCGCGCTGGGTGCGTACTGGCGGGCGCCGATGGCCGAGGTGCTGCCGGCGGCTGCCGGTGACCACCTCGTCCTGGATCTGCGGTCGGCGGCGTATGCGACGGCGTGGAAGCCGAAGGGTGAGGTGGCCGGGCGTACGGCGACGGTGCGGGTGCTCCAGTCGAAGATCGTGGACGGGGTCGAGAAGCGGTCGGTGGTCAGCCATTTCAACAAGGCGACGAAGGGCCGGCTGGTGCGTGATCTGCTGACGGCCGGGGTGGATCCCGAGGGGCCTGCCGAGTTGGTGGAGGCGCTGCGCGCGCTGGGTTACGCGGTGGAGGCCGAGGCTCCGGCGAAGGGCGGCAAGGCGTGGGCGGTGGATGTGATCGTCACGGAGCTGTGAGACATCCGGCGAGCATTGCAGCATACGCAACGACCGTTGCGGAGAGTGGGTTGAGGGCGCACTATGGGCGGCGTGACTAGCGCCGCCTCCTCCCCCGTGCCCGCCGAGACCCCCTCGGTCCTCGGGCTCGCCCCCGTCATCCCGGTCGTCGTCGTGCGGGACGCCGCCGACGCCGTTCCGCTCGCCCGCGCCCTCGTGGCCGGCGGCCTGCCCGCGATCGAGGTGACGCTGCGGACCCCCGCCGCGCTGGACGCCATCTCGGCAATCGCCGACGAGGTCCCGGACGCCGTGGTCGGCGCCGGCACCCTGCTGACCCCCGAGCACGTCACCGCGGCCCGCGCGGCGGGTTCGCGTTTCCTGGTGAGCCCCGGCTGGTCGCCGCGGCTGCTGGGCGCCATGCGGGACTCAGGGGCGCCGTTCCTGCCCGGCGTCTCGACGGCGTCGGAGGTGGTGACGCTGCTGGACGAAGGCGTCACCGAGATGAAGTTCTTCCCGGCCGAGGCGGCGGGCGGCACGGCCTACCTGAAGTCACTGTCCTCGCCGCTGCCGCAGGCCAGGTTCTGCCCGACCGGCGGCATCGGCCTGGCGAGCGCGCCCGCGTACCTGGCGCTGCCCAACGTCGGCTGCGTGGGCGGCACATGGATGCTTCCGGCCGACGCGCTGGCCGCGAAGGACTGGGGCCGGGTCACCGAACTCGCCCGGGAGGCCGCGGCGTTGGCGGTCTGACCGCGGCGCGGCAGGGATGCCGAAGGGCCCGGCGCCCCGTCCTGTACGGGACGGAGCGCCGGGCCCTTCGCCGTGTGCGGCGCTCGGCTCAGCGCAGGTGCGAGGTGTCGTTCAGCAGCCGCAGCGAGGCGTTGCCGTCGGCGTAGTAGGCGACGGCCGACAGCGAGGCGGCGGACAGCTCCATTTTGAACAGCGACTCGGGCGGGGCGCCGAGCGCCAGCCTGACCAGGGTCTTGATGGGCGTGACGTGGGTGACCACCAGCACGGTGCGGCCCGCGTACCGGGCGATCAGCTTGTCGCGGGCCACCGCCACCCGGCGGGCGACCGCCGCGAACGACTCGCCGCCGCCGGTGGGTGCCGCCTTGGCCGAGCCCAGCCACGCGTCGAGGTCCTCGGGGTGACGCTCGCGCACCTCGGCGAAGGTCAGCCCCTCCCAGGCGCCGAAGTCCGTCTCGCGCAGCCCGTCCTCGACGCGGACGTCCAGGCCGAGCCGGGCGGCGACCGTGCCGGCGGTCTGCCGGCAGCGGCGCAGCGGGGAGCTGACGACGGCCTGGATCGTGCCGCGGGCGGCCAGGGCCGTGGCGGCTGCCTCGGCCTGCCGCAGTCCTGCGGGTGACAGCTCCGGGTCGGTGCCGCCGCTGCCGGAGAACCGCTTCTCCGGGGTCAGCGCGGTCTCGCCGTGCCGCAGCAGCGCGAACGTGGCGGGCGCGCCGAGGTCGGGGGCGCCCCAGCCGGCCGCCGGGGCGCTCGGCCGGGATTCGGCCGCCGCGCCGTCCGCCGCTTCGGCCGCCGCGTCCGCGGCGCGGGCGGCGCCGCTGCGGGCGGTGGCGAGGGCGGCGCGGGAGTCGCCCGGCTGCCACTGCTTGCCGATCTTCCCGGCGTCCATCGCCTCGTTGGCGAGCCGGTCGGCGTGCTTGTTCTTCTCGCGCGGGATCCACTCGTACGAGACCTGGTCCGCCGGGTGGACCGCCGCGGCCTCGGCGGCGAGCGGGCGCATGTCCGGGTGCTTGATCTTCCAGCGCCCCGACATCTGCTCCACGACGAGCTTGGAGTCCATCCGCACCTGGATCAGCGCCTGCGGGTCGAGCGCGTGCGCCGCCCGCAGCCCGGCGACCAGGCCCTTGTACTCGGCGACGTTGTTGGTCGCGGTGCCGATGAACTCGGCGGCCTCGGCCAGCGTCTCGCCGGTCGCCGGGTCGATGACGACGGCGCCGTACCCGGCGGGGCCCGGGTTGCCCCGTGAGCCGCCGTCCGCCTCGACGATGAACCTGTGCGGCACGGCCTACAGGCCCGATTCGGGGGTGCGCACCAGGATGCGGCTGCAGTTCTCGCAGCGTACGACCGTGTCGGCGGCTGCGGCCCGGACGTCGTTCAGCTCGGTGATGTCCAGCTCCAGGCGGCAGCCCTCGCAGCGCCGCTGGAAGAGCCGGGCGGCACCGACGCCGCCCTGCTTCGTGCGCAGCCGGTCGTAGAGCTTGAGGAGGTCGTCCGGGATGTCGGCGACGGTCAGCTCGCGCTCCTTGAGCACCGTCTCGGCCTCGGCGTCGATCTCGCCGCAGGCGGCGTCCCTGCGGGCGGTGGCGTCGTCGGCCTTGGCCTGGACGGAACCGACCCGGCCGGTCAGCTCGGTGACCCGCTCCTGGGCGGCCTCGCGGCGCTCCATGACCTCCAGGACGACGTCCTCCAGGTCGGCCTGGCGCTTGGCGAGCGAGGCGAGTTCGCGCTGGAGGTTCTCCAGGTCCTTGGGGGAGGTGACGGAGCCGGAGTCCAGGCGCTGCTGGTCGCGGGAGGCGCGCTGGCGCACCTGGTCCACGTCCTGCTCCGCCTTGGTCTGCTCGCGAGCGGTGTCACTCTCCTCGGTCTGGGCGGCGACGAGCAGGTCGCGCTGCTGGATGAGGTCGGCCTCCAGCGCCTGGAGCTCGGCCAGCTCAGGAAGGTTCTTGCGCTTGTGCGCGAGCTGGGTGAGCCGGACGTCCAGGGCCTGGACGTCGAGAAGACGGATCTGGTCGGCGGGCGCGGCGTTCAGCGTGGGGCTCCTGTGGTGTGCGTTGTTTCAGGGGGGCTGGAGAGGGGGGCGGACGCCGCGTGGGCGGTCCAGGGGTCGGTGACCGTGTGGGAGACGTGCGTGCGCAGTCCCCAGCCGTGCCGGTCGGAGACCGCGTCGAGCTGGGCCGCTGCCTGCTCGCACCACGGCCATTCGGTGGCCCAGTGGGCGGCGTCGAGCAGCGCCAGCGGGCTCTTCTGGGTGGCTTCGGATGCCGGGTGGTGGCGCAGGTCGGCGGTGAGGAACGCGTCCACACCGGCGGCCCGTACGTCGTCGAAGAGGCTGTCGCCCGAGCCGCCGGAGACCGCGAGGGTGCGGATCGGGCGGTCCGGGTCGCCGGCCGCGCGGATGCCCTGCGCGGTGGCGGGCAGGCGGGCGGCGGCGTACGCGGTGAGCTCGGCCAGCGTCATGGGGTGTCCGAGTTCGCAGATCCGGCCCAGGCCGCGGCGGCCGTGCGGGTCGGTCGCATCCGGCACCAGCGGGCCGGTGATCCGCAGGTCCAGGGCGCCGGCCAGGGCGTCCGAGACTCCGGGGTCGGCGGTGTCGGCGTTGGTGTGCGCGACGTGCAGGGCGATGTCGTGCTTGATGAGCGTGTGCACGACCTTGCCCTTGAAGGACGAGGCGGCGACCGTCGTCGTCCCGCGCAGGTAGAGCGGGTGGTGGGTGACGAGCAGGTCGGCGCCGAGCGTGACGGCCTCGTCGACGATCTCCTGGACCGGGTCGACGGCGAACAGGACGCGGCCGACCTCGGCTTCGGGGTCGCCGCAGACCGTGCCGACGGCGTCCCACTGTTCGGCCCGCTCGGGGGGCCACAGGGCGTCGAGCGCGGTGAGGACTTCAGACAGTGCGGGCACGGGGGGAAGGTTACCTCCCGCCCGTGCCCCGACGCCCCGTCGTACCCGGCCGGCGGCCCCGGCGGCCGGATCGGTACGCCGGGGCGGCCGGAGGGACCGGCTACTTGGTGACGAGGAAGCCGCGCAGGTCGTCCAGGACGCTGTCGGCCGCGGTGACGCCGAGGCCGAGGTACCAGGTCTCGTCCTTGACGTTCTTGGCGTGACCGTCCTTGACCGCCTGGAGCTTCTTCCACAGCGGGTTGCTCTCGGCGGTGGCGCGCTTGGTGGACTTGGGGTCGCCGTAGACGCCGGTGAAGATCCAGTCCGCGTCGGCCTGGTTGATGTTCTCCGGGCTGACCTCGGTGGCGAGGTCCTGCACCTGCTGGTTCTTCGGCCGCGGCAGGCCGACGTCCTTGAGGACGGTGCCGATGAAGGACTGCTGGGCGTAGAGGCGGGTGAACTGCGGCATGTAGCGCAGCATCGTGACGGTCGGCTTCTTCGGGCCGATGTCTTCGCCGAGCTTCTTCGCCTTGGCGTCGTACGCGGCGAGCTTGCTCTTGGCCTCGGCGGTCTTGTCCAGGGCCGCGGCGTTGAGGAGGTAGTTCTCCTTCCACGTGAAGCCGGGGCGGATGGAGAAGACGGTCGGGGCGATCTTGGCGAGCTGCTGGTACTGCTTCTCGGCGCGGAGCTTGCTGCCGAGGATCAGGTCGGGCTTGAGCTTGTTGATGGCCTCCAGGTTGAGGCCGTTGATGGTGCCGACGCTCTTGGGGTGGCCCGCGTCCTTCTTGAGGTAGTCCGGGATCGCCTCGTCGCCCTCGGTGGGGGCGTAGCCGACGGGCTTGATGCCGAGCGAGACGACGTTGTCGAGTTCGCCGACGTCGAGGACGACCACGCGCTTGGGTGCGGACTTCAGCGGGGTGCTGCCCATCGCGTGCTTGATGGTGCGCGGGAACTCGCCGGGCTTGGCGTCGGTGCCCATCTTCGCGGTTTCCTCGGCGGCCTTGCCGAAGTCCTTGCCGCCCTGCGCGACGGACTTGGAGCCCGCGCCGTTGCCGCTCTTGTCGGCGTCCCCTCCGGACGAGCCACAGGCCGTCAGCGCGAGGGCGCCGGCGGCGGCTAGTGCGGTGGCGGCGGCGCCGCGGCGGCGAAGGAACATCGCGTACTCCAGGGGAGATCGGGCTGCCGGGCGGGGCCGCGCGGGGGCGGAACCGCACCTACAGCACACACTGTGCACAACTTAGGCAGACCTAACTTTACGCACGCGTGAAACACCCAGCACAGCCGCCCCCACCAGTACCGGCGAATCGGACTATTGCCATCCTTATGCGTGAAGTGCCGCACCACGCGTTGATCGACTGGAAGTGCGAAAACTACCTTCGGTTCCTGACTGGAGGTGACCATCCGATGACGGTCTGTGTCATGGAGGACGTGACGGCGCTCGGAAGCCCGCACCGCGCGGCGCTGACGATCGCCGCCGACGGCTCGTACGCCGCACGGCTCGCACGTCACGACGACGCGGCAGGCAACTGGTATCCGGAGCGCTGGACGATGAACGGCCCGGAGCCCTACGCCGTGCCGCTGCCCGGCAATCAGCCGGAGGAGCCGGACAGCGAGCTGCTGCCGCTGGCCGACGGCCGGGTGCTGATCCGGCGGCGGATCGCCGAGCGGTTCGCCCTCTCCTTGCTGTACCCGACAGGACCGGGGACCGGTGAACTCCCGCTCGGCACCATCGAGGTGCCCGAGCTGACCCTGCTGCCGCCGGCACCCGGCGGCCGGCACGGCTACGCGCTGACCCCCGGCGATGAATCGACGTCGCTGTGGCTGGTGCACGGTGGCCGCCGCGGCCCCGAGCACCTGGCCGAGGTGCCGGGGCGCTGCACGGGCGGCGTCTGGCTCGACCACTACGGCGGGCTGCTCGCCGTCGACCAGGAGCTGGACGGCCGGACGAAAACGGTCGCCATCAACCTGGAGCGCGGTGGCGAAACGACTCTGCTGCTGGCGATCACCGAGGACAGCAACGACCGGCTGCTGCTTGCCGATCCGGACAGCGGACTGCTGATCGTGCGGTCCGACGCGCCGGGCCAGGACCGGCTGGGCTGGGGGGTACTGGGCAGCTCGCGTCCGGTGCGCTTCCCCGAGTCCCTGCACGCCGCGGGCCCCGCGCCGCTGCCGTTCGCCGTGCAGCCGGGGCAGATGCTCACCCCCGAGCGCTGCGCGGTGGCCTTCCGGCTCGACGCGGCGCAGGGCGGCACGCTCGGCGTCTGGCGGCCCGCGGGGAAGCGGCTGCGGCGGCTGCCGGCGCCCGAGGGGTGGCTGTCCGGCGCCGGCCGCTGGACACCCGGCGGCCAACTGCTGCTGCCGTACGTCACGGACGCGGTGCCCTGCGGAGTGGCCAGGATGGCCGTGCCGCTGGAGCCGGCCCGCGGGCGCTGGGTCCGCAGCTCAGAGCCGCTGCCGATGGCCGCCAGGACGCGACCCGCGCCGTCCGGCGCGCCCCTGCCCGCGGCGCCCCCGCCCGCACCCCCGCGGCCCGGTACGCCGCCCGAGCCGCCGGCCGACGTGCCGCCCGGGGCCCGCGCCGCAGCCCGCGACACCGGGAGGCTGCGGAACCTGCAGCACGTGCAACACCTGCGGAACGTACGGAACATGCAGGGTCTGCACAGCCTGCGGGCACCGGATGACGCATCCGGCATACACGACATGCACCCCCTGCGGACCTTCGGCGGGGTCGCCCGGTTCGGCACGGAGATCACCCCTGCTCCCCCGGATCCTGACAACGACTCCACAGCATCCTCACAACCGGACAGCCCGGCGCGGGAACCGTTCGCGGCGTCCGCGCATCCCTCTTCGTGCAGGCCGGTTCCGTTGCAACAGGCGCCGCTGGCGGCCGGGGAGGCCCGGTGGAGCGTGATCACCCGCCCCGTTAGAATTTGACGGGGGCCAGGGCGTGTCCGTTGGGGTGCCGCGACGCCACGGCGCCCCAACGGACACGCCCTACGCAGCCGGTTGACCCGGCCACCGACGGTGACGCCGCGGCGGTCCCGACGCGTACAGCCGTAAGCGAACTGACGGAGTGACTCTTTTCATGTCCGAAGCCCGAACCGACACGACCGAGGCGCGAACCCCGGAGGGTTCCGCCCAGGCCGCCGAGGCCACCGGCTCCGGGAGGCACCGCGGCCCGGCAGCGACGGAGGAGGCCAAAGAGGCCGCCAACGGCCGCCACCGCCGCGACAAGCAGCCCCAGAACGCCTAGGGGTCACCGCAGAGCCCCTCCACGGCCCCCGCCGCCTTCATCCGAAGGCGGCGGGGGCCGTCGGTTTTCCCGCGCCGTCAGCCGCGTTTGAGGCCCAGCACCTCGGCGGCGCCGAAGGTCTCGTTCGGCGGGCGGTCGGCGTAGTACGGCGTCAGCAGCCCGTCGAGTTCCGCGTAGCTGAAGGCGTCCTTCGCGCTGTCGAACTTGGCGGCGATCCGGGGGCGTTCGGCGACCGCGACCATGCCGCCGTGCACCACCAGGAGCTGGCCGTTGACGCCGGCGGCGGCGGGTGAGGCCAGGTAGCCGACGAGCGGTGCGACGTGCTCGGGTGCCAGCGGGTCGAGCTGTCCTTCGCCCGGCTCGGCGAAGCCGGCGAAGACGTCCTCGGTCATCCGGGTGCGGGCGCGCGGGCAGATGGCGTTGGCGGTGACGCCGTACTTGGCGAGCGCCAGGGCCGTGGAGGTGGTCAGGCCGACGATGCCGCCCTTGGCCGCCGCGTAGTTGGGCTGGCCCGCCGCGCCTGCCAGGAACGCCTCGGACGAGGTGTTGACGATCCGGCCGTGGACCGGCCCGCCGGCCGCCTTGGAGCGGGCGCGCCAGTGGGCGGCGGCGAAGTGGGTGGTGTTGAAGTGGCCCTTGAGGTGGACGCGGATGACCGAGTCCCACTCGTCCTCGGTCATCGAGAAGATCATCCGGTCGCGCAGGATGCCCGCGTTGTTGACCAGGATGTCGAGTTTTCCGTAGCTGCTGATGGCCAACTCGACCAGTTCACGTGCCTGTTCGTGGTCGGCCACGTCGCCGGTGTGGGCGACGGCCCGGCCGCCGGCCGCGGTGATCTCGGCCGCGGTCCGCTCGGCGGGGGCCGCGGACGCGTCGCCCGAGCCGTCACGGCCCGGCGCGCCGAAGTCGTTGACGACGACGGCCGCGCCGAGGCGGGCCAGTTCCAGGGCCTCGGCGCGGCCCAGGCCGCGGCCGGCGCCGGTGACGACGGCGGTCAGGCCGTCCAGGGGCAGTGCCATGCCAGTCAATGCCGTTCCTTTCGGAGTGCGGTACGGGCGGCCGGCCGGCGGTGCGAAGGCCGGGCCCCGGTGCCGGGTGTCAGATCTCGATGCAGGTGCGCAGGGAGGTGCCGGTGCGCATCTGGTCGAGGGCGTCGTTGATGTCGGCGAGCGGGACGCGGTGGGTGATGAGCCCTTCGAGGTCGATCCGGCCGGCCCGCCACAGGGCGATGGCCCGCTCGTAGGACCGCAGGACGTCGCCGCCGCCGTAGAGCGACGGCAGGATCCGCTTCTCATCGAAGAACAGCTCGAACATGTTGACCTGGAAGGTGTCGTCCATCGCGCCCGCGCCGACCACGCACAGGGTGCCGCCGCGCCGGGTCGTCTCGTACGCGGTGCGGGCGGTGGCGGACTTGCCGACCACCTCGAAGACGTAGTCGAAGCCCTCCCCCGAGGTGATCTTGGCCTTGGCGTCGGCGAGTCCGTCGGGTTCGACGGCGTCGGTGGCGCCGAACCGCAGGGCGGCCTCGCGGCGGGCGGCCACCGGGTCGACGGCGACGATCCGGGCGGCGCCGCAGGCCCGCGCGCCCTGGATGACGGAGATGCCGACGCCGCCGCAGCCGATGACGGCGACCGACGAACCCGCCTCCACCTTCGCGGTGTTGACCGCGGCGCCGATGCCGGTGGTGACGCCGCAGCCGATGAGGGCGGCGATCTCGTACGGCACGTCGTCCGGGATGGGCACCGCGCAGTCGGCGGCGACCACGACCTCTTCGGCGAAGGTGCCGGTCCCGGCGAAACCGAAGACGTCCCCTTCGGCGCGCCGGAAGTTGGGTGTCCCGGCGTTCATGAAGCCGGCCAGGCACAGGTGGGTCTGGCCGCGCTTGCAGGAGGGACAGCTGCCGCAGGCGGGCAGCCAGCACATCAGGACGCGGTCGCCCTGCGCCAGTCCTGTGACGCCGTCGCCGACGTCGATGATCTCGCCGGCACCCTCGTGCCCGGGGACGAACGGCGCCGGCTGCGGCAGCACCCCGTTCATCGCGGACAGGTCGGAGTGGCACAGGCCGGTCGCCCGGACCCGCATCCTGACCTTGCCGGGGCCGAACCCCACCGCTTCGACGTCGTCGAGGACTTCGAGCGTGTCCTGCCCTGTCTCGTGCTGTACGGCTGCGCGCACGGTGCGGCTCCTTACGTAGGTAGGGCGGTGCGGGGGCGGGCCCCGGGAGGAGCCCGGTGGGTCAGCTGTGCTCGATGACGGTGTCGGCGAGCACCGGGGCGTCGTCGCGGTCCGCTGCGGTGACCGCGACCTGGATGCGGCCGGGTTCCGGTGCCTCGCGCCAGATGCGCAGGCGCAGCGTCTCGCCGGGGAAGACGACCCCGGCGAACCGGGTGGTGTAGGCGCGTACCCGGGAGACGTCGCCGCCGAGCGCGGTGTCGACGACGGCCTTGAGGGTGACTCCGTAGCTGCACAGGCCGTGCAGGATCGGCCGGTCGAAGCCGGCGAGCTTGGCGAACCCGGGGTCGGCGTGCAGCGGGTTCCAGTCGCCGGAGAGGCGGTAGAGCAGCGCCTGGTCCTCGCGGATGTGCCGTTCGCATCTCAGGTCGGGGGCGCGGTCGGGCAGGTCGATGCGGGCGGACGGGCCGCGCTCGCCGCCGAAGCCGCCCTCGCCGCGGACGAAGATCTGGGTGTCGCAGGTCCACAACGGCCCGTCGTCGTCGGCGACTTCGGAGCGCAGCACGATGACGGCGGCCTTGGTCTTGTCGTGGACGGCGGGGACGGTGGAGGTCTGGGTGGCGCGACCGCGTACCGGGAGGGGCCGGTGCACGGTGACGGTCTGGCCGCCGTGCAGGACGGCCGCGAGGTCGACGTCGATGCCGGGGGCGGAAAGACCGCCGGCCACCGCCATGCCTCCGCCTGCGACGGTGGCGAAGCTGGGCAGGACGTGCAGCGCGCTCTCCAGGGTGTAGCGCAGTTCGTCGGGGTCGGTGGCGGGGTGCGCCTTCTCCGGGGTGGCGGCGCCGGCGCCGATGCCGAGGTGGTAGAGCTGGACGTCCTTGTGGTCCCAGGCGAGTTCGCAGGTCCGCGGCTCGGCGGAGGTGGCCTTGGCGGCGTCGATGGGCATGGGGCTGTTGCTCCTTCACCACGCTGTGAAGACCCCGGCCCGCCGTCCGCACCGTCGGCGGGGCCGGGGTCGTACCGGTCTCGGCCGGGCCGCTTCCGGGGTGCGCCGGGACGCACTTCTAGAACGCGTTCTAGCCGATGGCTCTCATGTATAGCCGATCGGCCCGGCACCCGGAAGACCCCTGACGCGTCGTCAGATACAGCGTCGCGGGGCCACCCTGTGACATTTGTCAGGGGACATCACCCACATCCGCCACTGTCCCTTTCCCGGACACGCTCCGTAGTCTCCCTGACATGACGACCACAGGCAGGACGGTCACGCGGCAGTTGCCCGGACCACAGGGGGCGGCGGACGACGGCGCCGATGCCGCGGTGGAGTTCTCCGGTGTCACCCGGAACCACGGCGCGGTACGGGCGGTGGCGGGCATCGACCTGCGCATAGCGGCCGGTGAGACGGTGGCGCTGCTCGGCCGCAACGGCGCGGGCAAGTCCACCACGATCAACCTGCTGCTCGGCCTGCTGCCGCCGGACACCGGCACCGTCCGGCTGTTCGGCACCGCCCCGGAGGCCGCGGTACGCGCGGGCAGGGTCGGGGCGATGCTCCAGGACGGCAAGCCGATACCCCGGGTCACCGTCCGCGAGCTGCTCACCTTCGTCGCGTCGGCGTACCCCGCGCCGATGGACGTCGACGAGGCCCTGGAGCTGGCCGGGCTCGGCGGGTTCGCCGGCCGCCGCATCGACCGGCTCTCCGGCGGCCAGGCCCAGCGGGTCCGCTTCGCGGTGGCGCTGGCGGGCAACCCCGCGCTGCTGGTGCTCGACGAGCCGACCGCCGCGCTGGACGTCGAGGCCCGCCGGGCGTTCTGGCGCGCCATGCGGGCGTACGCGCGGCGCGGCCACACCCTGCTGTTCTCCACCCACTACCTGGAGGAGGCGGACGCGCACGCCGACCGGATCGTGGTGCTCGACCGCGGCCGGGTGGTCGCCGACGGCAGCGGCGACGCCATCAAGCGGCGGGGCGGCGGCGCCCTGGTCGCCTTCGATCTCGCGGGCGCGCCGACCGGCCCGCTGTCCCGCCTGCCAGGCGTCGGCTCCGTCGAGATCCGCGGCGACCGCGCACGGCTGCGCAGCACCGACCCCGACGCGACGGTCGTCGCGCTCGCCGGGCTCGGCCTCGTACGCCGCCTGGAGGTCGCGCCCGCGTCCCTGGAGGACGCCTTCCTCACGCTCACCTCCGCCCCGGAGCCCGGCGCGAAGGAGGCCGTGTGATGTTCGGCTACGTCCGCCTGGAAGTCCGCCGCACGCTGCGCGACAAGGGCTTCCTCGTCTTCGGCATCGGCATGCCGGTCCTGATGTACCTGCTGTTCACCCGCCTCGGTACCGGTGCGGGCGGCGCCTCGATGGAGTGGAAGGTCTCCGCGATGGTCGGGATGGCCGCGTACGGCGGCCTCGGCGCGGCCATCGGCACCGGCACCGGCGTCGCGGAGGACAAGAGCCTGGGCTGGCTGCGGCAGTTGCGGGTCACCCCGCTCGGCCCGGTGCGGGTGGTGGTGGGCCGCGGGCTGACCGGCTCGGTGACCGTGCTGCCCGCCGTCGGCGCGGTCCTGCTGGCGGGCGCGCTGGTCAACGGCGTACGGCTGCCGCTGTGGCAGTGGGCCGCGCTGCTCGCGCTGCTGTGGGCCGGCACCGCGCCCTTCACCCTGCTCGGGCTCGGCAACGGCTACCGGCTGTCCTCCCAGGCCACCGGCCTTGTCAACACCGGGTGCCTGATGCTGCTCGCCATCGTCGGCGGCCTGTGGTTCCCGGCCGACGCGTTCCCCGGCCCGCTGCGCTCGCTGTCCGTCTGGACACCCGCCAACCGCTTCGCGGACCTCGGCCGGAGCGTCACCGCGGGCACCGCGCCGAGCCTGACGACGGTGGCGGTCATGCTGGCGTGGCTCGCGCTCTTCGGCGGCTACGCGGTCCACGCCTACCGCAGATCGACACGGGTGATATGACCGTTCCGGAGCCGCCACCCGCGGCACGGACCCGACCTGGGGAATCACAGTGCGGAACACGAAACGACGGCGCACGGCCGGCGGCCGGTCCGGTGGCGGCGAATGGTCCTGCCGCTCCTGGTCGCCGGACCCGGCCGGAGCCACGGCGGCAGGGGACGCCGTCCGGTCCAAGGGGCCGGGCAGATACACCTTCCTGCCCTGGCTGCTGATGGGTCTTGGCGCCTTCTCCAACATCATCCAGGGCAGGTCGGGCAACCCCTGGCTGGCCGGCGCCGGGCTGCTCGCCTTCAACTCCCTCTACATCAGCGTCGTCTTCTTCTCCTTCAACCCGCGGCTGCGCGACTCCCGTTACCCGCTCTACGCGCTCGGCGCGCTGACCGCGGTCACCTACGCCATCGCCCTCGGCTTCGGCGGCAACTGGTTCCTGTTCTTCCCGCTGCTGTCCCTGGCGTCCGGCACCGTACGGAAGCTGCGCGGCAGGAAACTGGCCCTGTGGCTGGTGACGCTCAGCGGCTCGGCCGGATACCTGACCGGCTGGCACGGCGGCGACCCGGGCGACTCCTTCGGCATCGGCTACGGCACCTTCCTGTCCGGCATGGTGACGGCGACGGTACTCAGCCTCTTCGACACCATCCGCGAACTGGACGCCACCCGCCAGGAACTGGCCCACAGCGCCGTGGAGAAGGAGCGGCTGCGGTTCTCCCGCGACCTGCACGACCTGCTGGGCCACACCCTGTCCGTGGTGGTGGTCAAGGCGGAGGCGGTCCGCAGGCTGGCGCCGCGCGACCTGGACGCCGCGCTCGTCCAGGTCACCGACATCGAGGCGGTGGGCCGGCAGGCGCTGACCGAGATCCGCGAGGCGGTCAGCGGCTACCGCGAGGGCAGCCTGACCACCGAACTCGACCGCGCCCGCTCGATGCTGGAGGCCGCCGGCATCGACCCCGTCGTACGGCAGTCAGGCCCGCCGCTGCCCCCGCAGACCGGTGCGCTCCTCGGCTGGGTGGTACGCGAAGGCGTCACCAACACCGTGCGGCACAGCGGCGCCACCCGCTGCGAGATCGAGGTGCGGGGCGACGCGGACCGGGCACGCCTGACCGTCACCGACGACGGGCGCGGCCCGGCGGGGACGCCAGGACCGTACGGCGGCAGCGGCCTGAAGGGCCTCGCCGAGCGCCTGGCCGCGGCCGGCGGCACCCTGGAGGCCGGCCCTGACGGCCGCCGCGGCTTCCGCCTGATCGCCGAACTTCCGGTGGAGGAGGGCGAGATGGGCGAGGCGGCGGAGGCGTGACGAGGGGCGGCCGGGGTGTGAGGGGGCACGGCCGGCGCCCCTGGCGACGGCGGGTGCGCGCGGGGGCGCGCCCAGCACCCACGGGGTTCAAGCCCGCCACGGCCGCCCGGTGCCCCCGTACGGTTCAGCCCTCCACAGCCACCCGGTGCCCCCGTACGGGTTTCAGTCCGCCACAGCCACCCGGCGCCGTACGCCGCCCGCCACCGCCGCGACCAGCAGCGCGAGCGCCACCAACGCGGCGCTCACCCCCAGCGGCGAGCGGTAGCCGAGGCCCGCGCCGATGGCCAGGCCGCCGCACCAAGGACCCAGCGCGCCACCGACGTTGAAGGCGGCGGTGGCGAAGCCGCCGGCCAGGGTCGGCGCCCCGGCCGCCGCGTAGAGGGCCTGCGAGATCAGGGTGGAGCCGACACCGAACGAGAGGGCGCCCTGGACGAAGACCAGGACCGGCGCAACCACCGGGCTGCCGGCCGTCAGCGCGAGGAGCAGCCAGCCGGCGAGCAGCGCCGCGCCGCCCGCCACCAGCAAGTGCACCGGACGCACATCGGCGAACCGCCCGCTCACCCGGACACCGACGAAGGACCCCGCGCCGAACAGCGCCAGCATCACCGGCACCCCGCCCGCGCCGTATCCGGTGACGGTGGTGACCAGCGGCGCGAGGTAGGTGAAGGAGCAGAACGTCGCGCCGTTCACCAGGGCGCCCAGCAGCAGGGTCACCCGCAGCCGCGGGGCACCGAGCGCCCGCAGCTCACCGCGCAGCGCCGGTGCGGCGGCGTCCGGGCCACCGGCAGGCACCGACCGCAGGGCGATCAGGGCCGGCACGGAGAGGGCGGCCACCGCCCAGAACGCCGCCCGCCAGCCCCAGTGCTGGCCGAGCAGAGCACCGGCCGGCACCCCGGCGACGCAGGCCAGGGTGACACCGCCGAGCAGGGCGGAGGTGGCCCTGCCCTTGGCGTCGGCCGCCACCATCGCGGTCGCCGCCACCAGCGCCACGGCCAGGAACCCGGCGTTGGCCAGCGCGGCGACGATCCGGGTGGCGAGCAGCACCGGGTAGCTGGTGGTGACGGCGGCGACGACGTGCGCGAGCAGGAACGTGACGAGGAAGGCGAACAGCGCGCGGCGCCGGGGCCGGCGGCGGCCGATGGCCGCCATCAACGGCGCGCCGATGATCATTCCCACCGCGAACGCGGCGGTCAGCGACCCCGCCGCCGGTACGGAGACCCGGAGGTCATGGGCGATGTCCGGCACCAGGCCGGACAGCATGAACTCCGACGTCCCCATGGCGAAGACGGCGAGGGACAACAAAGGGATGACAAAGGGCATGACAGGGAACTCCGCAACCACAACGTGGATCGACCGGAAAGGGATCGACTGGCAGCGGTGGTCACGGCGCCGGGCAGCGCCCCGCCGGAACCCCGGCACCCGGACCGCAACAGGCCGGGCACATCGGGCAGTTCGTCACCGTGAGCGGCAGGACACGCAACCACCGCGGGAGGGGCAGGCGGTGCCGGAAAGGCACATCGGCACCGGCACGGACCACAACTCCCGTACTACGGCGCTCCGGTGGCGGAGGCGGGGAACACAGCCCGGCACCCGCGCAGGGCAGAACGCTGCGGCTGAGGCGGGCAGGGGCCACCGGACGCGGTGGCTAGCGTCTTGACGCCTCGGGGCTGGACATGACCGCAGCGTACGAGGGCCCGGAGGACGGCGTCCAACCCTTTTCGGGTTGAGGCGCGGGACGAGACCGGCGCCGCACGACGACGCGACACTCTGCACGGCACGACGACACGACGCTCCGTACGGACCCGGTCCGGACCCGTACGGAGCGAACGGTACGACTGTGACGCGATCCGGCCCTGATCCCTAGGCGGCAACACCCGCCGTGCAGACCGCGAAAGCCCTCAGGTCTTCAGCGGCGTTTCCGACATTCTTGCCACGGATGATCCATGACCCGCCGGAAGCATAAGAGAAGTCGAAGTGGAGATTTCCCGTGGTGCCGGTACCACCGCCACCCCCGGTGGGGACCTGACCCGCCCCCTGTCCGGGCTGGAGTGTCACGTTGGGGCCGAATAACCCGTACCGGCGGTGAGTGCCACGATGACCGGCATCCATAAGAACCTGGCTCGCTTCATTTCCACCTCACGCTTGCCGCGACAGTGACGGGAGACAAGCTTCCCCGCCCGCCCCCACCCCGCCCCCACAGCACACGGCGCACCACCGGCCGGCGAACCGGGCACCGGTGACGCGCTCCGTAAGGCAGCCGACCCGCTATCACTGAATTCAGTCGTCGTTGATGACCAGGAAATCGACGGCGGTGGCCAGCACTTGGGCGCGCCCGGCGTGGTGAGCGGATATTCCGCGATGGAGGCAAATACCCGCGAATTCGGCGTGATACCTCACGGTGGACCCTCCGAGCGGATCCAGATCAAAATGTACGGGTGTTCGCAACCGGCGGGAACGGCCCGGGTGTGCTTCCCCATTGCCGGGGCCCGCCGCGTGTGACGGACGCGGCGGGCCCACTGCGTACCACGTGTCAGCGAACGGTGACCGTCTTGACGGGCGAGGTCCGCTCCACGACCGGGTGCTTGGCCTGCGGAGTGTCGGACCCGTACAGCACGGCGCGGAGCTGGAGGGCGCCGCGATGCGCCGCCTTCACGGACGTGTTGACCTTCGCGTCGCCATAGGCGGCGCTCAGCTTGCCGCAGGTGACGGCGTGCCACGCGCCATGACTGCCGGTGCGCTGCTGGATGCAGGTACGCAGGTACGCCGCCGCGTCATCGTTGCCGCTCGCCGCCACCTTGACGGTCTGACCGACGGTCACGGTGCGCGGTGTGACGGTGAGGTCGATGCCGCCCTTGGCGAAAGCGGGAGCCGCGGCCAGGGCGACCACGGCTGCTCCCATCGCGCCGACGGTGGCCATGCGCAGGGAACGCCTCTTCGTGTCGAGCATCATGTTCCGTCCCTTTCATCGGGGTATTCAACTGCCGTGCCAACTACCGGAATTGCCCGTTGATCGGCACACTCTCGACCGATGAGACGGTACGTCCCGGGAGGGCGTTGCCTTCCGGTTCGTCAGGGGATCGCAAAGGCGGCGAGGCGACGGGGGCCGGCTCGGACCGGTCGCTGGCTACCCTGATCCCATGACTGACGTGCCCGACGAGCCCCCCATGAGCCCCGTGAAAGTTCTCCTCGCCGAGGACCAGGGGATGATGCGCGGTGCGCTGGCGCTGCTGCTCGGGCTGGAAGCGGATATGGAGGTCGTCGCGCAGGTCGCGGCGGGGGATCAGATCGTCGGGACCGCGTTGGAGACCCGGCCGGACGTGGCGTTGCTCGACATCGAACTGCCGGGGCGCAGCGGGCTCGACGCGGCGGCCGAGCTGCGGGAGCGGTTGCCGTCCTGCAAGGTCCTGATCGTGACGACGTTCGGGCGGCCGGGGTATCTGCGGCGGGCGATGGAGGCCGGGGCTTCGGGGTTTCTGGTGAAGGACGGGCCGGTGGAGGAGCTGGCGGCGGCGATCCGGCGGGTGCTGGCCGGGGAGCGGGTGATCGATCCGGCGCTGGCCGCCGCGGCGTTGAGTGCCGGGCCCAATCCGCTGACGCCGCGCGAGCGGGATGTGCTCACCGCTGCTGTGGACGGGGCGACCGTCGCCGATATCGCGGGCCGGGTGCACCTGTCGCAGGCGACGGTCCGCAACTACCTGTCAGCGGCGATCGGCAAGACCGGTACCCGTAACCGCATGGAGGCGGTGCGGGCGGCCCGGCGCAACGGCTGGCTGTAGCCACAAGCGCCGGGCGTGGGCCCGGCTCACCCGTGGGCCGCGCCCGCCCGGCGCCCGGGCAGGGCGACGGCCATCAGCGCGATGGCGGCCAGCAGGATCAGCGCGCCGACGTGGAACGCCAGGCCGTAGCCGCTCGCCAGGGCCTCGGCGCCGTGGCCGGTCAGCGCGCGGGCGGCGGCGACGGTGGACAGGATGGAGAGTCCCAGGGCGCCGCCCATCTGGCGTGAGGTGTTGACCAGTCCTGAGACCAGGCCCTGGTCGCCGGGGGCGGCACCGGATGTGGCGATGGCGGCGGTCGGGGTGGCGGCCAGCCCGGCGCCGAGCGCCATCAGGATGCCGGGGCCCAGGAGCGTGCCGAGGTAGGTGCCGTCGGCGCCCATCGCGCCCTGCCAGGCCATGCCGCACGCGGAGATCAGCGCGCCGGTGAGGGCGAGGGTCTTGGCGCCCGTGCGGTTCATCAGCCGCGGTGCGATCTTCGAGCCGATGACGATGCTCAGCGAGTGCGGGATGAAGGAGATGCCGGCCTGCAGCGGCGTGTAGGACAGCACGTTCTGCATGTAGAGGGAGAGGAAGTACCACATCGAGAACATGGCGGCGCCGGACAGTACCATCGCGGCGTTGGCCGATGAGACCGTCCGCAGCCGGAACAGGCCGAGCGGCATCAGCGGCGCCTTGGCGCGTGCCTCGACGGCCACGAATGCGGCGATCACGAGGAGTCCGGCGACCAGCGGAAGCAGCGCGTCGGCCGAGCCCCAGCCGGCCGTCTCGGTCTGCACGATGCCGAACGCGACGAGGCCGAGCCCGCCGGTCGCCAGCACCGCGCCCGGTACGTCCAGCCGCCGGCCCGTATCCCGTCGGCTCTCGGTGAGCCAGAGCACCGCGCCGGCCAGCACCAGCGCCCCGATGGGGACGTTGATCAGCAGCACCCAGCGCCACGACAGGTACTGCGTGAGCACGCCGCCGACCAGGCCGCCCACCGCGCCGCCGCCGGCGCCGACCGCCGTCCAGGTGGCGATGGCGCGGGTGCGGGCGGGGCCGGTGGGGAAGGAGGTGGTGAGGATGGTGAGGGTGGCCGGGGAGAGCACTGCCGCTCCGACGCCCTGGATCGTGCGGGCCGCGATCAGCTGCCAGGGTTCCTGCGCGAGGCCGCCGGCCAGGCTCGCGAGGGTGAACAGCGCCAGACCGACGACGAATATCCGCTTGCGCCCGAAGATGTCGGCGACCCGGCCGCCCAGCAGCATGAAACCGGCGAAGGTGATCAGGTAGGCGTTGACGATCCATTGCAGGCCCAGCTCGCTCAGGCCGAGTCCGGTCCGTACCGCGGGCAGCGCCACGTTGACGACGGAGACGTCGAGGACGACGAGGAACTGGCCCGCGCAGACCAGCAGCGTCACGATCCAGGCGGGTGCCGCCGAACGGCGCGGTGGTGCGGACAGGAGAGCGGGAGCGACTATCGGGGGCATGCGGCCCATATTCGCACCGGGCCTCCGGGCGCCGCATCGGGATATCGGGGCATCCGTCGCCCCGCCCGGGACCTAGGACTTCCGGCGGACGCCGCGGGCCCCGCCGCACCGGCGGATCCGGGTGCTCGGACGCCAACTCCCGCCCCTCCGGGCTCACTTGCGGAGCAAGGTCACCACCGCGGCGCCGCCCAGGCCGATGTTGTGCGCGAGTCCGGTCCTGGCCCCTGCGACCTGCCGCTCCCCCGCCGTGCCGCGCAGCTGCCAGACCAGTTCCGCGGCCTGCGCGAGGCCGGTGGCACCGAGCGGGTGACCCTTGGAGATCAGGCCGCCCGACGGGTTGACGACCCAGCGCCCGCCGTACGTCGTGGCGCCGTCGGCGGCCAGCTTCCCCGACTCTCCGTCCCCGCACATCCCCAGCGCCTCATACGTCAGCAGCTCGTTGACCGAAAAGCAGTCGTGCAGTTCGATGACGTCCACATCCTCGATGCCGAGACCGCTCGCCTCGTACGCCAGGCGAGCCGCGGCGCGGGAGACCGGCTTGCCGACGACGTCGATGCAGGATCCGGAGGCGAAGCTCTCCTCGGTGTCGGTCGTCATGGCCTGCCCGGCGATCTCCACCGCCTGTTCCTGGAGGCCGTGCGCGCGCACGAACCGCTCGGACGCGACGACGGCGGCGGCCGAGCCGTCCGATGTCGGGGAGCACTGGAGTTTGGTCAGCGGCCGGTGGACGGTCCTGGATTCGAGGATCTCGCCGACCGTGTAGACGTCCTGGAACTGGGCGTTGGGGTTGTGCGCCGAGTGCCGGTGGTTCTTGGCGCCGACCGCGGCGAGCTGCTCCACCGTGGTGCCGTAGCGGTCCATGTGCTCGCGTGCGGCGTTGCCGAAGATCTGCGCGGTGGGCGGGGTCATCTCGAAGCCGTGCGTCTGCGCCATCAGGCCGTAGTGCCGGGCGACCGGGGACGTCGCGAAGTCCTTGCTGTCCGCGCCGCCGCCGAGCGCGCCGCGCTGCATCTTCTCGAAGCCGAGCGCCAGGACGCAGTCGTTGACACCCGCCTCGACGAACTGGCGCGCCATCATGAGCGCGGTGGCGCCGGTCGCGCAGTTGTTGTTGACGTTGTAGACGGGGGCGCCGGTCAGGCCCAGTTCGTAGGCGGCGCGCTGGCCTGCCGTCGATGCCTGGTTGCAGTAGCCGACCGGCACCTGCTCGACCGTCTCGTAGCCGATCCCGGCGTCCGCGAGCGCCTTGCCGCCCGCCTCCTTCGCCATGTCCCAGTACTGCCAGTCGCGGCTCTCGGGCTTCTCGAACTTCGTCATCCCGACGCCGACGATGTACGCCTTGCCAGTCATGCGTGTCCTCCTGGGGAGTCACCGGTCGGTTGTGGCCCAGCCGTCAGATCAGGGGCGGGGCTCCGGGTCGCGCGGCAGGCCGAGCAGCCGTTCGGCGACGACGTTGAGCTGTACCTGTGTGGTGCCGCCCGCGATGGTCAGGCAGCGCGACATCAGGAAGCCGTGCAGGGCCCGGTCGCCCGCGCCCTCGCGCACCGCGCCATCCGGGCCGAGGAGTTCCAGCGCGAGTTCGGCGGTCTTCTGCTGGTGTGCGGTCTGGACGAGCTTGCGGATGCTGGCGCCGGCGCCCGGTTCCTGGCCGGCGACCTGCTGGAGGGTGGTGCGCAGGGCGATGCAGCCCAGCGCGTGTGCCTCGGCCGCCAGGGCGCCCACCCGCGCCCTGACGGTGGCGTCGAGCCCGGCCGCACGGTCGATGAGCGTCTGGAGGCCGGTGTCGAACGTCATCTGGTCGGCCATGTGCACCCGTTCGTTGCCGAGCGTGGTGCGGGCGACCTTCCAGCCGTTGTCGACCTCGCCGACCACCGCGTCGGCGGGCAGCAGCACGTCGTCGAAGTACACCTCGTTGAACAGCGCGTCGCCGGTGATCTCCGTCAGCGGCCTGATGTCGATGCCGGGGCTCTTCATGTCGACGACGAAGAACGTCAGGCCCCGGTGTTTGGGTGCGTCCGGGTTCGTCCGGGCGAGCAGGATGCCGTACCCCGCCCACTGGGCGGCCGATGTCCACACCTTCTGGCCGTTGACCCGCCAGCCGTCCTCGGTGCGCTCCGCCCGGGTGCGCAGCGAGGCCAGGTCGGAGCCCGCTTCCGGTTCGGAGAACAGCTGGCACCAGAGCAGGTCGCCGCGGAGCGTGGCGGGCAGGTAGCGCTCGCGCTGCGCGTCGGTGCCGTGCGCGAGGAGCGAGGGGACCACCCAGGTGGCGATGCCCAGTCCGCCGACCTTGACGCCGGCGGCGGCCAACTCCTGCTGGACGGCGAGCTGTTGGACGGGGCCGGCGCCCAGTCCGTAGGGCTCGGGGAGGTGCGGGGCCGCGTAGCCGGTGGGGGCCAGCGCGCGGCGGGCGGCTGCCGGGTCGAGGCCGCGTACGCCGTCGATGACGGTACGGGCGCGGGCGCGGTGTGCGGCGGCTTCGGCGGGGAGTTCGAGGCGCAGGGTGCGGCGGGCGCCGTCGGCACCGTGCCGGGCGGCCCGTATCCGGTGGCTGTCGCCGCCGCCGAGCAGCTGGCGGGCGACGGTGGCCCGCCGGAGGTAGAGGTGCGCGTCGTGTTCCCAGGTGAAGCCGATGCCGCCGAGGACCTGGAGGGTGTCCTTGGCGCAGCTGAAGGCGGCGTCCAGGGCGGTGGCGGTGGCCAGCGCGCCGACCAGACCGCGGACGCCGGGGTCGGCGTCGAGCGCCTGGGCGGCGTCCCAGACCAGCGCGCGGGCCTGTTCACAGCGGACCAGCATGTCGGCGCAGAGGTGTTTGACGGCCTGGAACTGGCCGATGGGGCGGCCGAACTGCTCGCGTACGGCGGCGTGCCGGGCGGCGGTCCGCAGGCTGTGCCCGGCCGCACCGCAGCTCTCGGCGGCGAACAGCACCCCGGCCAGGTCGAGGACCAGCTCGCCGTCGACGGCGAGCACCCGGTCAGCGGGCACCGGCACGCCGTCGGCACGCACCTCGGCGGTGTGCCGGGTCGGGTCGGCGCTCTCCTGGACGCGTACGGACAGCGCGGTCGCGTCGACGGCGAGCCAGACGGTGCCGGGCGCCCGCAGCTCGCCGCTGTCCGGGCCCGTCTCCGGTGGCCGGGGCTCGGCCGCCGCTTCCGCCGGCCGTGGCTCGGCGGCCAGCACGATCAGGTCCGCGTCGCCGCCCGCCAGGACGGGGGGCGCGGTGCCGTCGATGACGTAGCCGTCGGCCGTGGCGACGGCGGTGAGCGAGCCGGCGCCGAGCGCGACGGCGCCGATCAGGGCGCCGCCCGCCAGGTCCGTCACGAGGTCGCGCCGGCCGCCGCGGCGCAGCAGTTCGGCGGCCAGCGCACTGGGCAGGTACGGGCCGGGGAACGCGGCGGCGCCCAGTTCCTCCAGGACGACGGCCAGGTCGAGAAGGGTGCCGCCGCCCCCGCCCATGGCCTCGGGCAGGTGCAGCCCCAGCAGTCCCTGGGTGGCGAGCGCGTCCCAGTGGGCGGGCCTGCCGCGGTGCGGCGGCGAGGTGTCGAGCAGCTTGCGCACCTCTTCGGGTGGCACGGTCCTCGCGACCCAGCCGCGCGCCGCCTCGGCCAAGTCGCGTTGCTCTTGCGTGATTCCGATGCCCATGGCGCGCAGAGTAGAACACGTTTCAATATGACGGAAGGTCAGCGGGCGGGTGGAGGGCGGGGCCGGAGAGGCGGGGTGCGGGGAGACGGGGCGCGGGGCGGGGCTTCGCCGCCGTGGGGCCGTGCCGCGGGGCCGTGCCGTCCCTGAGCGCGCATGCCCGCCGACGGGAATCCGCTGCCGGACGCATTCCGTCAAAACGCCGTGGTGGCGAACGGCGAGAACACTCCGGTGAATTCCGTCCCGTCCGCGCATTTCCGCACCGGCCTTCCCGCCCTCGCCGTCACGCACCTCACGTCCACGAATTCCGCACCTCCCGCCCCGGAAGGAGCGGAAGGAACGGGAGGAGAGAGACGGATAGCGGGGCAGGAGAACGGGAACGGAGAGAATCGCGGACGGTGTCACCTCGCGGAGAGACGAGCAGGGAAACGGCCGCGCTCTCCGGAATGCGAACTCCGGATTCCTCCTTTCGTGCGGTGCCGCCACGAACGCACCGGCCCCGTACCCACCTCCCGCCGCACCACCCGCACTTCGCCCCTCCCGCCCCGTACGGCACGATGAGCCACCGGACCGCACGGCGCACCGGACCGCACGGTCCGCCGGACCCGCACGACCAGGAGGAAGCCCATGGCCGCTCCCACCGCTCCCCCGCCCGAGCAGCAGCCGGCGGGCGCCGGGCCAGGACCGGAGATCCTCGCCGCCTTCGAGGCGGCCAAGGGCTTCATGCCGGTGGACGAGGGCCTCGCGCTGTACGCCGCCGCGGTGCGGGCGGCGGCGCTCGGGCTGCCGCTGGTGGAGGTCGGCACCTACTGCGGGCGTTCCACGATCCTGCTCGCCGATGCCGCCCGTGCCGCCGGGGTCGTCGCGGTCACCGTCGACCATCACCGGGGCAGCGAGGAGCAGCAGCCGGGCTGGGAGTACCACGATCCGGAGGTCGTCGATCCGGAAGTGGGGCGGATGGACACCCTGCCCGCCTTCCGGCGCACCCTGCACGCGGCCGGTCTCGAGGACCACGTGATCGCGCTGGTCGGGCGGTCGCCGCAGGCGGCGGCGGTCTGGCGGGCGCCGGCAGGGCTGGTCTTCGTCGACGGCGGGCACACCGACGAGCACGCCACCGCCGACTACGAGGGCTGGGCGCCGCACGTCGCGGACGGCGGGCTGCTCGTCATCCACGATGTCTTCGCCGACCCGGCGGACGGCGGCCAGGCGCCGTACCGGATCTACCGCAGGGCCCTGGAATCCGGCGCGTTCACCGAACTGTCGGCCCACCGTTCCTTGCACGTACTGCAACGCACCGGGCCCGGCATCTGAGCGGGCTACCATCGCCGACGTGTTCAACGGCAGCCCTCGTCCCGCACCCCGGCGCCCGCGCGGTGTCCTCGTCGTCACGCTGGTGGCCCTGGTGGCCGCCGGGGTCGCGAGCTGGCTGATCTGGCGCCCGGCCGGCGGGAGCGAGCCGCCGCGGGCCGCGCCGGGAGCGTCAGGGACGCCGTCCGACGGCGCCTCACCCGGCGCGGACCCGCACGGCGGTAAGGGCGGTAAGGGGAGCGACGGGCAAGGCGGCGGGCCCGGCGCCTTGCGCGGCAAGGTCGTCGTCATCGACCCCGGCCACAATCGGCGCAACCGTGACCACCCGGAGCGGATCGCCCGGAAGGTGGATGTCGGCAACGCCCGCAAGGAGTGCGACACCACCGGCACGTCCACCGACGACGGCTACGCCGAGGCGTCCTTCACACTGGACGTCGCCCGCCGGGCCCGCGCCCTGCTCCGCCAGGAGGGCGCGAAGGTGGTGTTCACGCAGGACGGGGACCGGGCGTACGGGCCGTGCGTGGACGAGCGGGCCGGGGCGGGCAACGCGGCGGGCGCCGATGCCGCGGTCTCCGTGCACGCGGACGGTTCGGCGGCCGGCAACCGCGGCTTCCACGTCATCCTTCCGGCGCGGGTCAGGGCGGGCGGCGCCGACACCTCCGCGATCGTCGGTCCTTCCAGGGATCTGGGGCAGCGGCTGGCGGGCCGGTTCGCCGCGGTCACCGGAAGCGCGCCGTCGAATTACCTCGGCCACGGAACGGGACTCGATGTCCGTTCCGATCTCGGTGGCCTCAACCTCTCGAAGGTGCCGAAGGTGTTCATCGAGTGCGGCAATATGCGCGACCCGAAGGATGCGGCGCAATTGACCGATCCGCAATGGCGGCAAAAGGCGGCGCGCGGGATCACCGAGGGCATTACGGACTTCTTGGCGCGATGAACGCGGAAGCGGGCCGCGTTCTCGATACCGTGCCGATACCGCTTCCCGACCGGCAGGACGACCCGACCACCCGGGCGATAGGTTCCCCTTTACGATGGTGGGCCACCGCCGTGCCTCGCACCGCGCACACCAGTGACAGCGACGACCAGCACTTCGAAACCGACAAAGGACCTTTACGTGAACATCCGCTCCCTCACTCGAGGCGACGGCGTGGTGATCGGAGCAGCGGTGTTGCTGTTGATCGCCTCGTTCCTGCCTCTCTACTCGACGAGCGCGTCCGACTGCGTCGGCAAGTTCTGCCCGGCGCCCGCCTCCAGCCCGATCGCCTGGGACGCGCTGCCGCTGCTGATGAGCGTGTATCTGGCAGGTGTGGTCGCGGCGGTCCTGATCGTCCTCGCCCGCGCCCTGCCGCAGCCACCCAAGGTCGCCGGCCTGGAGCTGAACCAGGTGGGTGTCGCGCTGTCCGCGTTCGTGGTCTGGACCGCGTTCTGGTGGATCGTCAACGGCGGCGGCCCGTCGATCGGCCTGATCCTCGGCCTGCTCGCCTCGCTGGCGCTGGCCGGCGGGGCCATCGCCACCCCGCTGGTGCCCGCGCTGAAGGCCGCCCTGATCGGCGCGCCCAAGCCGCAGGCCGCCGCGCCGTACGGCGGCCCGCAGCCCGGTTACGGCTACCCGGGCGCGCAGCAGCAGCCGCAGGGGCACGGCTACGGCTACCCCGGCGGCCAGCAGCAGCCTCAGCCGGGCCAGCAGCAGCCGGGCCAGCCCCAGCAGGGGCAGAGCTACGGCGGGCAGCAGCCTCCGGTGGACGCCACCGCGGGCGGCCCGCAGGGCGCGTCCCAGGCGGCCGGTGCGCCCGCGGACTTCGCGGCGTTCTGGTTCGCCGTGCCGGTCGCGCGTCCGCTGTACGGCGAGGACGGTTCGCCGTCGCCGATCGCCGAACTGGCGCCCGGCACCTGGTACCTCGCGGTGGAGCAGCGCGGCCAGGCCCTGATCGCGCAGACCCAGGACGGCCGTCGCGGTGTCCTCCAGGACACCACCGGGATCCAGCGCGGCTGACCCGGCGCGCACCGTGTTCCGCACGGCCCCCCGCCTTCGGGCGGGGGGCCGTTGCGCTGCCGGGCGCCGGGCCGTACAGTGCGCCGACAACCGCCCCTGACGGTACGTCAGATATGGCCCGGGGCGGCGGGCACGCGGGCGGCGGGGCATCCGGGAGGGGTGGGCATGCGACTGGGTCTGGCACTCGGCTACTGGGGGCGCGGCCCCGATCCCCGGCATCTCGAACTGGCCCGTGAGGCGGAGCGCCTCGGCTACGGCTCGGTGTGGACGGCGGAAGCCTGGGGCTCGGACGCGTTCACCGCGCTCACCTGGATCGCCGCGCACACCTCCCGCATCGAACTGGGCACCGGCATCGCGCAGATGGCGGCCCGCACCCCGACGGCCACCGCGATGCAGGCGCTGACCCTCGACCACCTCTCCGGCGGCCGGATGCTGCTCGGCCTCGGCCTGTCGGGGCCGCAGGTCGTCGAGGGCTGGTACGGGCGGCCGTTCCCGAAGAGCCCGCTGACCGCGACCCGTGAGTACGTCGACGTGATCCGCCAAGTGCTGCGCAGGCAGGGCCCGGTGGAGGTGGACGGGCGGTTCCATCCGCTGCCCTACCGTGGCGCGGACGGCACCGGTCTCGGCAAGCCGCTCAAGCCGATCACCCATCCGCTGCGGCCCGATCTGCCCGTCCTGCTGGGTGCGGAGGGCCCGAAGAACATCGCCCAGACGGTCCGGATCGCGGACGGCTGGCTGCCGCTGTACTGGTCGCCGCTGCGTACCGACGTCTACCGGGCGTCGCTTGAGGGCGCGCCTGACGGCTTCCGCATCGCCCCGATGGCGCGGGCGGTGGTCTGCGACGACGTCGCCGAAGGGCTGCTGCCGGTCAAGGCGATGCTGGGCTTCTACATCGGCGGGATGGGGCACGCGGCGAGGAATTTCCACGCGGACCTGATGGCGCGGATGGGCTTCGCCGAGGCGGCCGGGCGGGTGCAGGAGTTGTTCCTCCAGGGCCGCAGGCAGGAGGCGGTGCGTGCGGTGCCGGACGCGTTCGCCGATGAGATCTCGCTGGTGGGGCCGCGGGAGCGGATCGCGGAGCGGCTGGAGCTGTGGCGCGCGGGGCCGGTCACCGATCTGCTCGTCACGGCCCCGGACCCGCACACCCTGCGGGTCCTGGCCGAGCTGACGAGCTGACGGCCGGCGACCGGCCCCCGCCTCGACCCCCGCCTCAGCCTCAGCCTCAGCCGAAGGTGGCGTACTCCAGCCACTGGTCGAGCAGCGCGCGGTCGCCCACGACATCGACCAGTTCGCTGTCGGCAGGCAGCCTGCGGTAGAAGACCCGCAGCACCTCGGTGAGCGGGCCGCGCAGGGCGACGGTGGCCTTTTCGTGCCCGCGGCGGTGGACCAGCCGGTCGCCGCTCAGGTCGAGGAACCACTCGGCGTTCAGCTCGGGCGGCGTACCGGTGGCGTGCAGGTGGATGCTGCGGCCTGGCCCGAACGGCGGCTCCCCCTTGGCCGCCAGGCGTTCGGCGACGGCCGGCAGGGCGCACAGCTGGAGCCATTCCTCCACGCAGTCGGCGGCGACCTCGGGGCCGACCTCGAAGGGCACCCCGGCGGACAGTGCCGCGTCGGCGCGGTGGATCACCGTCTCGTGCACCATCCGCCGCGCCCAGAACCCGGCCGTGTGCACCGGCGACCATGTCCACACCGCGGTGTCGGGGCCCGCCTCGCGCAGCGCCCTTACGGCCAGGTCGGCGCCTTCGGCGAGCCAGGCGTCGAGGGTGTCAGGAGTGACGTCGTCCGGCCCTGTGGCCCCGGGGATGCCCGCCGGGTCGATGTTCTCGGTGGCGCGGGCGGCGACCAGGGCGCCCGCCCAGCGGTGCGCGCCGCCGACGTGCAGGGCGAGGTCGGCCAGGGACCAGTCGGGGCAGGTGGGAACCGTGGCCGACAGGTCCCCCTCACGCAGAGCGGCGCGCAACGCGGCGGTCTCGGCGAGGAGTTCGGCGCAACAGCGCTCGTGGGTGAGTGAGCCGTCGAGTGTCATGGGCCGCACAGTAATGCAGGAAACGGCCGGTCAGCTCGGCTTTTGTGGCGGTACCGCGGTCGCCGCCGCTCAGTCATCGCAGCCCTTGATGTCGTCGGGGCAGTCCTCGACGTCGTCCTTGCCGATGGTGTTCAGCTGCCAGTGGATCAGGCCGTTGGTCATGCTGTCGGGGGTGCGGACGGTGGCGGTGAACGGCTGCTCGGCGGCGGGGATGTTGAACGTGTCCGGCTCCTGGTCGTTGCAGGTCACCGCCCACTCCTGGGCCGCGGCGCCGCGCCGGATCCGGAGGGTGAGTTCGCGGGTGCCGGGGGCTTCGCAGCCGATGTCGAGGCGGTAGGGCCGCTCGCCCGGTGTGCGGAAGGTCCGGTCGAGGCCGTCCTTGCCGTAGGCGTAGCCGTCGTCGACGAGTTCGGCGTCCCGGTCGCGGTCGGCGCGGGCGAGGCGCTTCATCGCCTTCTCGTAGTCGCCCTTGCCCCAGGCGTCGTCGGACGCCGCGGTCTCCCGCCCGCCCCGCGGTTCCTGGTCCGCCGGGGCGCCGCAGCCGCCGACCGCGGCGGCGCTGAGGAGGACGACGGTGGCGGCGAGAGGGCGTTTGCTCATGACTGTCATGGTATGTGCCGCTGGGGGCGCACCCTTGGGAAACGTCCGGGTTCGGGGACATACGGGTGCGCCCGGCGGCCGGCCGGTGTGGGTCAGCGGCAGCAGTCCGGGGCGAGGCCGGTCGGCAGCAGGTCACCGCCGAAGACCGAGGTGGTCGCCTCGTCGCCGCCCAGCGCCGCCACCGCGAGGAGCAGCGATCCGGCGGTCCAGGAGGTCCGTTCGACCGGCCAGATCGCGTCGTCGTCGAAGACGTAGCCGGTCCAGTACAGGCCGTCGTCCGCCCGCAGGTGCTGCATCCACTTGAGGATCTGCACCGCGCGGTCGGACTCGCCCATCGCCCAGAGCGCGAGGGCGAGTTCGGCGCTCTCGCCGCCGGTGACCCAGGGGTTGGGCAGCACGCAGCGGACGCCGAGTCCCGGCACGACGAACTGTTCCCAGCTCGCGTCGATGCGGTCGGTGGCGGCCGTGCCGCGCAGTGCGCCGCCGAGCACCGGGTAGTACCAGTCCATGGAGTAGCGGGACTTGTCAAGGAACCGTTCCGGGTGGCTGCGTATCGCGTGGCCCAGGCGGCCGAGTGCCAGCTCCCAGTCGGGCTGCGGCTCCTCGCGCTGCTCGGCGAGTGCCAGTGCGCAGCGCAGCGCCTGGTGGACGGATGACGAGCCGGTCAGCAGCGCGTCGGTGACGGGGGTGCCGTCGTCCTCGCGCTTCCAGCCGATCTGGCCGCCGGGCTGCTGGAGTGCGAGTACGTACTCGACGGCGGCGTAGACGGCGGGCCACATCCGGTCGAGGAAGGTCTCGTCGCCGGTGGACAGGAAGTGGTGCCAGACGCCGACGGCGATGTAGGCGCAGAAGTTGGTCTCGCGCCCGCGGTCGGTGGGGGCCGCGGCGTCGCCGTCGGCGTAGGCCGCGTACCAGGAGCCGTCGGGGTTCTGGGCGCGCACCAGCCAGTCGTACGCGGCCTCGGCACGCTCGTGTTCGCCGGCCGCGTCCAGGGCCATGGCGGCCTCGGTGTGGTCCCACGGGTCGAGGTGGTGTCCGCGGAACCACGGGATGGCGCCGTCCTCGCGCTGGGCGGCGACGATGCCGGCGACGGTGCGGGCCGCCTGTTCGGCGGTGAGCACGCCCGGCAGGACGAGCCGTTCGGTACGCCCTGGACTCGTCACTTGGCAGCCGCCTCGGGGAGGTGCGGCTTGGTGGCGTAGGCGACGAAGCTCTTGCCGATGAGGGGGTTGAGTGCCTGCTCGGCGAGCCGGGTGGCCAGCGGCTTCTTCATGATGTCCCAGACCAGCAGCTTGTGGTACGCCTTGACCGGCAGCGCCTTGTCGTTGTCGACCCCGAAGGCGCACTTGAGCCACCAGTAGGGGCTGTGCAGTCCGTGGGCGTGGTGGGTGCCGTAGGGCTTGAGTCCCGCGGCGCGCATCTTGGTGAGGAGTTCGTCGCCGCGGTAGATGCGGATGTGGCCGCCCTCGACCTCGTGGTAGGCGTCGCTCAGCGCCCAGCAGACCTTCTCCGGGCCGTAGCGCGGGACGGTGACGGCTATCCGTCCGCCGGGGCGCAGCACCCGCACCATTTCGGCGAGCACGCCCTTGTCGTCCGGGATGTGCTCCATGACCTCGGAGATGATGACGACGTCGAAGCTGTCGTCGGGGAACGGCAGGGCCAGCGCGTCGCCCTCCATGGCGGTGGCGGTGGCGCCCGCCGGGGCCTCGCCGGCCTCCTTCATGGCGGCGAACCACTTGGCGACCTCGCGGATCTCCTCGCCGTTCTGGTCGAGGGCGACGACCTGCGCGCCGCGCCGGTAGCACTCGAAGGCGTGCCGGCCGGCGCCGCAGCCCAGGTCGAGCACGCGGTCGCCCGGGGCGAGCGGGAAACGGGAAAAGTCGACGGTCAGCACGGCGTTCTGCTTTCGTCCGGCGGGTCGGGGCGGTGGTGGTCGCGGGGTGGGTCTGGGGTGGCGGCGGGCTAGCTCGACGCGGCTGCGGCGCGGCGTCCTGCCGCGGCCTTGTCGTTCTGGAGGGCGATGGCCTCGCGGTAGCGCTCGGCGGTGCCGATGGCGGCCTGCCGCCAGGTGAAGCGGGCCAGCACGCGGGCCCGGCCGGCCGCGCCGAGGCGGGCGCGCAGCGGGGCGTCGCCCAGGAGCCGCAGGAGTCCGGTGGCGAGCGCGTCCGCGTCGCCAGGCGGCACCGCGAGGCAGGTCTCCCCGTCGGGCCCCGCGACCTCGGGGATGGCGCCGCCGGTGGTGGCGAGCAGCGGGGTGCCGGTGGCCATGGCTTCGGCGGCCGGCAGCGAGAAGCCCTCGTAGAGCGAGGGGACGCAGGCGATCTGGGCGCCGCGGACCAGGTCGACGAGTGCGGCGTCGCTGATGCCCTTGACGAACTCGATGGCGCCTGACAGGCCGTGCCGTTCGATGGCGGCGGCGACCGGGCCGTCGTCGGCGCGCTTACCGACCACGACGAGATGGGCCTCGGGGTTCTCGGTGCGCACCTTGGCGAGCGCTTCGACGAGGTGGATGAGGCCCTTGAGGGGCACGTCGGCGCTGGAGGTGGTGACGATCCGGCCCGGCACTTCGGGGACGGAGGGGTCGGGCGCGAACAGGTCGGTGTCGGCGCCGATGTGGACGACGTGGATCCGTTCGCCGGGCACGCCGAGGTCGTCGGAGATCTCCTGGCGGGAGGAGCCGGAGACGGTCAGCACGGAGGGCAGCCGGCGGGCCACGCGCTTCTGCATGCGGGTGAAGCCGTACCAGCGGCGGACCGATGCGCGGCGCTTGACGCCGTCGGCCGCGGCGAGGTCGAGGCGGCGGTCGACGGTGATGGGGTGGTGGATGGTGGTGACCAGCGGGGCGCCGATGGCTCCGGGGCCGCCGAGCAGGCCGTAGCCGAGCGTCTGGTTGTCGTGCACGACGTCGAACTGGCCGCGGCGGGCGGCGAGATGGCGGCGGGCCCGCAGGGAGAAGGTCAGCGGTTCGGGGAAGCCGCCGGTCCACATCGTGGCGACTTCGAGTGCGTCGATCCAGTCGCGGTACTCGCCGCGTCCCGGGGTGCGGAACGGGTCGGGCTGGCGGTAGAGGTCGAGGCTGGCCAGTTCGGTGAGCGGCACGCCTTCGTCGAGCACGGGGTAGGGCTGGGCGCCGATCACCTCGACGCTGTGGCCGAGGCGGGCGAGTTCGCGTGAGAGGTGGCGTACGTAGACGCCCTGCCCGCCGCAGAACGGGTTCCCCTTGTACGTGAGCATCGCGATGCGCAGCGGGCGGTCGCCAGGTGGCTGGGCGGTGGCAGAGAGGGCCTCGGCGGGGCGAGGCGCGGCTGCCTGGACGGCCTCTGCGGTCACGCGCGGCCCCCTTCTCACTGGACTTTCGCCGGAGCGTAACCGCTGGCGGTAATCTAGAACAAGTTTCAGAACTGCTGGGCTACTCATCAGTTCACGGAGCTGCGAATCTACCGGCCGAGGACGGGACGCGAGGAGCCGCATCAGGTGATTCGCGCCACGACCGGAGCCCCTGCCATGCTGTGCCGATCACACCACCGGTACTCACCGCATCGCGGACGGGATGCCACGGAATGGGACATATGACTACGGAATCCAAGGCGGCCAGGCCGGCGCTTCCCGCGAGTCCTCCCCTGACCGAGCGTCAGGAGGCGCGGCGCCGCCGCATCCTGCACACCAGCGCCAGGCTGGCGAGCCGCGGCGGCTTCGACGCCGTCCAGATGCGCGAGGTCGCCGAGTCGTCCGGCGTCGCCCTCGGCACGCTCTACCGCTACTTCCCCTCCAAGGTGCACCTGCTCGTCGCGACCATGCAGGACCAGCTCCAGCACATGCACGAGACGCTGCGCAAGCGCCCGCCGTCGGAGGAGGACCCGGGTGCGCGGGTGGCACAGACCCTGATGCGGGCGTTCCGTGCCCTGCAGCGCGAGCCGCATCTGGCGGATGCGATGGTGCGCGCCCTGACCTTCGCCGACCGGTCCGTGAGCCCCGAGGTGGACACCGTCTCCCGGCTGACGACCGCGATCATCCTCGATGCGATGGGGCCGCCAGCCGCCCACCGCAGGGCCCAGGGCCCCGGGGGCGCCGCCGCCCCCACACCCGCCCAGCTCTCCGCGGTCCGGGTCATCGAGCACACCTGGCACTCGGCCCTGATCACCTGGCTGTCGGGCCGGGCGTCGATCGCCCAGGTGAAGATCGACATCGAGACGGTCTGCCGGCTGATCGACCTGACGGCGGCGGGGGCCGCGGATACGGCTTCGGCGGCGACCTCGAATGCGCCCGCGGCGACGGAGACCGCTCCGAAGCCGGCTGCGGCGGCACCGCGGGGCAGGAAGCGTTAACTCCGCCTCCACCTCGGGTAGTTGGCCCGCAAGGGGCCCACCCGACCCCTACGGGACCACTCCCCCCGCCCCCTACGGCACCCACCCCGCCCATCCCACCCCTCCCCCGCTCGCCCCCCGCTCACTCCTCCGGCGGAAAGACCGCCTCCCCGCTGTCGGCCAGGGTCAGGGTGATCGCCTCGACGGGGCAGCTCTCGGCCGCCGCCAGTACGTTCTCGGCGGCGTCCGCCTCCGGTGCCGCGGGGTGCGACTGCCGGGCCGAGTCCAGCCGGAAGCCGTCCGGCGCCGTCCCTGCGCACATCCCGGACCCGATGCACACGCCCCGGTCCACCTCCACCCGCCAGCGGTCCGCCATCACGCACCCGCCGGCAGGTGGATCATCTTGTGCTCCAGGTACGCGTCGAAGCCCTCGGGGCCGAACTCCCGGCCGATGCCGGAGTTCTTGTAGCCGCCGAAAGGCCCGAGCATGTCGATGCTGAAGGTGTTCACCGAGTACGTGCCGGTGCGCACCTGCCGTGCGATGTCGATGCCGCGTTCGGTGTCGGCGGTCCACACCGAGCCGGACAGGCCGTATTCGGAGTCGTTGGCGATGCGGACCGCCTGCGCCTCGTCCTCGTAAGGCAGCAGGCAGATGACCGGGCCGAAGATCTCCTCGCGGGCGATCCGCATGGAGTTGTCGACGTCGCCGAAGAGCGTCGGCTCGACGTACCAGCCCGTCGGCTGTCCGGCCGGTTTGCCGCCGCCCGCAAGGACTTTGGCGCCTTCCTGCTGTCCGAGTGCGATGTAGTCGAGGGAGCGCTGCTGCTGGCGGCGGGCGACCAGCGGGCCGAGTTCGGTGGCCGGGTCCAGCGGGTCGCCGATGGTCAGCGCGTCGGCGGCGGCGGCGAACCGTTCGGCGATCTCGTCGTAGCGGGAGCGCGGTGCGAGGATCCGCGTCTGGGCCACGCACGCCTGGCCGTTGATCATCCAGGCGAACGGCACGATGCCGGCGACGGCCGCGTCCAGGTCGGCGTCCGGCAGGATGACCGCGGCGGATTTGCCGCCCAGTTCCAGCGTGACGCGGCTGAGGTTGCGGGCGGCGACCTCCATGACGCGGCGGCCGGCGGCGACCGATCCGGTGAACGACACCTTGTCGACACCGGGGTGCCCGACGAGGTATTCGCTGACCTCGCGGTCGGCGGGCAGGATCGACAGCACGCCGTCGGGCAGCCCCGCTTCGGTGGCGATCTCGGCGAGCAGGTACGCGTCGAGCGGCGTCTCGGGCGAGACCTTGAGGATCACCGAGCAGCCGGCCAGCAGGGCGGGCGCGAGTTTGGCCGCCGCGGTGAACTGCGGGACGTTCCAGGGGACCACGGCGGCGACCACTCCCGCCGCTTCCCGGCGGATCAGCAGCGGCCCGAGTATGCCGTCGCGGCGTTCCTCGAAGGGGTGGTCGGCGGCGACCTTCAGGGCCGCGTCCCAGACCAGCATCGCGGCGAGCGACTGCACCATGATCCCGGACGTGAGGGGGGTGCCGTTCTCGGCGCTGATGACCTTGGCGATCTCCTCGCTGCGGACCGCGAAGGCGTCCTTGATCCGGGTGATCACCGCGATCCGTTCGTCGAGCGGGGTGTTCGCCCAGACCCCGGAGTCGAAGGAGGTGCGGGCCGCGGTCACCGCGCGGTCGACGTCGGCCCGCGAGGCGTGCGGGACGCGGCCGATGACCTGTTCGGTGTGGGGTGAGACCACCTCGATCGTGTCGCGTCCTGCCGGATCGACCAGCTCACCACCGATGTAGAGCTTTCCGTACTCGACGAGGTCGCTCATCGCTGCCGCCTCCCGCGGATGGGCCGCCTTGGCCGCCTTGGCCGACCGGAACTGCCGCTCCCGCCGGTTCCTGACGCTGCATCAGAAACTGATACCACCTCCCCCGGGAGGAGTCCACGGCGAGAGCCGAATCCCTCCGCGCCGCCCGTACCGGCCACCCCGTTGCCGCCAACTCCGGCCCGGCAAAAGGCCACTTCACGCCGCACTGAAACCGGTTCTAGTTATAGTGGGCCGCCTGGCTGCGCCGAAAGGGGACCGGGATGACACGAGTGACCGACCACAAGGGCGGCGTGTGGAGCATCGCCGTCCCCATCCCCGACAACCCGCTCGGGCACACCCTCGTCCACCTCCTGGAGACCGACCGCGGCCCGGTCCTCGTCGACACCGGCTGGGACGACCCGGCCTCCTGGGACGCCCTCGTCGCCGGCGTCGCGGCCTGCGGCTTCGCCGTCCCTGACCTGCACGGCGTCCTGATCACCCACCATCACCCCGACCACCACGGCCTCTCCGCCGCCGTACGGGAGGCGTCCGGCGCCTGGATCGCGATGCACGAGGCGGACACGGACGTGGTCCGCCGCACCCGCGAGGCCGAACCGGGCCGCTGGCTCGACTACCTGACCGCGAAGCTCACCGCGTCCGGCGCCCCCGACGACCACCTGGCGCCGCTGCGCGCGGCCCGCGCCAGGAAGTCAGGCACCCGCGCGCTGCCCGCCCGCCGCCCCGCGCTGCCCGACCGTCCGATCGCACCCGGCGAGCTGCTCGACCTGCCCGGCCGCAGGCTGCGCGCCCTGTGGACACCGGGCCACACGCCGGGCCACGTCTGCCTGCACCTGGAGGAGGCACACCCGGGGCAGGCCGCCCCTGGCGAGCCGCGGGGCCCGGCGGGCGGCTTCGGGCGGCTGTTCTCCGGCGACCACCTGCTGCCCGGCATCACCCCGCACATCGGCCTGTACGAGGAGCCGGACGATGCGACGGTCACCGCCCCTCCCTCAAGCGCTCAGCTTCGTTCGAGCTGGGCAGATCCCCTCGGCGACTACCTCGCCTCCCTGGAGCGGGTCGCCCGCCTCGCGCCCGCCGAGGTGCTGCCCGCCCATCAGTACGCGTTCACCGACGCCGCGGGCCGCGCCAGGGAGCTGATCGCACACCACGAGGAACGGCTCGACGGGATCCACGCGCTGCTCGGCGAACCGCTGACCCCCTGGCAGCTGGCCGTGGCCATGGAGTGGAACCGGCCCTGGGAGCAGATCCCGCACGGTTCCCGGAACATCGCGGTGTCCGAGGCCGAGGCGCATCTGCGGCGCCTGGTGAAGCTCGGGCGGGCCGAGCAGCTGCCGGGCGCCGACCCGGTGCGGTTCCGCGCGATGTGACCGGGGCGGCGGCCCGCGGGCCCGGTGGGATGGGGTCTCCCCTGCTCGAACGAAGCTGAGAGCTTGGGATGGGGTCTCCCCTGCTCGAACGAAGCTGAGAGCTTGGGGAAGGGCCGCCGACGGCCGTGCCGTGGCGACCGCCCGCTAAAGTGTGCGGATAACTTCATCCGTGCCCGATCGGGGGAAGCCGGTGGAAATCCGGCGCTGACCCGCAACCGTCAGGGCGGGCCCGTCCCGCGCGCCGCAAGCACGCGCGCGCCGCACGGAGCCCGTACGAGCCGGAGCACCCGGTGGGGCACACCAAGGCTCCCGCCACCGGATCCGCCGCCCGCGGCCGGCCGGTGCGCGGCACCGTCGAGGTATACGGAGCTGAGCCCGGTGCCACCGCGTACGGTCACCACGGCCGCCGACGCGGCGGCCGGCCGAGCGTGGCTGCGTAGGGCGTGCCCGACCACCACCGCTGCGAACCGACCGAGAGGCACCGACCGATGGCCCCCATGGCCCCCTCCTTCGCCGTCCTGGCGCGCCGCGTGGCCGCCGCGCTGGCGGCTGCCGCCGTGCTGGGCAGCGCCGCCCCTGCCGCGTTCGCCGACTCTCCGCCGCCCGCCCCGAAGAAGCTGCCCGCTGGCCTGTACGGCTCCGGGGACGCGCAGTACGACGGGGTGTGGCGGCAGTCGCTCGCGCTGCTGGCCCAGCACACCGTGGGGGTGCGGCCTGCCGCGTCCGCCGTGGACTGGCTGGCGGGGCAGCAGTGCGCGGACGGCGCCTTCGCCGCGTTCCGCGCGGATCCGGCGAAGGCGTGTGACGCCAAGACGATGCGGGACACCAACCAGACGGCGGCTGCCGTGCAGGCGCTGGCCGCGCTCGGCGGGCACGACGAGGCCGTGCGCAAGGCGGTGGGCTGGCTGAAGTCGGTGCAGAACGACGACGGCGGCTGGCCTTCGATGGCCGGTTCGCCGAGCGACGCCAACTCCACGTCCGTGGTGATCGGTGCGCTGGCCGCGGCCGGTGAGCGTCCCGAGTCCGTGACGAAGGGCGGCAGGTCTCCGTACGAGGGGCTGCTCACCTTCCGGCTCGGCTGTGACGTGAAGGAGGGCGAGCGGGGCGCGTTCACCTTCCAGCTCAAGGGCGCGGCGGCGAACGCGGACGCGTCGGCGGCTGCGGCGACCGGCGCCCTGGGCAAGGGCTTCGTCGTCGGCCCGGCGGGCAAGGACGCCGGCGCGCCTGCGGCGCCGTCCTGCGAGGACGGCGGGAAGGCCGGCGCGGCGGACCGTAAGGAGGCCGCGGAAGGCGCGGACGCCTATCTCGTGGCGCAGCTCGGCAAGAACGGGCAGCACCTGCCGTCCGCGATGCCGGGGGCGGAGAAGCAGCCCGACGTGGGCAACACCGCCGACGCGGTGGTGGCGCTGGCCGCGGGCGGGCACCGCGCGGCGGCCCGCCAGCCGCTGGCGTGGCTGGAGAAGCACGGCGCGCCGTGGGCGAAGACGGGCGGCCCCGCGGCGTACGCGCAGTTGGTGTTCGCCGCGCACGCGACCGGCGCCGACCCGCGGGACTTCGGCGGTAAGGACCTGGTCGCGGGGCTCAACGCGACGGGCCCGAAGCCGGCCGGTGACGGGCAGTCCGTGTCGCCCGCCAAGGATCCGAAGGACACCGGGTCGGACGGCGGGTTCAGTGTGTGGTGGGTGATCGTGATCGGTCTCGCCGTGGGTGCCGGTATCGGCTTCCTGATCAGCGGCCGACGGAAGCGCGGGCTGTGATGCGGCGTACGCGCCTCGCCTGTGCCCTGCTGCTCGCGGCGGCCGTGACCGGTCTGGGCGCGGGCCCCGCCCAGGCGCAGGAGTACCGCTACTGGTCTTTCTGGGACGGTGACGGCGGGTCCTGGGCGTACGCCACGCAGGGCCCGGCCACGATGCGTCCGGCCGACGGCGCCGTCACCGGTTTCCGCTTCACCGTCAGCGCGGACTCGGCCGCCGCGGGCAAGCCACGTCCCGCGGCCGACTTCAAGGCGCTGTGTGCCGGTACGCAGGCGAAGGACGGGGCGAAGCGGGTCGGGGTCGTCATCGATTTCGGTACGGCGGCGGATGCGCCGAAGGGCGAGCAGCCGCCGGAGCCGCGCGAGGAGTGTGCCCGGGTGCCCGATGACGCGTCGGCGGGTGACGCGCTGGCGGCGGTGGCCACGTCGCTGCGGTACGACGCGCACGGGCTGCTGTGCGGCGTCGCGGACTATCCGAAGGCGGGGTGCGCGGAGCAGGTGAGCGGGTCGGGTGCGTCGGCCGGTGCGTCGCCGTCGTCGGAGAAGCCGGCTGCGGGTGCGGACGGGGACGGTGGTGGTCCTTCCGCCGGGCTGCTCGGCGGGATCGGCGTCGTCGTCGTGCTGGGTGTGGCCGCCGGGTGGCAGGCACGCCGCCGGCGCGGATGAGCGCCCCGCAGGCGACCCGCAGCACGGCCCTGCACGCGGGCGCGTGGTGGCTGTGGGCGCTCGGTCTCGCGACCGCCGCGTCCCGCACCACCAATCCGCTGCTGCTGTGCCTGCTGGTCGGCGTCGCGGGTTACGTCGTCGCGGTGCGCCGTACGGATGCGCCCTGGGCCCGTTCCTACGGAGCGTTCGTGAAGCTGGGGCTGCTGGTGCTCGGGATCCGGCTGGTCTTCGCCTTCCTGCTCGGTTCGCCGATTCCGGGGACGCACACGCTGGTGACGCTGCCCGAACTGCCGCTGCCCGACTGGGCGAAGGGGGTGCGCATCGGTGGCCGGGTCACCGCCGAGGGCATGGTCTTCGCGCTCTACGACGGTCTGAAGCTGGCCACGCTGCTCATCTGCGTCGGCGCGGCCAATGCGCTGGCGAATCCGGCGCGGCTGCTGAAGTCGCTGCCAGGCGCGCTGTACGAGGCGGGGGTCGCGGTGGTCGTCGCGATGACCTTCGCGCCGAATCTGGTCGCCGATGTGCAGCGGCTGCGGGCCGCCCGCCGGCTGCGCGGCCGTCCCGACCGTGGGGTCGCGGCGCTCCTCCAGGTGGGCCTGCCGGTGCTGGAGGGCGCGCTGGAGCGGTCGGTCGCGCTGGCCGCGGCGATGGACGCGCGTGGCTACGGCCGCACCGCGTATGTGCCGCGCGCGGTGCGGCACACCACCACCGTCCTGACCCTGGGCGGGCTGCTCGGGGTGTGCGTGGGGACGTACGGGCTGCTGGCCGACGCGGGTGCGGGTCTCGGGCTGCCGCTGCTGCTGGTGGGGCTCGCCGCGGCGCTGGCCGGGTTGTGGCTGGGCGGGCGCCGTACGGTGCGCACGCGTTACCGGCCGGAGCGGTGGGGGGTGCGCGCCTGGCTGGTGTCCGGTTCCGGGATCGCCGTCGCCGCGCTGATGATCGCGGCGAACGGCTATGCGCCCGGCGCGCTGCATCCGTCGGCGGTCCCGCTCACCGCGCCGCAACTGCCGCTGTGGCCCGCCCTGTCCGTGCTGGTGGGGCTGCTCCCCGCGTGGGTGGCACCGCTGCCTGCCGTGCCGGGCGGTGGGGCGGGCGCTGCGGGGTCCTGCGGGGCGCGGGTGTCGGTGTCCGGCCGGAGTGGCCGGCGGAAGAAGGAGTCTGCGCAGTGATCCGGTTCGAGCAGGTCTCGGTCAGCTACGACGGTGCGGCGCAGCCCGCGCTGCGTGGTATCGATCTGACCGTGCCCGAGGGCGAGTTGTGTCTTCTCGTCGGCCCTTCGGGTGTCGGCAAGTCGACGCTGCTGAACGCGGTCTGCGGGCTCGTGCCGCACTTCACCGGGGGCACCCTCAGCGGCCGGGTGACCGTCGCGGGGCGTGACACGCGTACCCATGCCCCGCGGGAACTGGCCGATGTCGTCGGCACGGTGGGCCAGGATCCGCTGGCGCATTTCGTCACCGACACCGTG
The DNA here is from genome assembly GCF_043199105.1 of Streptomyces sp. NPDC048644. Classification (NCBI taxonomy): domain Bacteria; kingdom Bacillati; phylum Actinomycetota; class Actinomycetes; order Kitasatosporales; family Streptomycetaceae; genus Streptomyces; species Streptomyces sp. NPDC048644. The sequence continues at coordinate 561,210 of NZ_JBICVO010000001.1, forward strand.
GAGGACGAGCTCGCCTACGGGATGGAGTCGCTGGGCCTCGCCCCTGATGTGATGCGCCGCCGTGTCGAGGAGACGCTGGATCTGCTGGGGCTTGCCGGTCTCCGTGACCGTGCGCTGCCCACGTTGTCGGGCGGGCAGCAGCAGCGGGTGGCGATCGGCTCGGTGCTGACCGCGCACCCGCGGGTGCTGGTCCTGGACGAGCCGACGTCGGCGCTCGATCCGGCGGCGGCCGAGGAGGTGCTGGCCGTCCTTCAGCGGCTGGTGCACGATCTGGGCACGACGGTGCTGCTCGCCGAGCACCGTCTTGAGCGGGTGGTGCACTACGCGGACCAGGTCGTGCTGCTGCCGGCGCCGGGTGCGCCGCCCCGGCAGGGCGACCCCGCCGCGATCATGGCGGGCTCGCCCGTGCAGCCGCCGGTGGTCGCCCTCGGCGAGCTGGCGGGCTGGTCGCCGCTGCCGCTGTCGGTGCGCGACGCCAGGCGCCGGGCCGCTCCGCTGCGCGAGCGGCTGGCGGGGCTGGCCCCGGAGGCGGCGCCGGTCCGCATCGGGGCGGGTGCGGTGCCAGGACCGGTGGCGTCTGCTCCCGGTGCGCCGGAGCCGGGCCGGTCGGCCGGCCGGTGGTGGCGGCGCGGCACGGCGTCGCCCGATACCGCGCCCGCGCCCGCTTCCGGCGACGCGCACCCGCCCGCCGTCGTCTCGGCGCTGGCCGTCCGCCGCGGCAGGACCGAGGCGCTGCGCGCCGTGGACCTGACCGTGCGCGCCGGGGAGACGCTCGCGCTGATGGGCCGTAACGGTGCCGGCAAGTCGACGCTGCTGACCACTCTGGTGGGGATGCACGAGCCGTCGGCGGGCGGTGTGCGGGTCGGCGGCGTGGTTCCGCACCGCACCGCTCCCGGCGCGCTGCTGCGGCACGTCGGGCTGGTTCCGCAGGAGCCGCGCGACCTGCTGTGTGCGGACACCGTCGCCGCCGAGTGCGCGGCGGCTGACCGGGACGCGGGGGCGGCGCCCGGGAGTTGCCGTGCCCTGGTCGCCCGGCTGCTGCCGGACGTTCAGGAGGCGGTCCATCCGCGCGACCTGTCCGAGGGGCAGCGTCTGGCCCTCGCGCTGGCGGTGGTGCTGACGGCGGGGCCGCCCCTGCTGCTGCTCGACGAGCCGACGCGCGGCCTGGATTACGCGGCGAAGGCCCGTCTGGTGGACGTGTTGCGCGCTCTCGCGGCCGAGGGGCACGCCATCGTCCTGGCCACCCACGACGTGGAGCTGGCCGCCGAACTGGCCAGGCGGGTCGTCATCCTGGCCGACGGGGAGATCGTCGCGGACGGGCCGACCGACGAGGTCGTCGTCTCCTCCCCCGCGTTCGCCCCGCAGGTCGCCAAGATCCTCGCCCCGCTGCCCTGGCTCACCGTTCCCCAGGTCGCCCGCGCCCTGGAGGCCGCCTCATGACATCCGACGCTCCGGAGCGGGCCGTGCGCGTGGGCCGCAAGGTGCGGGCCGTCCGGCTCGGGCCGCGTTCCGTCGCGGCGCTGGCGCTGGTCTCGGCGATCGGGGTGATGGCGTTCGGCTGGCCGCTGCTCGCCGGCTCCGCTTCGGGGCTGGCCCATTCCCGGGACGCGCCGTGGCTGTTCGCGGCGCTGCTGCCGATGCTGTTGGCCGTGGTGGTGGCGACCATCGCCGACAGTGGTCTGGACGCGAAGGCCATCGCGATGCTCGGCGTGCTGGCCGCGGCCGGCGCGGCGATGCGCCCGCTCGGCGCCGGGACGGCCGGTATCGAGCCGATGTTCTTCCTGATGGTGCTGGCGGGCCGGGTGCTGGGTCCTGGGTTCGGGTTCGTGCTGGGCTCGGTGGCGATGTTCGCCTCCGCCCTGCTGACCGGTGGTGTCGGTCCCTGGATGCCGTTCCAGATGCTGTCGATGGGCTGGGTGTCGATGGGTGCGGGGCTGCTTCCGGGTCCTGACCGGCTGCGGGGCCGCCGCGAGCTGGTCCTGCTCGCCGGGTACGGGGCGGTGTCCGCGGTCCTCTACGGGCTGGTCATGAACCTCCAGGGCTGGCCGTACATCGGCGGGATGGCCTCGGGTGTCTCGTTCGTCCCCGGCGATCCGCTGCCCGACAATCTGGCCCGTTATCTCGCGTACTGCCTGGCCACCTCGCTGGGCTGGGATCTGCCCCGTGCGGTGGTCACGGTGCTGCTGACGCTGACGCTGGGCGGCACGCTGCTGAAGGCGCTGCGCCGGGCCACCCGCCGCGCGGCCTTCGACGCGCCGGTCTCCTTCGACGCGCCGGACGCCGGGGGTGCGTCCCGAGGGGGCGCCCCCGGCTGACCGGCGTCCGTCAGGCGCTCCGGGCGGGTGCCCGCCTCAGAGTCGCTGGATGATGGTGCCGGTCGCCAGCGCGCCGCCCGCGCACATGGTGATCAGGGCGAACTCCTTGTCCGTGCGCTCCAGTTCGTGCAGCGCCGTGGTGATCAGGCGGGCGCCGGTGGCCCCCACCGGGTGGCCCAGGGCGATGGCGCCGCCGTTGACGTTGACCTTCTCCAGGTCCTGTTCGAAGACCTGCGCCCAGGACAGGACGACGGAGGCGAACGCCTCGTTGATCTCGACGAGGTCGATGTCCTTGAGCGACATCCCCGCTTTGCCGAGGACCGCGCGGGTCGCGTCGATCGGCCCGTCGAGGTGGTAGTGCGGGTCCGAGCCGACCAGTGCCTGGGCGACGATCCGGGCCCGCGGCTTGAGTTTGAGTGCCCGCGCCATCCGCTTGGACGCCCACATCACGGCGGCGGCGCCGTCGGAGATCTGTGAGGAGTTGCCCGCGGTGTGCACGGCGTTCGGCATGACGGGCTTGAGGCGGCCCAGTGCCTCCGTGGTGGAGTCGCGCAGCCCTTCGTCCCGGTCGACGAGCCGCCACATGCCCTGGCCCGCGGCCTGTTCGTCTTCGGTGGTGGGGACCTGGACGGCGAAGGTCTCCCGCTTGAAGCGTTCCTCGGCCCAGGCGGCTGCGGCCCTCTCCTGCGAGCGCAGTCCGAGTGCGTCGACGTGTTCGCGGGTCAGTCCGCGGCGGCGGGCGATCCGTTCGGCGGCCTCGAACTGGTTGGGCAGGTCGACGTGCCACTCGTCGGGCCAGGGCTTGCCGGGTCCGTGCTTGGAGCCGCTGCCCAGCGGCACCCGGGACATCGCCTCCACGCCGCAGCCGATGCCGATGTCGATGACGCCGCCCGCGATCATGTTGGCGACCATGTGGTTGGCCTGCTGGGATGACCCGCACTGGCAGTCGACGGTGGTGGCGGCGGTCTCGTAGGGCAGGCCCATGGTGAGCCAGGCGTTGCGTGCCGGGTTCATCGACTGTTCGCCGGCGTGCGTGACGGTGCCCCCGACGACCTGTTCGACGCAGTCGGGCTGGATGCCCGTACGGCCGAGGAGTTCGCGGTAGGTCTCGCCCAGGAGGTAGGCGGGGTGGAGGTTGGCGAGCGCTCCTTGGCGCTTGCCGATCGGGGTGCGTACGGCTTCGACGATGACGGGTTCCGCGGCCATGACTGACTCGTCCTCTCCTCGCGTCCGCGGGGCGTCCCGGCACCCACGGAAGAAGAACTAGTACGCGTTCTAGTTCTGCGCTCAGTCTCGTGAGCGGCCCCCCGCCGCGCAAGGGGCGCGCACCCTCGTTGTCCGATCTCCGGCGCCCGGGAAACGGCCGCCGAAGCGCCCTCGTCCGCAACAGGTGCCGCCGCAACCCTTGCCAGTTGGAGAACTCGTCACTACCTTCACCGCGACATCTGATGAGCCGTCAGAACCCGCAGAGGAGCCGGCACTCCCGGCCCCGGTCCGCGCCCGGCCGGACACGGGACGGGCCCGCGCCGGAGCCGGACCGGACCAGGAGTCGCCGATGCCATGCCCAGCGTTGCCCGAGGGATTCGACTTCACCGACCCCGACGTCTACCAGTCCCGCGTCCCGCTCCCGGAGTTCGCGCAGCTGCGGCAGACCGCGCCCGTGTGGTGGAACGCCCAGCCGCACGGCATCGCCGGATTCGACGACGACGGCTACTGGGTGGTGACCCGCCATGAGGACGTCAAGGAGGTGTCCACGAAACCGGACATCTTCTCCGCCCACCTCAATACCTCGATCATCCGCTTCCACCCGTCGATGACCCGCGACCAGATCGACGTACAGAAGCTGATCATGCTCAACATGGACCCGCCGGAGCACACCCGGGTGCGCCAGATCGTCCAGCGCGGCTTCACCCCGCGGGCCATCCGCGCGCTGGAGGACGCGCTGCGCGACCGCGCCGCGAAGATCGTCACCGAGGCGCGCCGCCGCGGCTCGGGCGACTTCGTCACCGACATCGCCTGCGAACTGCCCCTCCAGGCCATCGCCGAACTCATCGGCATCCCGCAGGACGACAGGTCCCGCATCTTCGACTGGTCGAACAAGATGATCGCCTACGACGACCCTGAGCTGGCCATCACCGAAGAGGTCGGCACCAACGCGGCGATGGAACTGATCTCGTACGCGATGAACCTCGCCGCGGCCCGCAAGGAGTGCCCGGCCAAGGACATCGTCAGCCGGCTGGTCGCCGCGGAGGACGAGGGCAACCTCGGCTCGGACGAATTCGGCTTCTTCGTCCTGCTGTTGGCGGTGGCGGGCAACGAGACGACCCGCAACGCGATCACCCACGGCATGCACGCCTTCCTCACCCACCCCGAGCAGTGGGAGCTGTACAAGCGCGAGCGCCCGGACACCACGGCGGAAGAGATCGTGCGCTGGGCGACGCCGGTGGTCTCCTTCCAGCGCACCGCGACCCGGGACACCACCCTGGGCGGCGCGCGGATCGCCAAGGGCCAACGGGTCGGCATCTTCTACTCGTCCGCCAACAACGACCCCGAGGTCTTCGACCACCCGGAGTCCTTCGACATCACCCGCGACCCGAACCCGCACCTCGGCTTCGGCGGCGGCGGGCCGCACTTCTGCCTCGGCAAGTCGCTGGCCGTCCTGGAGATCAACCTCATCTTCCAGGCCATCGCCGACGCCATGCCGGACATCTCCCTCACGGGCACACCCCGCCGGCTGCGCTCCGCGTGGCTCAACGGCGTGAAGGAACTGCGGGTGCAGTACGGGTGAAGGGGCGCCGGGCGCCGGCGGCGGATGGGCGGGGGCTTGCCGCCGGGGTCTGCAGCCCCCGGCAGGCGGATCCGGCGGTCAGCTCAGCCGGGCATCGGCGTAGAAGACCATCGCATCGCGCTGGTAGACGGCCAGCCCGTCGGCGATCGCGTCGTAGTTCGCGCGCATCTGCGGATCATCGACGAAGTGCCGGCCCATCCCCTTGTAAGCAGCCGCGTCCGGGCTCCAGGTCCGGCACACGAACCGGTACTGGGCGTCCACCGCGGCCTGCACCGCGGGATCGGCAACCGGTGTGCCGGCCGCCATGAACTCCGCCATGCGGATCATCTGTGCCGTCACCTCCCGCTGCCACCGCTCCACGTCCTCGGCGCTCATCGCCCCCCTGGTCTGCCGGGACTGCTGGGCCTGTGCCCAGGCCCGCGGCCACCGCTCCCGCACCTCGGCTTCGGCGGCCTCCCCCGCGGCCGAGAGGTGGGCGGGATCGAAGCCATCGAACAGGTTCTCCGGCCTGTTGATCTTCACCATGTCGTTGTTGTCCCTGCCTTCCTCCAGTTCGGCGATGGTGCGGCCGACCGTGCGGGCGAGCGTCTCCAGCCGGTCCCGTTCCGTGAGCAGCCGTTGGTGGTGCTCGCGGAGCACGGACACCTGATCGGTCCGGCTCTCCAGGACCGCCCGGATCTCGCGCAGCCCCACGTCCAGCTCCCGCATCAGCAGGATCTGCTGCAAACGCAGCAGATCCGCCTCCTCGTAGTAGCGGTGCCCGTTGCCACCGATCCCCGCGGGCGGCAGCAAGCCGATCTCGTCGTAGTGGCGCAGAGTCCGGGACGTCACCCCTGACATCCGGGCCACGTCCGCAATCGACCAGGCCATTGCCCTGCCTCCCATCGCCGGGCCGGTCTCTCCGGCCCCACAGAAGACCGTAGAAGTTGACGCAGCGGAAAGCGCAAGCCGGAATCCGGCGGAGGGCTGTCGGCGGATTCTCAAGAGTCGTGCCCTGCGGGGAAGGGAAGGCCGCGGTGTGGATCGGAATGGCCTTCCGTGAGGGGGCAGTTGGGTGGCACGGCTCGCCCGGTAGGGAACCGTGGCCGGGCCGGGCCGAGTCCCTTACCGGGACTGCGGAAGGGACGCCCATGAGCATCGACGCGCCCCGCCCGTCCGAGCGGTCGCCGTACGGCGGGCCGCGGCCCGCGAGCGAGCCGCCGCGGCCGTACACACCGCTGCGGCGGCGGCACGGGGTGCGGTGGCGGGGATAGCGCCGCGGGGCCAAGTCGTCCGAAAACCGCCGGGCGCCGGACCTTGCCAGCGATGACGGGCGGAATTACATTCAACTCGCCGGTAACACCCGGCAGTACAGCGCACCGCCCGTACCGCCCGCCCGGCGCAGCCGCGTCGGCGGTCCGCCCGGCACAGCGCGTTCGGCACCGCTCATCGCTGCATACCACCGCGCCGCCCCACAGGCCGCCGTGCGTAACACCCCTATGCAGCCCCCTTGTTCGCCCCCCACGTGATCGACAGCGCGCGCCACCGCTCTTCGAAGGGGACTCGTATGAAGGACGCACACGGCAGACAGGTCACGGGACGCATCAGCTGGCGGCGGTTCGCCGCGCTGTCCGTCCCGGCGCTCGCCTGCACGGCAGCACTCGGCATCGCCCTGTCCAACGGAGCACTCGCGGCCTCGTTCGCCGTCTCGGGACAGCAGTTCAAGGTCTCGGCCGACCGCCTCACGGGCGACGGCTTCGCGCAGTACGGCAGTGTGGACGCCAACGCCAGGGGCGACCTGCTGCCCGTCGCCGTCACCGCCATCAAGTCGGCCGAGCTGCACAGCCTGTGCCAGTCGGTCGTCACGCACCTGCCGGTCATCGGCGACATCTCGCTCAACCTCAGCGCGGGCACCGGGAAGACGCCGGTCAAGGCCGACGACCTCTTCGTGGACGCCACCCAGTTGTCCGGCAACGCGTCCTTCCACCGCATCGAGATCGGCCGGGACGCCTCCACCCTCACCAAGGGGCCTGACGGCGCCCAGGGCCTCCAGGACCTGTTCGCCCAGCAGGCCGACGACGTCGCCATCGATCACCTGCGGCAGACCGCCTGGGCGACCAACGCGGGCACGTTCCGGCTGTCCGGGCTGAGCATGAAGGTCTCCAAGGGCAAGAAGGAATGCTTCTGACATGGCGGCCGGCATCCGGCTCCGTTGGCGGCGCTGGCGCACCGGCCGCCCGTTCTGGGGTGGTCTGGCGGCGGTGCTGGCCGGCGCCGAGATCTGCGCCATCCCGCTCGCGCCGCTGAAGATCATGCTCCAGCAGGGCATCGCGGGCATCCCCTCGGTGCTGATGGGCCTGGTGATGATCCTGATGGGCCTGTCGGCCTGGTTCACGCCGCACTACCGGGGCATCGCCGGCGTCCTGACGGTGCTGTTCTCGGCCGCCGCGCTGGTGCTGTCGAACCTCGGCGGCTTCCTGATCGGCACCGTGCTCGGCATCATCGGCGGCGCGCTGATCTTCGCCTGGCAGCCGCTGCCCGCCACCGGGAACAGCGCACCTGGCATCCCGGCCGGCGACACCGCCTAGACGCGCAAGCCCGTCCCACCGATTTCCGCGGTTCACGACGGGCCCGTACGCGTACCGCCACGCGCTCGTACGCGTACGGGGCCGTCGTGCCCGCGCACCTTCCCCCTCGCGCCCGGACCACCGGGCACCCGCAGAAGGAGACCTGACATGAACTCCGACGTGAGACCTGCCATGAGATCCGCCCGCACCACACGTACCGTGCTCACCGCCGCGACCGGCATCGCGGCGGCCATCGGGCTCCCCCTCGCGGTGGCCGGGCCCGCCGGGGCGTCAACGGCCGCCGCTGCGGCCACGACCGTGACGCCGGCCGGGCACGGCTTCAGCGCCGCGCTCAGCGGCAGCGCCACCTTCTCCGCGGGGTCGGTGACCGTGACCTGTACCGCATCCGGATCCACCGGCCAGGTCCCGGCAGCCCCCGGCAACCACAACGCGGCCGGGCCGGTGAGCAGCGCCATCTCCGCGCCCACCTACGGCTCCTGCACCACGAGCATGCCGGGGGTCAGCGCCACCGTCAGCACCACCGGCACCTGGGGTGTGGCCATGCAGAACGGCACGCAGGTGACCGCCGGTCTCGCGATGCCGTCGGGCGGCTTCGTCCTCAAGACCAGCGGCCTGGCCAACTGCACGGTGACGGCCGCGCCCACGGCGGCTGCGACCGTCAACGGCACCTGGTCCAACGGCGCGCCGTCGACCCTGAAGTTCACCGACGCGAAGGTGCCGGTGAAGGTGGAGGGCGGGTTCGGCTGCCCGACGACGGCGACCAGTTCGACGTTCAACGCCACCTACAAGGTCACCGACACCACCGATCCGGCGTCGTCGATCACCGTCACCGGCTGATCCTTCCGGCCGTTGTCCTCAGCGCGCGGTGAGGACAACGGCCACCGCCGCCGCAGCCGCCGCCACCGCGACGCTGCCCGCGGCGAACGCGGTGCACAGGCGCCTGCGCAGCACCTGGTAGACACCCGAGTACTCGGCCCGCAGGGAGGCGCTGCGGGTGGCGATGCGTTGCAGGTACGCCTTCGACAGCTCCGCCTGGTCCTGGCAGTAGAGGCGTTCGACCTCGGCGCGCTGACTGTCGGTGAGCCAGGGCAGCCCGGCGCAGAAGGCTTCGGCCCGCGTGCGCGCCCGGCTCTTCTCCGCCTCCCAGAGCAGATAGCCCTCGATTTCGTTGATGGCTTCGTCGGTACGCATTGTGCCGCTCACCTCGCCCATGCCGCTCGGATTGCTCAGGTCGCTCACCCCGCTCCCGCCGCTCATACCCGGGCGCTCCGCTCACCGTCGCGGTCCAGGGCAGCACGGTCGCCCTGCCCCAGCGCGTCGCCTTCCGCCGCGATTTCCGGGTGGTGCAGGTCGAATGCCGGGGATTCGGAACGGATGCGGGGAAGGGAAATGAAGTTGTGCCGCGGGGGCGGGCAGGAGGTCGCCCACTCCAGCGAACGGCCGTAGCCCCAGGGGTCGTCGACCTCGATCTTCTTGCCGTACTTCGCGGTCTTCCAGACGTTGTAGAGGAACGGCAGCATGGACAGCCCGAGGAGGAAGGAGAAAATGGTGGACACGGTGTTGAGCGCGGTGAATCCGTCGGCCGCCAGATAGTCGGGGATACGGCGGAGCATGCCTTCGGCGCCCAGCCAGTGCTGGACGAGGAAGGTGCCGTGGAATCCGATGAACAGCGTCCAGAACGTGATCTTCCCGAGCCGTTCGTCCAGCATTTTTCCGGTGAACTTCGGCCACCAGAAGTGGAATCCGGAGAACATCGCGAAGACGACGGTGCCGAAGATGACGTAGTGGAAGTGGGCGACGACGAAGTAGGTGTCCGTGACGTGGAAGTCGATCGGCGGCGAGGCGAGGATGACGCCGGTCAGACCGCCGAAGGTGAAGGTGATCAGGAAGCCGATCGCCCACAGCATCGGCGTTTCGAAGGACAGTGAGCCCTTCCACATCGTGCCGATCCAGTTGAAGAACTTCACGCCGGTGGGCACCGCGATGAGGAAGGTCATGAAGGAGAAGAACGGCAGGAGTACGCCGCCGGTCGCGTACATGTGGTGCGCCCAGACGGTGACCGAGAGACCGGCGATCGAAATCGTCGCCGCGATCAGACCGATGTAACCGAACATCGGCTTCCGGGAGAAGACCGGAATGACCTCGGAAATGATGCCGAAGAACGGCAGCGCGATGATGTACACCTCGGGGTGGCCGAAGAACCAGAAAAGGTGCTGCCAGAGCAGTGCCCCGCCGTTCGACGCGTCGAAGACGTGCGCCCCGAATTTACGGTCCGCCTCCAGGGCGAACAGCGCTGCGGCGAGCACCGGGAAGGCCAGCAGGACCAGCACGGCGGTCAGCAGCACATTCCAGCAGAAGATCGGCATGCGGAACATCGTCATGCCGGGTGCGCGCATGCAGATGATCGTGGTGATGAAGTTGACGGCACCGAGGATCGTGCCGAATCCGGAAAAGGCGAGGCCCATGATCCACAGGTCGCCGCCGATACCCGGTGAATGCACCGCGTCGGTGAGCGGCGAATACGCGAACCAGCCGAAGTCCGCCGCGCCTTGTGGCGTGAGGAATCCGCCGACCGCGATCAGCGAGCCGAAGAGGTAGAGCCAGTACGCGAACATGTTCAGCCGCGGGAACGCCACATCGGGCGCGCCGATCTGCAACGGCATGATCCAGTTGGCGAATCCGGAGAACAGCGGCGTCGCGAACATCAGCAGCATGATCGTGCCGTGCATCGTGAACGCCTGGTTGAACTGCTCGTTCGACAGGATCTGGTGGCCCGGCCTGGCCAGTTCGGCGCGCATCACCAGCGCCATCAGGCCGCCGATGCTGAAGAACGCGAACGAGGTGACGAGGTACATCGTGCCGATGGTCTTGTGGTCGGTGGTCGTCAGCCACTTCACGGGTTGTTTCATGCCTGCTAGGTGTCCGCAGCCCCCTCGGACATCACTCCTGCGGCCGTCCCGGGGCCGTGTGAAGGATCACCGGAAGAGGGTGTGAAGATCGGGGGCATGCCGGACACCAACGGATCATGAGCACGGACGAAGCCTTCGCCGATGCCTATCGCACGCACTACTGGGCGGTCAGCCGCTTCGTGGCGCGTCGGCTGGACGGGCAGGCAGACGAGGTCGAGGAAGTGGTCGCGGAGGTCTTCTCCATAGCCTGGAGACGCCGCGCCGACCTTCCCGACTCACCCCTGCCCTGGTTGTACGGGGTGGCCAGGAACTGCCTGGCCAACACGGTGCGCGGGCTCGGCCGCTACCGGCGGCTGCTGAACCGCCTGGGCAATCACGAGATCGCGCACCGCCGGGGAACCGTGGAGAGCCCGGACACCGAAAGGCCCGGCTCCTGGGTGCACGAGGCACTGGCCCGCCTCTCCCCCGCCGACCAGGAAGTCCTGCGGCTGACGGCCTGGGAGGAACTGACCATCGAGGAGCTGGCGGTCACCCTCGGGTGCAGCCAGAGCGCGGCGGCGATGCGGCTGCACCGGGCCCGCGGCCGGCTCCGTACGCAGATCGACCGGATGCGGGCGACGGTGTCCGTGCGAGCAGGAGGCAACAGCGATGCGTGACGACGAACTGGACCTGCTGCGCGCCGTCGATCCGGTGTCGTCCCACGAGGGCCCGTGGCGCGAGAGGCCGCTGGACCACCGGGCCGAACGCGCCCTGAACCAGCTGCTGTTCACCACCCGCCGCAGGAAGGTGCGGCGCCGCCTGGTGGTGCGCGCCGAGGCCGCCGTGCTCGCGATCGTCGCGGTGCTCGCGTACACCTTCTCGGGCCCCGGGGCGCAGACGGCCGCCGCCGTGCCCACCGCGCTCCACCTGCGGACCGACGCGCCGTCCGTCTCCCTCGACGTCCTGGCGCACCGGGCCGCGGCCCGTGCGAAGGCGGCAGGACCCGAGGACGGGCCGCGCCGCGGCAGCCACCTCCAGAGCTGGTACATGAGCATGGAGTCGGGCCCGGACGCGGCGCCGCCGGTCACCGTCCCCGAGGAGCGGATCACTCGGTGGAACGCGGACGGCGGCGGCTCCGAGATGGTGGTGGCGACCGATCCGCGGCACCCGGGCCGCCCCGTGATCCACGCCGACGGCAACGGGCGCTGGCGCACCGTCAACGACGGCAAGGTGCTGCACCGCAAGGTGTACCCGGCCGGTTCCGAGGCGCAGCACGGCGGCCTCGCCTCCCGCACCGAGCCGCCGACCGACCCCGACGACCTGCGCGAACTCCTCCGCATGCTCTACGGAAGCGGCACCGGCGACACCCCGGAGCTGCTCCAGGCGCTGTCCTCGTACCGGCAGGAGTGGACGCCGGGGCCGCGCGAGACCGCCGCCGTCGTCGAGCTGCTGGCCTCGGCCGACGGCCTGCGCCCCGCCGGGATCGTCACCGACCGGCTCGGCCGCCGCGGCCAGGCGTACGTCTACACAGGTCACGACGGTTCGATGGCGGGCTCCCGCCAGATGATCATCCTCGACCCGCTGACCGGCACCCTGCTCGGCAGCGAGATCACGTTCACCAAGGACGTCCCCGACTACAAGATCAAGGCGGGCGATGTGATGTCGTACGAGGCGTGGATGCCGTAGGAGGGCCGGGCCGCCGTGTCAGTGGCCGAGGCGGCGCAGCGCCTGCTCCGGGTAGCGGGCGCCCGCGACGGCCGTGTCCGGCACGGCGGCCCGCAGCCGTGCGGCCTGCTCGGCCGTCAGCTCCACCGCGAGGGCCCCGGCGTTCTCCTCGACGTACCGCACCCGCTTCGTGCCAGGGATCGGCACGATGTCGTCGCCCTGCGCCAGCAGCCAGCCGAGCGCCGCCTGCGCGGGGGGCACGCCGATCTCGCGGGCGATCCGCCGCACCTCGTTCACCAGCGCGAGGTTGCGGGTGAGGTTCTCGTCCGAGAACCGCGGCCAGCGAAGGCGGTTGTCGCCTTCGGTCAGCTCGTCGCGGGAGGCCAGCGCCCCGGCGAGCATGCCGCGCCCGAGCGGCGAGTACGCCACCACGGAGATCCCCAACTCCCGGCAGGTGGCGAGCAGTTCCCCTTCCGCCACGTCCCGCGTGAACAGGGAGTACTCCACCTGCACCGCGCTGATGGGATGGACGGCGTGCGCGGCCCGCAAGGTGGCAGCGCTCACCTCGGACAGCCCGAGATGCGCCACCTTCCCCGCCGTGACCAGCTCCGCCATCGCCCCGACGGTGTCCTCGACCGGTGTGCCGGGGTCGCGCCGGTGGGCGTAGTAGAGGTCGATCCGCTCCACGCCGAGGCGGCGCAGCGACGCGTCGCAGGCGGCCGGTACGTACCCGGGCGAGGTGTCGACCCGGTCGACCCGCCCGGTGGCAGGGTCGTGGCGCAGCCCGAACTTCGTCGCCAGGAAGACGTCCGCACGCCGCCCGCGGTCGCCGAGCCAGCCGCCCAGCAGTTCCTCGTTGGCGCCGCGCCCGTACGCGTCGGCGGTGTCGAGGAGGGTGACGCCGAGCGCCGCCGCCCGGTCGAGGGTACGGAGCGCCTCATCCGCGTCGGCCGGCCCGTAGGCGACCGACATCCCCATACATCCGAGCCCGATCGCGGAGACCTCCGCGGGGCCGCTGCCGAGCCGTCGCGTCTTCATCGAGTGATCGTAACGGAGCGAACGGGCCCTGAATGATGCCGAATCAGCCACGGAACGGCCGGAGTTGGCGCGCTGCGGCGACGTACGGCCGCGACGTACGGCTGTGGCGAGCGGCTATGGCGAGCGGACGCCGGGGCGCCGTCCCCGCCGCGCCGTTTCCGTACGCAATGCGGCGCGCCACGCGACACGGCAACAGGGCAACGCACTCCGTGACGCACCTCACGCGCCTCTCGGGTTTACCCGTGCTGTGCACGTCACAGTGGCGCGCAGTTGCAGTCGTTCACCGCGATAAGGATCACAGACAAAGGTCCCGCACAATCCTTTGCAAAAAGACGTTTGCCCTGCCAGGAGCGGGTATACGGGCGACTGCGCGGTCAACCGTGCACCGTCCGTGATGACCGGGTCTGCCCCTATGGTCGACTTTCGCCCGTCACGCCATGACGGGTTTGTCCATGTAGTCGTCCCAGAGAGCGCAGGCGAGCGAACACGTGCCGACGCAGTCCCCCGTCGCACCCGGGAACCCCGTCCCCGGCGGCAACCGCAAGGACGCCGCACCCGATCTGGAGAAGCGGTCCCAGGGCCGGTCCGCCGGCGAGTCGTCCTCCGATGTGACCGTCGTCGAACCCGCGATGGTCAAGCGTGCGGTGTCGGCTGCCGCCCTCGGCAATGCGATGGAGTGGTTCGACTTCGGCGTCTACAGCTACATCGCGGTCACCCTCGGCAAGGTGTTCTTCCCTTCCGGTGACTCGACCGCGCAGTTGCTGTCGACGTTCGGCGCGTTCGCCGCGGCGTTCCTCGTGCGCCCCATCGGCGGCATGGTCTTCGGGCCGCTGGGCGACCGGATCGGCCGCCAGAAGGTCCTCGCCATCACCATGATCATGATGGCGGCCGGCACCTTCTGCATCGGCCTGATCCCCTCGTACGCCTCCATCGGCGTGGGCGCGCCCATCCTGCTGCTGGTCGCCCGCCTCGTCCAGGGCTTCTCGACCGGCGGTGAGTACGGCGGCGCGTCCACCTTCATCGCCGAGTACGCGCCGGACAAGAAGCGCGGCTTCCTCGGCAGCTGGCTGGAGTTCGGCACCCTCGCCGGCTACGTCGGCGGCGCGGGCCTGGTCACGCTGATGACGGCGCTGCTCTCCTCCGACGACCTGCTGTCCTGGGGCTGGCGGATCCCGTTCCTGATCGCGGGCCCGATGGGCATCATCGGCCTGTACCTGCGGATGCGTCTTGAGGAGACCCCGGCGTTCGCGCAGCTGGAGAAGGAAGCGCGGACGAAGGAGAAGGAGCGCCGGGACGCCGAGAAGCGGATCGGCATCCGCGAGATGATCTTCGGCCAGTGGCGCTCGATGCTGCTCTGCGTCGGCCTGGTCCTGGTCTTCAACGTCACCGACTACATGCTGCTGTCGTACATGCCGAGCTACCTGACATCGGAGCTGAAGTACGACGAGACCCACGGGCTGCTGGTCGTGCTCGCGGTGATGGTCGTGATGATGTGCATCCAGCCGTTCGCCGGCCGTCTCAGCGACCGCTTCGGCCGCCGCCCGGTGATCGCCGCCGGCTGCCTCGGCTTCCTGGTCCTCTCGGTGCCCGCGCTGCTGCTGATCCGGCAGGGTTCGCTGGTGGCCATCGCGCTGGGCATGGCCGCGCTGGGCCTGCTGCTGGTCTGCTTCACCTCGACGATGCCGTCCACGCTGCCCGCGCTCTTCCCGACCAAGGTGCGCTACGGCTCGCTGTCGATCGGCTTCAACATCTCCGTTTCGGTCTTCGGCGGCACGACCCCGCTGGTGGTCACCGCGCTGATCGGCGCGACCGGCAACCGCATGATGCCCGCCTACTACATGATGGCCGCGGCCGTCATCGGCGGCGTCGCCGTCTGGCTGATGTCGGAAAGCGCCCGCAAGCCGCTGCCCGGCTCGCCCCCGGCCGTGGAGACCGAGGCGGAGGCCGTCGAGGTCGTCCGCCTCGCACGCCGGACGGCCGCATCGGCCGCCTGAGGCGGACACCGCGCAAGGCGGTGAGGAAGTACGGCAGGAGCCCGGTGCGGGTACGGCACCGGGCTCCTGCGCGTTCCGGGGCGTTCAGCGAGGACGCGTTCCGGGGGGTGCGCCCGACGGCCGGGCGCGCCCCGGCGGTCCCTCCCCCAGCGGCCTGCCGACGGCGTCGGCCCGGCCGGTGACCTGCGGCTCAGCGCGGGCCGAACCAGCGGACGAGAGCCGCCTTCAGCCCGTCGGGGTCCGCGCCCGCCCAGGCGACGTCACCGTCGGGCCGGAAAAATGAATCTCCACCGCAGTGGTGCGACCCGTCGACGCGGTCCCGAGCTGGCGAACGCGATTCTCGACGCCGCGTGAGACGTGCTGACCGAGTACGGATACCCCGGCTTCACCTACGAGGCGGTCGCCGCCCGCACGCACATGATCACGATGATGAGCGTGCAGTTGGTGGGCTACTTCCGCGACACCGGCACCAGCTTCGGCGAGCTGCGCGAAGCCCTCATCCCGCCGGGCCCGGCAACCCCCTTCGAGACGATCGTCGCCCGCGCCGTCGAGCGCGGCGAACTGCCCGACGCACCGCGCTCACCCCGCGTGGTCAACCTGCCCTTCGACCTGCTGCGCCACGACATGCTGCTGACGACGCGCCCGGTGTCGGACGAGTCGATCGCCGAGATCGTGGACGCGGTGTGGCTGCCGCTGCTGGCGGTTCCCGAGGCGGCGTGAACCCGGCGCGGTGCGCCACCCCGGGCGGGTTGTGTATCGGGCGGGTATCAGGGAGCGCTTGGCCGTCCATCGAATCCGCGCGCCGGGCCGCGGGGAGGGGCGCCACAGGGGGCCTGCGTGCCGTGGCCCCGGAAGCCGCCCGAGCCGTGCCACCCGGCCTGACCTGGGCATTCACGGAGGGAAGAGGCAGCGATGGGGTGACGTGTGTCCGCTTTGCGGCATAGTTGCCAGGCCCGGCGTCTGCCCTATCGTTTCTTGCGGGTCGCCGTCTGCGCGTGCGTGCACACGGGACCTGTGCCCGACGACCGTCCGAACAGGAGTCATCTGCCCGTGTCCCCGTCCGCCCCGGATCCGGCCCCTCCGCAGCCTGTGCGTGTGCTGCTGGTGGAGGACGACGAGCTGATGCGCCGGTCCTTCACCGTCGCCCTTGAGCGCTACGGCTACCGGGTGAAGGCCGCGGCCGACGGTCTGACGGGGCTTGAACTCTTCCGCGACGAAGGCTTCGACCTGCTGATTCTGGACGTGCTGCTGCCCGGTCTCGACGGGATCGGCCTGTGCCGCAGAGTCCGGGAGACCAGCTTGGTGCCGGTCTTGATGATGTCCGCCCGCGGCGACGGACTCGACGTCGTCGCCGGTCTGGAGGCCGGGGCGGACGACTACGTGGTCAAGCCCGTGGACACCTACGTGCTCGTGGCCCGGATCCGTTCGCTGCTGCGGCGGGCGACCTACGCGCCCGCCCCGGTGTCCGGGCGGCCCGCCGGCGCCGACGGGCCGCCGCCGCCCGAAGGGGAGCCGCTGGTCTTCGGGGACCTGACCATCGACACGGCAGGTCTTGAGGTGTTCGTCTCCGGAAGCCCCGTGGCGCTGACCCCGACCGAGCTGAAGCTGCTGCTGGAGTTCGCCGCCCACCCGGGCACCGTGCTGGAGCGGCACACCCTGCTGCGGGACGTGTGGGAGTACGGCTGGGACGGCGACAGCCGGGTCGTGGACCTGTGCGTGCAGCGGCTGCGCAGGAAGCTGGGCCGGGACCGGATCGAGACGGTCCGCGGCTTCGGCTACAAGCTCAGGCGCTGAGGCGGGTGCGTCCGTTCCGCCGGCCGCGGCCGGCCCGCGTGCCCCTGCGCTGGAAGATCGCCGCGCTGGCCGCTGCCACCGCCTGCCTGGTCGCGGCGGCGGTGGGGGTGCTGGTCCACGTGTGGACCGCGCACGACATCAGGCACCGGGCCGAAAGACAGGCCCTCGCCGGTGTGACCTCGGCCATGGACGTCTACCGGCGCACCGGAACCCTCACGGACAACGCCAGGATCGATCCGGCCGAGCTGCCCTACGCGTTGCAGAACCCGGCCGACGGCGACCGGCACGTGTCCTACGGCGGGAACGTCCCCGGGAGCATGGACCCGACCGTCTGGGGTGCCCAGCGGGTCGGCGGTCCCGGCAGCCCGGTGCTGGCCGTCCGGGTGACCATCTACGCGGAGTTCCACGAGCTGTACCGGCTCGACCTGACCATGGCGGTGGCCTCGCTCATCGCCCTCGCGGCTGCCACGCCCCTGGCGATCTACGGGGCCGGGCTGCTCGGCCGCCGGCTGCGGCGGGTCTCCGAGACCGCGGGCCGGATCTCCGCCGGGGATCTCGACGCCAGGACCGGGCGCACCAAGGGCCGCGACGAGGTGGCCGACATCGCCACCACCGTCGACCTCATGGCCGACAGTCTCAGCCAACGGCTGCACACCGAGCGGCAGTTCACCGCGGACGTGGCCCACGAGCTGCGCACCCCCGTCGGCGGTCTGCTGGCCGCCGTCGACCTGCTGCCGCCCGGTGAGACGGAGGATCTGCTCCGGGCCCGGGTGCGTGACCTGCGCGGACTGGTCGAGGACCTGCTGGAGATCTCCCGGCTCGACGCCGGTGCCGAACAGCCGGTCCGCGCCCATGTCCCGCTCGGCGCGGTCGTCCGTGAGGCCGTGACGCGTACCGGCCTCGACACCGAGGTCACCGCCGCCGGCACCCGGCACGAAGCGGCCGGGCAGACCGTCGAGACCGACCCGCGCCGCCTCGAACGGATCGTCAGCAATCTCGTCATCAACGCCCACCGGCACGGGGGCGCCCCGGTACAGGTCACCGTCGACGGCCATACCGTCGTCGTGCGCGACCACGGCCCCGGCTTCCCCCCTGACCTGCTGCGGGGCGGCCCGCGCCGCTTCCACACGGGCGCGGCTGAGCGCGGCTCGGGCCACGGTCTTGGCCTGACCATCGCCCTGGGCCAGGCCCGGCTGCTCGGCGCCGAACTGCGCCTGGACAACGCCCCGGACGGCGGGGCCGTCGCCACCCTGCGCCTGCCGGCCTGACCGCCCGGCCGCTGCGGAACCGCTCCGGACAAAACCGCTACGGGCAGAACTGCTACGCAGCCAAGCGGGCGCCGATACACGGCGGCTGCGGTCCTGATACGTCCGCCGGACACCTTGGGTGTGCACCCTTCCGCACCCGAAGAGGAGTCCCCGTGACCGCCGAGCCCCTTGACACCCTCACGCCGCACCCGACCCCAGGGGTGGCGGCTGCCGTCACCGACCTGTCGAAGGTCTACGGCAGCGGAGACACCCGCGTCGTCGCCCTGGACGGTGTCAGCATCTCCTTCCGGGAGGGCGAGTTCACCGCGATCATGGGCCCGTCCGGCTGCGGCAAGTCCACCCTGATGCACTGCGCCGCCGGGCTCGACGCGTTCGACTCAGGCTCCGTCCGCATCGGCACCACCGAACTGAGCACGCTCAACGACCGGCAGCTCACCCAGCTGCGCCGCGACAAGATCGGCTTCATCTTCCAGGCGTTCAACCTGCTGCCGACGCTGACCGCGCTGGAGAACATCACGCTGCCGCTGACCGTCGCGGGACGCCGCCCCGACCAGCAGTGGCTGGAGCGCGTGGTCTCCAAGGTCGGCCTCTCCCCGCGCCTGGACCACCGTCCCGGACAGCTGTCGGGCGGGCAGCAGCAGCGCGTCGCGGTGGCCCGCGCCCTGGCCTCCCGACCCGCGATCATCTTCGGCGACGAGCCCACCGGCAACCTCGACTCCCGGGCCGGGGCCGAGATCCTCGGCTTCCTGCGGGACTCCGTGCGCGAGCTGGGACAGACCGTGGTCATGGTCACCCACGACCCCGTCGCCGCCGGCTACGCCGACCGCGTGGTCTTCCTCGCCGACGGCCGCCTGGTCGACGACATGACGCGTCCCACATCGGACCGGGTCCTGGACCGGATGCTGCACCTTTCCGGGGGCGGTCACACCAGCGGCTCCGCCGCACGGACCCCCGCGTTCGGCACCCGCTCGCGCACGAGCTGACCCGCCCGCACGTCAGCCGTCAGCCGTCAGCCCTGAACCAGCCGCCCGCTCGCATCCGCCGAGCCCGCCTCCCAGGATCCGCACCCCCATGTTCCGTACCGCTCTGCGCAACGTGTTCGCGCACAAGACCCGCCTGCTGATGACCGCCTGCGCGGTCATGCTCGGCGTCACCTTCATCACCGGCAGCCTCGTCTACGGCGACAGCCTGAGCCGTGCCTCAGCCGCCCGTGCGACCGAAGGCTACGAGCGCATCGCCGTCGACGTCGCCGCCGATACCGACCCCGCCGACGGCGGCCGTCCCCACCACCTCGGTGCCCGCACCGTGACCACCCTGGCCGAGCTTCCCGGCGTTGCCGTCGCCGCGGGCCGGGTCGACGGCTTCGCCGCCGTCGCCGACCGTGACGGCACGCCCGTCGGTCACGGCACGTCCGCCCGGGGCGGCAACTTCGCCCCGGGAGCGGACGGCAGGGATCCCGCCTACCGCTTCACCCAGGGTTCGGGACCGACCGGCAACGACACGATCGCCCTCGACGAGACCACCGCCACCAGCGGCGGCTTCCGCGTCGGGGACAGGGTGCGCGTCGGCACGGGCAAGGGCGCCGCCTCCTACACCCTCAGCGGGGTCTTCCGCACCGACGGAACCAAGCTCCCCTCCGGAGGCAGCCTGACGCTGTTCACCAACGCCACCGCCCAGCGGCTCTTCCTCCAGCCCGGCCGCTACCAGCACATCGAGCTGACGGCCACCCCCGGCACCGACGTGCCCCAGCTCCTCAGCCGCGTCGAATCGGCGCTGCCCCAGGGCACCAGCGCGGTGACCGGGGCCCGGCTCGCCCAGATCAAGGCGAACCTCGCCACCAGCGACAGCGGCACCATGAGCCAGATCCTGCTGGGTTTCTCCGCGGTCGCCCTGTTCGTCGCCACCTTCCTCATCTCCAACACCTTCACCATGCTGGTCGCCCGACGCACCAGGGAGCTGGCCCTGATGCGGGCCATCGGCGCCACCCGCAAGCAGGTGCGCCGCATCCTGCTGGCCGAGTCCCTCCTCGTCGGCGCGCTCGCCTCCGTGGCCGGGATCGCCGTCGGCACCGGCGTCGCCGCCCTGCTCCAGACGCTCTTCGCCCCCGCCGACGCCCCGGCCGCCCCGCTGGTCCTCACCCCGGGCACCGTGCTCGTCTCCCTGCTGGTCGGCACGCTCCTGCCCATGGTCGCCGCATGGCTGCCGATCCGCCGGGCCATGGCCATCCCGCCCGTCGCCGCGCTCAGCGCCGCCGAGCACACGGCGCCCGCCCGCGTGGGCTCCCTGCGCACCGGCCTCAGCGCCGCGCTGACGCTCACCGGCACCGCCGCCGTGGTGTACGGGGCCCTCACCACGGGCAAGGACGCCAGGACCGTCATCGGTATCGGCGCCGCCCTCACCCTGACCGGGACGAGCGGCTTCATCCCCCTGCTGTCCCGGCCGTTCACTGCCCTGTTCAAGCCGCTGCTGACCCGCCTCTCCCCGGTGCAGGGTGACCTTGCCGCCCGCAACACCGTGCGCGACCCGCGCCGCACCGGCGCCACCGCCGCCGCGCTCGCCATCGCCCTCACCCTCGCCTCGGGCCTGTCCGTCCTGGGGGCCTCCGCCACCCAGTACCTCGACCGCGCGACCACCCACGCCTTCACCGCCGACTACCAGGTCAAGCCCGCCGATGGCGGCCCGCAGCTGACTCGCGCCACCGCCGCGCCCCTCAAGAAGCTGTCGGGCGCCACCTTCAGCCCGCTCAACCAGTCCACCGGCTACCGCCTGGCCGGCACCGAATCCGTCCTGACCGGCGTCGACCCCGCCACCATCGGCCGGCTGCTGCGCTACGACGTGATCGACGGCTCCCTCGACCGCCTCGCCAAGGGCCAGATCGCCGTGGCCGACTTCAAGGCCGACAAGGCGGGCTGGCACGTCGGCCAGACCCTCCCCCTGGAGCGTCAGAACGGCCGGCGCGGCAGCGTCACCATCGGCGCCGTCTACCAGGCGGACGAGCAGAGCGACCTGATGCCCAGCATCACCGCACCCGACTCCCTCGTCGCCCGCTACGACTCCGCCCCGAGCACCTACGCGGTCCTCGTCGCCACGGACGGCGGGCCCAGCAGGGCAGCGCTCGCGGGTGTCACCCACGCTCTCGGCGACAACCCCGCCCTCGCCGTCCTCGACCAGGACGGCATCCGCGCCCAGGACAGCGGCGGCATCGGCGACCAACTCAACGTCTTCTACGCCCTGTTGAGCATGGCCCTGGCCATCGCCGCGCTGGGCATCGCCAACACCCTCGCGATGTCCGTCCTCGAACGCCGCAAGGAGATCGGCACACTGCGCGCCCTCGGCCTGGACCGCGCCGGAGTGACCCGGATGATCCGCCTGGAGGCCCTGCTCCTCGGCGCGCTCGGCGCGACCCTCGGCACAGCCATGGGCATCTTCCTGGGCTGGGCGCTCGGCCGCACCCTCCAGGAGAGCGTCGTGGGCTACGAGTTGGTCCTGCCCTGGGGGCGCCTCGCCATCGGCGTGCTCATCGCCCTGGCAGGCGCGCTGGCCGCCTCACTCTGGCCGGCTCGCAGGGCCGCCCACGTCAACATTCCCACCGCGCTCACGGCCCGGTAACCACCCGTGTTAGCCGGAAGTTAGGGGAGCGGCAGCCCGGCGATAGCGCCCCCGGTCAAAGTGGGTGACGTACCGAGGAAACAACGACACCGACCGCCCCGGGGGGAACCCGAAATGAGCTCCAGCACCACCGTCCGCTCCGCTCGCCGCCGCACCCTGCGTATCGCCGCCGCGGCCCTGACCGCAGTCGCCGGCCTCACCCTGACCGCCTGCTCCGGCTCGGACACCGCCGACGCGAAGTCCGCGGGCCACACGAGCACGAACTCGGCCGCCGCCAACTCCAGCGCCTCGGGCTGGTCCGGAATTCAGAGCGCCGATGACAAGGCGAGCGCCGATGCCAAGACCGGCACCAAGTCGGATGCCGCGGACAAGCCGTCGGGCAACGCGCCCGCCGCCGACGGTGGCAAGGAGGCGTCCCCGGTCCGCACCAAGACCCTGGTGGACGGCAGCAAGGCCGAGATCTACGACCTCGGCTCCCAGCGCTACCGCGCCAAGATCATCAGCGACGGTGCGGTCGTGGCCACGATGGAGACGACGGGGGAGGACGCCGACGCCGGGCTCGACGCCAACGGCATGTACGTCGTACTCACGATGGGCGGCGAGATCCACTCCTGGATGGGCGGCGAGCACCAGGGACCGGGCACCTTCAAGCTCGCGGGCGGCTGGAAGGCCAAGGTCACGAAGATCGGCGAACTGCGGTACCGCGCGCAGATCATCGGCTTCGATGGCGTGGCCGCCACGCTGGAGACGAAGGGGCACGACGTCGGGGTCGACGCCAACGGCGTGTACATCGTGCTCAGCAACGGCGGCGTGATCAGCGCCCACGAGTAAGGGCCCGCCCCTACGCCACGGGGGCAGCGCACGGACGGGGCCTCTGTCACTCAGCGGGCACGACGAGATGGGCTACTCCCCGTCGCCACCACTCGGTTCCGGGGCGCGCGGGGCCTCCGGGGGCATCGGACCTCCGTCGTGCCGACCGCCGTCAACCGCCATCACGTCAGGCATGTCAGCCGGGTACCGGAACGGGACACCGCGCCACCCTTCGGCATCGGGCGTGCGCGTCCCGTACACATCGACGCTCGCACCGCTCATCCACCAACCTCCTCTTTCGCGAGGGGCCATGTCGCCGTACCGTCAGCGGCATGGCCCATGGTCCGCAGGGGTTCCCTGCGGTGTCACCCGCCCCGGCTGCTCGACTGTCCAGGTTTCTGCGGCCGGGGCGGGGGTCTTAGACGCCGGTTATCGCTGCGCACACATGGCATAGCCACATGCCGGGCTCTTTCTCAGCCATCGTGTGGCCCTACCGGCAGAGCATTCACTGACGCCCCTTGGCGCGGCAGTCGAGGCACGGAAACGGGCACGGTGGCACCTTCGCGCCCTGCGGGATTGCCACCACGCCCGAGCGCATATCCAGCCGCCCACCCAACGGGGTCCACCAGGTCTCGACGGTGTCAGCAGCCGGCTTTGTAACCGAGGGCTGGTTCGCCCTCCAACAGCCGGCCGTCGAGTGACAGCTCAACGGCCGGCTGTACCGAAACGGGCTCGTCATTCCTCCGCTGCCTCCCCGGCTGGATTCGTCGAAGCGATGATCCTCCGGGGAGTTGTATGCGCCTAGCCTGTTTCCTGTTCCCTCAAGAGTGCGTCTCGGATGCCCTCAAGCGCGGCCCTCATACTGTCGCCGGAAAGAGCTTGTTCAGCGAATCCATCGAACTTGGCCGCATACAAGGCAACGTCTCTCGGCTCGGTCACCGTCACGTCAGCGTGCACCGTCTCCACTGACACGGCCCGGTCATCCCTGATAACGAAGGCATGGTTGGGGATGTCATTCTTGGGCCCTGCGAGAGGAACGATCCGAATATCGATGTTGGGCATCCGGGACAAGGTAATGAGCCGGTCTACCTGCCCAGCCATGACGAGCGGCGGAGTAATCAACCACCGAAGCACCGGTTCCGTGATCACGAAGCGAAGGGTTTTGCTCACTTCGTACAGCACTTCCTGCCGTTCAAGGCGGGCGCTGATAGTCCGCCGTACTGTCTCTCCGCTCAGGTCTTCGTGCCGGGACAGGATGGCTCGCATGTACTCCGGGGTCTGAAGCAAGCCAGGCACAAGAGCTGGCTGGAAGAGCCTCAGGAGGCTCATACGGCCCTCGATGGCCTGTAGCTGCTTCTGTGCTTTGTGGAGTCCAGCACGCTGGATGAGACGCCACGCCGTGGCCTCCGTGGCTACCGCCCGCGCGGCCTCCATGTACTCCGTCTTCACACCCTCTGAGACGCCGATGGCGGTCAGGATGCGGTCCACGTCATCGACGCTCGGGGCGAGCTTGCCGGTTTCGATCTTGCTAATTTTACTTGCGGACATGACAGAGCCGCGGGCCACAGCTTTTGCCTCCTTACCAGAGGCTTGCCGCAATACCCGCAGCGCTGCACCCAACTCCGAACGGTTCACTTGCCGTGTTCTGCCCACCAGTCCGCGAATGGCACCGCATACCCAAGTGCCCTGTCCCGGTAGGCGACGTACTCAGGGCCCCGGTCGTCGGGGAGTACGTCAGCTCCGAGATACTTCCCATCAGGGCCGTAGCTCATCGGCGCGGCCGTGGCTGAGTCAAAAAGCCAGAAGTCCCCGACGTCAGCTATGGGATTGGGTCGATCCGTGACGTCAAGGATGAAGAACTCTTCTCCTGCCGTCGCGTTCGTGACGTAGCCCCACCCAAGTTCGAATCGTAGGTACGGGGTCAGAGGCCGCGTCAGAATGTGGACGCGGTACAACCGCCGCCCGACGCCCACGTGCCCCTTGATCTCTTCCAGCCAGTCAGCGTTGTAGCCGTCGGGCCGATCCTGGCCGGCCAGGAAGGCTCGATATGCATCGACGCTGCCCAACTGGCTGTAGTCGTCCAGGGTCTCCAGTCGAAACGCTTCGCGGTCGAAGGTGTCGAAGAGGCTGCCTAGAGTCCTAGATGAGGTTGTCACGGATGGCCTTCTGGAACAGTTCGAGCGGGATCTCAACCAAGGTTTCGTGGGCGGGAATCTGAAGCCCGTGATCTACCGGAGTCCCGCCCTGTACCAGTAGGGCGCCCCGATCCGTCTTGTAGATCGTGGGGCAGTCCTTCTTGTCGCATGATGTCGCGAGCATGGTGACTTCCATAGCCTCCCCTTCTTCATGGTCCAGGCTCCTGGTCAATCGTTCCGGCGGTTCCTCGTGTGAGGCAAGGGGGCAGAGTTGCAGGAACGGGAAACCGGCGCTGGGCACCCCCGTACGAACGGAGGAAGTCCACCGGGGCGCACACCACTGTGTGCCCCGGGCCACACCATGAGTGCCGACCCCGTCCCGGCCCCGTGCCCTGCCCCCCGGTACGAAGGCCGCATGGGGCACGATGGGCGGTATGAGCATCGTGAAGATCAATGCACTGACCGTGCCCGCCGAGCAGCGTGAGGTGCTGGAGCAGCGTTTCGGCGCCCGCGCCGGGACCGTCGACTCGTCGGACGGCTTCGAGTGGTTCGAGCTGCTGCGGCCCGTCGAGGGCACCGACCAGTACCTCGTCTACACCCGCTGGCGGGACGAGGAGTCCTTCCAGGCGTGGATGGAGGGCCCGATGAAGGCCGCGCACCAGGGCGGCGGCGAGGGCGGCGAGCGTCCCAAGCCGGCCGCGTCCGGGTCGACCCTGTGGTCCTTCGAGGTCGTTCAGCAGGCCGGCCCGAAGCAGGGCTGACGAACTCCCGGGGCGGGGCGAGCGGATCGCCCCGCCCCGGGCTGCGCTCACCGGGAGCACCGCCCGGAGTGTCCGGCAAACAGCCCGCAGCCATCGGTACGGCGGCAGTCGGGCAGGACGACCAGCTCGGCGAGCGGGCCGAGCCATTTGATCCACACCACCAGACCGCACAGATCCCGCACGACGGCGTAGTGCGGACCGCCGTGGGCCGTGGGCAGGACGCACCACCCGAGATCGAGTTCCGGTTCGGCATGCCGCCCCCCTTCGACCGCCAGCGCGGCCCCCGCCAGGGCGGCGGTGAGGCGGTAGTCCCCTCTCCAGCACGTCGGCGGGACGGCCGCCACGGCTTCCTTGACGTCGAACAGTCGGGGCGGCGCGGGCGCCCCGGCGGCCGGTGCGTTCTCAGCGGTCATCGCTCTCCCGCAGCGCCACCGGGATCTCGTCGTGCTGCGGGTGCCGCCGGAGCAACACCCGGCAATCGACGGCCTTGCTCGCGTCTCCCGCACGTTCGGCGGCGGACAGCTCAGCGGTGAGCCGTGCGCACGTCGGGCAGCCCACCGCATCAAGGCAGCTCATTCCGGCCTCCCCAACGCGCGGAACTGCGCCCGCCGTTGACCGTCCGCACGGACCTGCGCACGGAGGCGGGCGAGAGCCGGACTGTCCGCCGCCCGGTCCCGCTGGACGTTCGGCGGCGCCTTGAGCGAGCAGCCCGGGTCGGGGCACTCGCACGGCCCGTAATCACACGGGTGGGGAGGCAGCGGCTCCCCCTCCGCCTCACCGGCTCCTCCCTCGCCGTGGGCCGGGACACGCGACGGTTCCTGCCCCTCCGGGAGACCGCTCTTTCCACGCACGGCCACTCCTCTCCGTAGTGGTACGACTACTCAGGCGGCTCAGCGTGGCCTAGGCTCGGGCTGTCTTCAAGGTTCCGGAAACGGAGGGCACTTTGGTAAACATCAAGGAGTTGAACCCGGACAGTTCGCCCCAGGCGGCCTTCGGTGCGCGCCTACGCAGCGCGCGCGAGGCACGTAGCTGGAAGCAGGACGAACTCGCCGCGCAGGTCGGCTACTCGGGCCGACACATCTCGGCAGTGGAAACTGGCCGTAAGCCGCCAACTCTTCGGTTTTCGCGGGCCTTAGACGTGATCTTCGGGTTCACCGGGACCGCAGACTCGTTCGAGCGCGCATGGGGAGAGATCCGCAACGGCAGTCTGCTGGAAGGTTTCCCGGAGTACCTGGGGCAGGAGGCGCGTGCGGCAGAGATCCGACTGTTTGACGTAGGGGTGATTCCTGGACTGCTCCAGACGCCGGAGTATGCAAGTGCCATTGAAGCGGGTCATGTAAAACGAGGCACGCTCACCCCCGAACAAGCCTCTGAGCGGGTGGAGTTCCTGGCGGAACGACAAACGGCTCTGGTGCGGCGCACCTCGCCCATCGTGATCGTGGTCCTGGATGAGAGCTGCATCCGGCGGCTGATCGGAGGGGCCGATGTCATGGAGCGCCAGTTGGCCCGTCTGATCGAGTTCGCTGACCAGCCGGACACCACGCTCCAGTTGGCCCCCTACGCCATAGGTGAGCGCCGCCCGTTCAATCGGCTGGTGAATCTGCTGACCCTGCCCGACCGCTCCGTCATGTCCTACGTGGAGTCCGAGACCAACGGGCAGCTGGACAGGGAGATCACTTCCGTACTGCCGCTGGTGAGGGCCTACCATCAGCTACAGGCCGAAGCGCTTTCCCAGGCGGAATCAGTGGCCGTGATCGAGCAGGTACGAAAGGGCACCCCGTGACGACCGACTCCCTCCCCCTCACCTGGTTCAAGTCCTCCTACAGCGGTAGCGGGGGTTCTTGCGTCGAGTGGGCCCCGGCGCAAGCGGCGGCCACCGGCACAGTTCCCGTCCGTGACTCCAAGGACCCGAGCGGCCCCATACTGGAATTCCCCGCCGCCGCCTTCTCCTCCTTCGTCACAGGCGTCAAGGACGGCGAGTTCGGGGCCGTCTGAGCTGGACGAAAGCCCCGCCGCGCCCCCGGACCGGGAGGCGCGGCGGGGCTTTGGTCTTGTCTTGATATGCCGTTCGTACAGCCTCTGTTGCCTACCTAGCATCGGCTACATGACGACCGAATCCCCCCGCTGGTTCAAGTCCTCCTACAGCGACAACGGCGGCCAGTGCATCGAGATTGCCGCCAACCTCCTCGCCCCGCACGGCGTGGTCCCCGTCCGCGACTCCAAGAACCCGAGCGGACCTGTCCTGAACGTCCCCGCCGCCGCCTTCTCCTCCTTCGTCACAGGCATCAAGGACGGCCGGTTCGGGGCCGTCTGACCCGGGTCCACCTCCCGTTCCAGGGACCGCCGACACGGCGAAAGCCCCCATCACGAAACCTAGATTTAAAGTCGGGGGATCTAGCTTTCAGGCCACAGGCTTATCAAAATCAAGCCATGATCACCTCAGCCGGCACGCTCCGGCTTCCCTGGGCCCTCGCCGCCGAGCCGTTCGACTCACCGGACGCCTTGGCCCTGCTGCGCGCGTACTACACCGAACTCGCCGACCGCTACTTCGAGCTGCATGAGCAGCGTCGTTCCACATCTGAGGAGATCGAAAAGGGACTGGCGGCGTACCCGAGCGACAGCCTGGCGCCGCCGGACGGCCTGCTGCTGGTCGCCCGGTACGACGGGACCGCGGCCGGCTGCCTGGGGGTGCGGCTGCTCGACGCGCGGACCGCCGAGCTGAAGCAGATGTTCGTGCGGCCCGATCACCGCGGTCTCGGCGCGGCCCCCCGTCTCCTGGCCGCCGCCGAACGGGCCGCGTCCGAACTGGGCGCCGAACGGATACGCCTGGACAGCCGGCTCGACCTGGTGGAAGCCGTCGCGCTCTACCGCCGGCACGGGTACACCGAGATCGCCCCGTACCACGACGGCCCGTACGTGGAGATCTTCTTCGAGAAGCGGATACCGCGGGCCGCGCCCTGAGCACTTCGTCAGGTCCGGCGGTCGTTGGTCCACCCGTCCGCCGGGCCGGGCGACGCCGAAGCCGTGGTCGAAGGCGGTGACGTACGGACCGCCGACGGCGCTCATGTCTCCAGGCCATGGCCGCTCGCTCCGATCAGGCCACGCCCGGCAGAGTCCGCACAGCGGCCCCCGGGCAGGCGCCGCCCGAAACCCTGGTGTACAGCCCCGCACCACCCGCCACAATGACGCCATGCCCGACCCCGCCGACACCCCCCGGCCCCCCTGGACCCTCGCCGCCGAGCCGCCCGGTTCCCCGGACGCCGCGGCCCTGCTGCGCGACTACTACACCGAAGTCGCCGATCGCTACTACGAGTTGCACGAGCGGCGGCGTTCCACGCCGGAGGAGATCGAGCAGGGGGTGGCGGATTACCCGAGCGGCTGCCTGACCCCGCCGCACGGCCTGCTGCTGGTCGCCCGCCACGGCGGTACCGCGGCCGGTTGCGCGGGGGTGCGGCTGCTCGACGCGCGGACCGCCGAGCTGAAGCAGATGTACGTACGGCCCGGCGGGCGCGGTCTCGGCGTCGCCGCCCGGCTGCTGGCCGCCGCCGAGCGGGCCGCGTCCGAACTGGGCGCCGAGCGGATCCGGTTGGACACCCGGCTCGACCTGGTGGAAGCCGTCGCCCTCTACCGCAGGCACGGATACGCCGAGATCGCCCCGTACCACGTCGACCCGTACGCGGAGATCTTCTTCGAGAAGCGGATACCGCGGGCCGCGCCCTGATCACTTCGCCAGATCCGGCGGGCGCGGGGTGCGCGGGACGCTCTGGCGGGCGTCGCCGTTGTGCGGTTCCTCGGCGTCCGATCCGCACATCTCGGACGTCAACTGCTGGACGAGTTCCGCGAGGTCGTGCGGGCGGTCGTCGGTCCACCAGTTGCCCAGCATCCGCGCCAGCGACTCCTCCCGGGCGGCAGCGAGCCGGGCGGCGACCGCGCGGCCCGAGTCGGTGAGCAGCAGGTCGAGGCCCTCGCGTACGGCGAGACCGCGTTCCTCGACCTGCCGGGTGGCCGCGGCTATCACCCCGAGCGGCACGGATGTGCGCTCGGCCAGCAACGCCGGTTCCACCGTTCCGTGCCGCTGGATGCGCAGCAACAGCCAGCTCGCGGCCGGTTTCAGGTCGAGACCGGCCTGTTCGGTGATCTTCTCGTAGATCCGTCTCCGCCCCTCCATGCTGCCGAGTTTGGACAGGGCGCGGGCGCATTCGTCGTACGAGGAACGCTCGACAGGGTTGGAGGACAGCACCTCGGTGGTGTCCGGCGCGGTGACGCTGCTGCGCAGCGGTTCCTCCCGGAGGAACCAGGCCAGCGCGAAGGCGACCAGGACGACAGGGACCGCGTAGAGGAACACGTCGGTGATCGAGACGGAGTAGGCGTCGAGCACGCCGGTCCGCAGGGATGCCGGGAGCTGGGAGACCACTCGCGGGTCCTCGGCGATGGTGGACGGGGTGACGCCGGGGGGCAGTTGGCGTCCCGCGACGGCGTCGGCGATCCGGGGGCCCAGGTTGTTGGCGAAGATCGTGCCGAAGATGGAGACGCCGAACGAGGCGCCGATGGAGCGGAAGAACGTGGCGCCGGAGGTGGCGACCCCCAGGTCCTTGTAGTCGACGGCGTTCTGCACGATGAGCACCAGCACCTGCATGACCAGGCCGAGCCCGAAGCCGAAGACGAAGAAGTAGACGCTCATGGCCGTGACACTGCTGACCGGGCCGAGTTGGTGCAGCAGCAGGAGGCCGATGGTGGTGACGGCGGTGCCGGCGATCGGGAAGAACTTGTACCTGCCGGTGCGGCTGACGATCTGCCCGGACGCGGTGGACGACACCAGCATGCCCAGCACCATCGGCAGCATGTGGACGCCGGACATGGTCGGCGAAACCCCCTGCACGACCTGGAGGAACGTCGGCAGGTACGTCATCGATCCGAACATCGCGAAGCCGATGACGAAGCCGATGACGGCGGTCAGCGTGAAGGTCCGCATGTGGAAGAGGCGCAGCGGCAGGACGGGCTCGGCGGCCCGCCGCTCCACGTGGATGAACACGGCCAGCAGGACGATGCCGAGCACGCCGAGCCCCACGATCTGCCAGGAGTCCCAGGGGTAACTGACGCCACCGAGCGAGGTCATCAGGACCAGACAGGCGGCGACGGCGGCGATCAGGCCGGTGCCCAGGTAGTCGATCCGGTGCGGGGTGCGGCGGACCGGGATGTGCAGCACGGCGGCGATGACGGCCAGCGCGATGATGCCGATGGGCACGTTGATGTAGAAGACCCAGCGCCAGCTCAGATGGTCCACGAACAGGCCGCCGAGCAGCGGCCCGAGGACGCTCGTGGCGCCGAAGACGGCACCGAACAGGCCCTGGTACTTGCCGCGCTCCCGGGGCGGCACGATGTCGCCGACGATCGCCATCGAGAGCACGATCAGACCGCCGCCGCCCAAGCCCTGAAGGGCACGGAACCCGATCAGCTCCGGCATGTTCTGCGCGATGCCGCACAGCACCGAGCCGATCAGGAAGATCACGATGGCGGTCTGGAAAAGCTTCTTGCGCCCGTACTGGTCGCCGAGCTTGCCCCACAGCGGCGTCGCGGCCGTCGACGCCAGGAGGTAGGCGGTGACCACCCAGGAGAGGTGGTCGAGACCGCCCAGGTCGCTGACGATCGTGGGCAGCGCGGTGGCGACGATGGTCTGGTCGAGTGCGGCGATGAGCATGCCGAGCAGCAGCGCGCCGATCGCGACGAGGACCGCCCGCTGGGAACGGCCATCGCCGGGCACCGCCGGTGCACCGGTGTCCTGCGCCATGAGCGCCTCCCTCTCTCCCGGCCTGCCGCCCGCCGCGCCGCCCACTCGGCCGCGGCCTGGCTCTCGCGGTCGGCCGTCCTTATCCATCCTGGTTGTTTCCTCCCGATATGGCCCGCTGAGTGGGCGGGGCCGCCGGCCGGTGCCGTGCCGCTGCCGTGCCGCTGCCGTCGCACCCTCGTGTCGCTGCCGTATCGATGCGGTATCGCCGGTGATGTCGCATACGAGCCCCCGGGCGCGGTGGGCGGCTGGGACGGATACCTCGCGGATGTCCGTGACTGCCTGCGCGAGGCGGTCCGGCGTCTGGATAATCGCTGCCGGTTCGACGGCTCCGGGGCCGCCGCCGAAACGGTCGTCCCCGGACTTCAGGGAAGGGGCCGCTGTGGCATCGGAGACCTGCCCGGACTGCTGCGCTCCGGTACGGGGCGACGGACGGCCGACGTGCCTGTGCGCCGCGGTCGCCGAGGACGACTTCGATCCGCTGCGGGTGCGGCCGTACGTGTCGTTACCCGATCCCGAGGGGCCGGAGAGCGCGGAGCGGGCGCGGTGGGCGGAGTGGTCGGAGTGGTCACAGCGGGTGGAGCGGGCGCAGGGGGCACAGCGGGCTCAGGGGGCGCAGCGGACGCAGGGGTTGCACCGGGCGCCTGATCCTCCCGGCTTCCCCGGTATCCCTGTCGCCTCTGTCGCCCCCGCCGTCCCCGCCGTCCCCAGCCTCCCGGATCTCCCGGACCTCCCGGATCCCCCGGATCCCCCCGCGTCACGAGAGCTTCACGACCTTCCCGACCTGCGGAATCTCCGCGGGGTCAGGCCCGTCGGCCGGGTCCGCGTACCGCGGGTGCCCCCGAGGTCGAACCGGGCCGCGGGGCCGACGTCCAGGACGGTCGATTCGTCGGAGCCCGGTCCGGCATCCGGTGGCGGTCCGGCCGGTGCCGACGGCGGCGGGGGAACTCACCGGAGCGGCCGGAAGCGCGCACTGCTGGCCGTCGCGGGTGCGGCGGTGGCGGCGAGCGCGGCGCTGGCAGGCGGCGACGCGCTGTTCGGCGGGGCCGAGGAGCGGGCGACCGAGCCCGGCCGGGGCCTGACGGCACCCCTGCCCGCCGCCGACGAGGACCGCCCCTCGGAGAGCGGCATCCCGACGTCCCGCTCCGCCACCCGCTCCCCCGCGCCCGCCCGCCCCCCGGACACGTCGGCGGCTGACGCGTGGGCCCCGGAGGCGCCGGACATCGGCCCTGCGGTGCTGCACCCGGGCTCGGGCGGCGGTGCGGTGGTGGAACTCCAGCACCGGCTGCGGCAGTTGGGGCTGTACTTCGGCGCCGATGACGGCCGGTACGACCCCGCCGTACGCGACGCGGTCACCCACTACCAGTGGCAGTACGGCGTCCAGGGCGACCCCGAGGGCGTCTACGGACCACGGACCCGCGTGTCACTGGAGTACCGCACGCACTCCTCGTGAACGCTGAGCGACCGGGGCGACCGGGGCGACCGGGGCGACCGGGGCGACCGGGGCGACCGGGCAGCATTCCGCCCTGAGCTGCCTTGAGGTGCCTGACGTGCCTTGAGGTGCCTTGAGGTGCCTTGAGGTGCCCGGAATGCCTGCGATGCCCGGGATGCCTGCGGTACCCGAGACGCCCGAGGTGCCATTTCCGTCAGGTCGGCATTTCCTCCCAGGGTGGTATTTCCCACTCTTTCCCCCGGCGCTCCACGAAAAGGCGCCCGCCCCGACGACGGCACGGCCGACGCTCCCGCACCCCGCACAGCGCCACACCCCACCCCATTTCCGCAGGTCACACGGCTACGCCCACCAAACCCCCGGCCCCGCACACCCCGCCGCCCGGCGTCTCCCGCGACGGATCCGGCGACCACGACGGGCCGCCCCACCGACCCCCGTCACCGGGGGCCGGTTGTCGGCGCCCCGACGCGCTTTGTATCGTGTAGGAACAAAGTGGTTCCGCCCGCACTCCCTGACCGGCGGGCGGAGCCACTTGTTTTTCTTCACCTGCGGGCACGGACGCGTCGGCCGCACTCGGCCCCGCACCGCCGCACGCAGATCCGCGTACGCCACCTTCTGCCCGTAGCGCCCAGGAGCCCGCCGATGACGGCAACCACCACGCTCACCGCCCGCGCACTGCTGCTCGACATGGACAGCACGATCGTGAACTCCGAGGCCGTGGTCGAGCGCTGCTGGCGCCGCTGGGCCGCCGAGCAGGGGCTGCCCGCCGCCGACGTCCTTCAGGTCGTGCACGGCAGGCAGGGCTGGGCCACCATGGCCGCGCTGCTGCCGGACCGCCCCATGGAGCTGAACATGGCGGACAACCGGCGGATGCTGGCGCAGGAGACCGCCGACACCGACGGTGTGGTGCCGGTCCCGGGCGCCCCGGCCTTCATGGACGCAATCGCCGCACTGCCGCACGCCCTGGTGACCTCCGCGGACATCGCGCTCTCCGACGCCCGGATGGCCGCCGCCGGGCTGGCCGTGCCCGACGTCCGGATCACCGCCGAGAGCGTCAGCGCCAGCAAGCCCGACCCCGAGGGCTTCCTCAAGGGCGCGGCCGAACTGGGCCACGCACCCGATGACTGCCTCGTGTTCGAGGACTCGGAGGCGGGCATCAACGCGGGCCTTGCGGCCGGTATGCGAGTGGTCGGCGTCGGCGACCGCGCCGCGGCCTTCGCGCCGACGGTGCAGGTCAGCGACCTGACCGGAATCCGCGTCGAGGCCCTGGCCGACGGCCGGATCACCCTGCACTTCCCGGCCTGACGGTCGGCGGGCCGCTCCGTCGTGCACAGACGCCACGGCCCGCCCGCCTGCCGCCCCGGGCTCAGCCCGCAATCGCCTCGTACAGGCTGAAGCCCGCCAGAAGGATCATCACGCACGCCGCGACCTTGGTGATGAGCCGGAGCGGGACGTGCTTCATCAGGGTGCGGCCCCCGATGATGCCCAGGCCCGCCACCGCCCACAGGGCCAGGACGGCGCCGATGCCGACGGACAGCGGGTCGTCGTAACGCGCGGCGAGGTTCGCGGTCATGATCTGGGTCAGGTCGCCGAACTCGGCCACCAGAATCATCATGAAGCCCGCCCCTGAGACCTTCCAGAAGCTCTGGTCCGCGGGCTTCTTGACCTCTTCGTCGTCCTCGTCCTTCTTGAAGAGCAGGACCGCCGCACCGGCCAGGAAGAGCACGCCGACCACACCCTGCACGAGCCGGTGCGGCAGCAGCGTCAGCACGCTGCCCGCGGCGATTGCCAGGGCGACGTGGACGAGGAAGGCCGCGGCGACGCCGACGAAGACGTACGAGGCGCGGTAGCGGGTGCCGAGCATCAGGCCGGCCAATGCGGTCTTGTCGGGCAGCTCGGCAAGGAAGACGACGCCGAAGACGACGGCTGCGACGGTGAGACTGAACACGGGGCTGTATACCTCGATCGGTCGGGCCGCGCCTAGGGGCCCGCCAAGAGGGGTCGCTTCGGCACGGCAGCGTAGAACACTGCGGCCGAAGGTCTCGCTGGCACGGTACGGATACCGGCCTCCGGGCGCCGGCTCGCCACTGGGGCGGGCATTATGTCGACGGTCCGGCGAAGAGCTACTCCCCTTCTGCTGCCGTCAAGGGTACGCGGTGGATGCGCCCGCGCGCGACCAGTTCCAGCACCACCGAGACCGCAACCGCCTGCACCGCCATCAGCGCCACCAGCACGAACAGCTGCACCGCACCTGCCTGTACGGGCGATGCGCCGCCGAGCAGCATGCCGACGAACGCGCCGGGGAGTGTGACCAACCCCACCGTCCGCGTCTGGTCGAGCCCCGGAAGCTGCGCGTCCGCGGCGGCCGGCCTGGCGACCTCCATCCGCGCGTCCCGGTCCAGCAGGCCCAGCGCGAGCCCCGCCTCCACCTCCCCGTGCCGGGTCGCCAGCTCGTCCAGCGCGCGCCGCCCGCCGAGCACGGTGGCGGTCAGCGCTCCGCCGATCAGAATGCCGGCGACGGGGACGAGGGCGAGGCCGCGCGGCGGGACGAGCCCGGTGAGCAGCAGCAGGCCGACCACCGGGACGACGCCGGCGGCGATCGGCACCGCGGCCCACCACCACGTGCCGTTACCGGTGATCCGGCGCCCCGCCGTGCGTACCGCCACGGCGAACATCAGCACGAGGAAGCACAGCAGCCACGGGAGTGCGCCGACGACCCAGCCGATGAGGTAGGAAACGGCGGCGAGTTGGGCCGCGGCGCGCAGCCCCGCCACGGCGATCTGCCGGGCGTGACCGAGGCGCGCGACGGCCGTCACGGCCACGGCGGCGATCAGCAGGACGGCGAGGACGACCCCGAGGGTGGTATTGACCGGCAGGAGCACGCGCTCACTGTAGGGGCGCGTGCGCGGGAGCATCCCAACCCGACTGCCCCGACACGAAGATGGCGTGCCGTCAAGCCCTTGATCTGACGTGGGCATGTCGCCACTCTGTTACGCGGTGCCCATGTACCGGCAACCCCACGTCGCCAACATGGACCCCGCACCGCACCCAACTTCCCCCCACACCAAGGGAGTTCCGATGCCAAAGGTCTACGCGCGTCGCGTCACCGTCGCCGCGGGCTCGGCCGCAGCCCTGGTCTGCACGCTGATGCTGAGCGGCCAGACCGCGCAGGCGGCGCCACCCAGCCCGCCGGACGTGGCCACCGCAAAGACGTACCTCGCCGACATAAAGGAGCAGGCCGAGGGACCGCAGGACGGCTACAGCCGCGACAAGTTCCCGCACTGGATCGACCAGGGCGACGGCTGCAACACCCGCGAGGTGGTGCTCAAGCGCGACGGCACCGACGTACAGACGGACAACAAGTGCGCGGCGACCAGCGGCACTTGGAAGTCGGCCTACGACGACGGCGTGTGGACGAAGTCGTCCGACGTGGACATCGACCACGTCGTCCCGCTGTCCGAGGCGTGGAAGTCGGGCGCCGCGCAGTGGACCACCGCACGCCGCCAGGAACTGGCCAACGACCTGACGCACTCCCAGCTGATCGCCGTCACCGACAACGTCAACCAGGAGAAGGGCGACAAGGACCCGGCGAAGTGGCTGCCGCCGAAGACCTCGTACCACTGCGAGTACGCCCGGATGTGGGTGTGGGTGAAACACGAGTACGGCATGACGGCTGACTCCGCCGAGAAGGCGGCCCTGAAGAAGATCCTCGACGGCTGCTGAGGAGCCGCGGGCACCCGTGGGCCCGTCCGGCGCGACCGCGCGCCGATGCATCGATGCCGAGCGCCCGCCGGCCGGAGCCACCTCCGGCCGGCGGGCGCTCGGCGTTCCCGGGCACTCCCGGGTGCTCCCGGCACTCCAGAGGGCCCGCATGTCCGGTGACCGGTGTTCCGGGTACCGGTGAGCGTGCCTCGCACCCCATCTCGAAATTGGTTCAGACCAAAGGTCCCTTTTGGCCAGAGATTGAACTTGCAAGCATAGTTTAGGTATCCCTAACCTGTGCCTCCATCGGTTGCACGTCCCCCTCGGAACCGAAGGAGTCCCCACATGTCCGATGCAGTCAATCCACTCAATTCCCCACCGAACGCCTCATTCACGGAGAAAGCCGCGCCGCACGTGCTCGCGCTCTACCGGGTGGTCGTCGGGCTGCTCTTCGCCTGCCACGGCGCGTCCACGGTCTTCGGCGTGCTCGGCGGCGCGATGGGCAGCGGCGAGGCCCTCCCGGCTGGCACCTGGCCCGGCTGGTACGCCGGCGCCATCCAGCTCGTCGGCGGCATCCTGGTGCTGTGCGGCCTCGGCACCCGCGCCGCGGCCTTCGTCAGCTCCGGCTCGATGGCGTACGCGTACTTCTCCACCCATCAGGGCACCGCGCTGTGGCCGATCCAGAACGGCGGCGAGGCGTCCGTGATGTTCTGCTGGGCGTTCCTGCTGATCGCCTTCTTCGGTCCTGGCGCCTGGTCGGCCGACCGGCTGCTCTTCGGTTCCCGCGCCGGTCAGCGGGGCCGGGAAGAGGGAGGGCTGGAGACGGGAGACCGCGAGCGAGCTGCCGCCTGACCGGTCCGCCGCCCGCGGATCCACCGCACCACACGGCAGCCGCCCGAAGGCCCACGCTCAGGCCCAGGGCGGACACCCGTGACGCACCACCGGCCCGTACGGCACCCCAGCCGTACGGGCCGCCTTTGGGAGAGGCCGGCTGCTAGCGGTCATCAATGAACGCGAAGTGTGCGTGACACGTACAACATCTGTCCCCCTGGGACAGAACCGGGCAGAGCACAGGCGTACGCTGTATGGCTGTACAGCCGCCCCTGCCGCCCCATGCGACGTCGCGGCGGGGTCCGGACCGGGAGTGGCGCGTTGTTGGAAAGCCTGGGGCACCTCAGTGGCACCCCCTGGGTGTACGTGATCGTCACCCTCTCGGTCGTTCTCGACGTCTTCGTCCCGATCCTGCCCAGCGGCGTCCTGGTGATCACCGCGGCCACCGCCGCCGCGGGCACCGGCACCGCGGCGGGCGCGGTCAGCGCGGTGGGCGCATCCGTGAGCGCCGGGACACACCTGGCCGAGATGTTCTCGCTGGTGCTGTGCGCCGCCTCGGCATCGGTGCTCGGCGACATGGTCGCCTACCGGCTGGCCTGGCGCGGCGGCGACCGCTTCGACCGCGCCATCGGCCGCTCCCGCCGCCTGACCGCCGCGCAGCAACGCCTCGGCACGGCGCTGAACCGGGGCGGCGGCGGCATCGTCGTCCTGGCCCGCTTCGCACCGGCGGGCCGCTCGGTGGTCAGCCTGGGCGCGGGTGTCGCACACCGTACGGTGCGCGAGTTCCTGCCCTGGTCCGCGCTGGCCGGTCTGGCGTGGGCCGCGTACAGCGTGAGCCTGGGCTACTTCGGCGGGCAGTGGCTCGGCACGTCCTGGATCAGCACCGGCCTGTCCGTCTGCGCGCTCTTCATCGCCGGGTC
The DNA here is from genome assembly GCF_043199105.1 of Streptomyces sp. NPDC048644. NCBI lineage: Bacteria > Bacillati > Actinomycetota > Actinomycetes > Kitasatosporales > Streptomycetaceae > Streptomyces > Streptomyces sp. NPDC048644. The sequence goes on from NZ_JBICVO010000001.1 coordinate 599,530, forward strand.
CGCCGCCGCCTTCCTGATGCGCAGGCCGGAGCGGCGCCCCGCGCACTGAGCCCCCGACGGCGGCCGGGCCGGGTGGCCGGGCCGCCGTCCCCGCGTGCGCTACGAAGCGCCCTGCGCCGCCCCGTCCTGATCCACCGGCACCACGGCGATCGGGCAGACCGCGTGCAGCAGCACCGCATGCGTCACCGAGCCGAGCCGCGGCCCCACCGGCAGCCTGCGGCGATGCCGGGCCACGACCACCAGATCGCTCTCCTGCGACGCCTCCACCAGCAGCCCCGCCGCGCTCTCCTCCTGGAGAACCACCTCGACGTCGACCTCCGGATACCGGTCGCGGTGCGGCGCGAGCACCTCCGTCAGCTGCTTGCCGAGCGCGTCCGCGTAGTCCTGCTGTGTGGCCTCGTACGCCGCCGCGTACTCGAAGGCGGGCGGCATCAGCATCGGCCAGGTGTAGCCGGAGAGCACCTTCAGGCGGGCGCCACGGCGGCTGGCCTCGGCGAAGGCGAAGCCGATCGCGCCGGGCTCGTCCGACGACGCGTCCACGCCGAGCGCGACCTGCGGGGTGCCGGGCGGCGCGACCTCGTCCGCCCGCCGGGTGCGGTCGCGGTCCGGGCGCGGGACGACGACGACCGGGCAGGCGGCGTGGGCGGCCGATGCCAGGCCGTTGGAGCCGAGCAGCAGGCTGGCGAAGCCGCCGCGACCGCGCGAGCCGAGCACCAGCAGCCTGGCCTCGGCGCCCAGTTCGGGCAGCACGGTGTCAGGCAGCCCCGCAAGGCCGCGGAACTCGATCTCCGGCAGCCCGGCCCCGCGGCTCTCCTCCGCCGCCAGCTTCGTCCGCAGCTCCGCCAGCACCGGGTCGGCCTCGGCCGCCGCGGCCCGTTCGGCCGTGGCGTACGGCCAGACGTGCACCACCTGCAACACCGCGCCCCGCAGCCGGGCCGCATCGACCGCCCAGCGCAGCGCCCGCTCACTGTCGGCGGACCCGTCCACAGCGACGATGACGGGAAGGGTGTCCATGTGCGCCTCCATACGAACGATTGGTATCCACGGCGCGGTGTGCCGCCGTGGCCGATGCCCCGCACGGCAGGGCAGGGCCGTCCGGCCCGTGCCGCGCGGAACATCAAGATCAGCTGCCTTCATCCTGCCCCGCGCGTACGGCCATCGGCACGGGACGAAAGTCCCGGCTGCCCGCCGGTCACCGGCCGCCCGCCCGGGGCGGCCCCGCACACGGAGTAAAGTCGACCGTCACCACCCCGCCGTACCGCTCCCGCAGACCGCGCCGACCCGCGCCGCCCGGGGAGCGCGCCCGGCACCATCGGCGGCCCCGCAGCGCCACGGCTGAGCGGCGGCGCCCTGGCAGGGGTCCGAACCACTGACACGAGGCACATTTCGGTGAATGCACCGCCGGTCGTCGAATGGACCGAGGCCGACGAGGCCCGCTCCGCCCGTTGGCGCTCCGAAAACGGCGCGCCACCGCCCCGCCGGATCGTGATCGCGGACGACCGGATGAAGGCCGACGCCGCGTACAAGCTCGCCTGCGAGGGCACCGCACTCCTCTGGCGCGGCGATTTCCACAATGCCAGGCAACTGCTGACGGCACTGACCCGCCGCATCGACCGCCGCCCGCGCAAGACGCTCCCCGACGACCCGGCGCAGGCTTTCCACCAGCACCGCGCGGCGCAGAACCAGCGCGCCCGCATCCTGGGCATGCTGCTGATCCCCCTCGACGCGACGCACGCGGTGCCGCTGCACCGCGCCCCCGACGTCCGCGCGGCCTGCGCCCAGGCGTACGGCCCGCCCCCTGCCGACGCCCCGGCCGACGCACCCGCCCCCGCGCAACCCGGCCCGCACCGCACCGCATCCGTGGTCTCCCTCCGGGAACTCCTCGGCCTGATCGGCGCGTACGAATGGCGCAAAAAGGGAGTCGAGATCCCGGCGCTCGGCGGTGACCGGATCCACCCGCACTACGGCGTCTTCTCGCCCGCCCGCGGCGAGTACGTCGACCTCGTGGCCGCCGCGCCGCTGCCCGCGCAGGACCTGGCCTTCGACATCGGCACCGGCACCGGCGTCCTCGCCTCCGTACTCGCGCGCCGGGGTGTGCGCCGGGTGGTGGCCACCGACCAGGACCCGCGTGCGCTCGCCTGCGCCCGCGAGAACACCGAACGGCTCGGTGTGGCGGGCCAAGTGACGGTGGTCGAGGCCGACCTGTTCCCGGAAGGCCGCGCTCCGCTGGTGGTCTGCAACCCGCCCTGGGTGCCGGCGAAGCCGACGACGCCCATCGAGTACGCCGTGTACGACCCGGGCAGCCGGATGCTGCGCGGCTTCCTGAACGGCCTGGCGGAGCACCTCACACCGGGCGGCGAGGGCTGGCTGATCCTGTCCGACCTGGCCGAACACCTCGGCCTGCGGCCACGCTCCGAACTCACCGCCGCCTTCGCATCGGCCGGCCTGGAGGTCGTGGACCGGCTCGACGTCACCCCGCGCCACCCGCGCGCCCGCGACACATCCGACCCGCTCCACGTGGCCCGCGCCGCCGAGGTCACCTCCCTGTGGCGGCTGACGGCCACGCACTGACACCCCGCCAACCCGCCGCACCCGCACCGGCACCGGCACCCGCACCGGCACGAGGGAGCAACCATGGACACGGACCCACCGCACCTCCTGGCCCGCGCCCGCCGGCTCGCCGCATCCGCGGCACCCGGGCGGCGCCGCATCCTGGGCATCGCGGGGCCACCGGGGGCCGGCAAGTCCACCCTCGCCGCCCACCTGGTGGCGCGGCTGGCCGGGCAGGCGGCACTGGTCCCCATGGACGGCTTCCACCTCGCCGAGTCCGAACTGCGCCGCCTCGGCCGCACCCACCGCAAGGGCGCGCCCGACACCTTCGACCCCGACGGCTACGCGGCGCTGCTCGCCCGCCTGCGCTCCCCCGCCCCCGGCGCCGTCGTCTACGCACCCGCCTTCGACCGCCGCATCGAGGAGCCCGTGGCCGGCAGCATCGCCGTCCCGCCCCATCTCCCGCTCGTCATCACCGAAGGCAACTACCTGCTCGTCGACGCACCGCCGTGGGCCCGCGCCCGCGCGCTGCTCGACGAGGTCTGGTACGTGGACCTGGACGGCACGGAGCGGGTACGGCGGCTCGTCGACCGCCACGAACGGTTCGGCAGGCCGCGGGCCGCCGCGGAGCGGTTCGTGCGGACGTCGGACGAGGCCAACGCCCGCCTGGTGGCGGCCACTCGGGAGCGCGCAGACCTCGTCGTCACCTTCACGCCGGGGGCGGCCCCGCGCCCGGACGGCGCCTGACTCCCCTTCCGGACGTGCCGCGCCCGTCCTGATCCGGTGTACTCGACGGACTCGCCGAGGAATTCCGGCACCTCACGGGCGATCCGCACGTTGCATCGAAGGGACGCGGCAGTTCCGGCACTTCAGACGGTTCCGGCACAGCGGACGTGTCCGATGAGTTCACACGAAGGATGGCGGGGAGCATGACCCAGGGAATCAGCACATGGGCCGACATCGAGAACGGCACCGTGCCGATCGACGACGGCGAGCTGTTCTACGAGGCGGCCGGCACGGGCCCCGCCGTGGTCCTGCTGCACGGCGGCATGCTCGACCAGCGCATGTGGGACGAGCAGTTCGCCTGGCTCGTCAACTCCGGCCTGCGCGCGATCCGCTACGACCTCCGGGGCCACGGCCTCTCCTCGTCCGTGACCGGCGACTGGTCCAACCACGACGACCTGCGGGCCCTGCTCGACGCGCTCGCGGTGCCCCGTGCCGTCCTGGTCGGCCTCTCCCACGGCGCCCGCATCGCCCTCGACACCGCGCTGGCCCACCCCGAACGGGTCGCGGCCCTGGCCCTGGCCTCCCCCGGCATCAGCGGTCGCGCCTTCACCGACCCGTTCCTCCTCGCGCACATCAAGGAACAGGTGGCCGCGATCGGCGAACCGTACGCCGCGGAGCGCTACGTCGAGCACTTCCTGCGGATGTGGGTGGACGGCCCGCACCGCGAACCGGCCGCGGTGGACGCCGCGTTGCGCGAACGGCTCCGCGCCTCGGCCCAGGCCAATGCCGAGGTGCACGCCGACGCGATGGGTGCCGGCATCCCCGTCGAAGTCGGGGCCGCCGACCGCCTCGCCGATATCCGGGTGCCGACCGCCGTCCTCGACGGCGACCTCGACAGCATGGACATCTCCGCCAACGCCCACGCGATCACCCTGACCGTGCCGGGCGCCCAGCGGATCCGGATACCCGGCGCCGGTCACATGGTCAACCTGGAGAACAGGGCCGCCTTCGACCACGCCCTGCACGGTTTCCTCTCCTCGCTGCCGTACTGACCCTTTCACGCCCCCCTCACCCGAGGCCCCACACACCCCCACAGGCCCATCAACCAGCACAAACAGGCTCCATGGAGGCCGCCGGGCAGCTCCGTTAGAGTGGCCGGGCCGTGGTGCTCGGGAAGACCGGTGAAGGGCCGAAGGCCCCAGCCCGGAGCGGCCCTCGCCACTGTGATCGGGAGTTTCCGACCCCTTCGGCACGCGCGCTCCGCCGCACGTGCCGGGCCACTGACCGCAGCCCGCGGCCGGGAAGGCCGGGCCCGGACGCGTGCACCCGTAAGCCAGGAGACCGGCCACGGCATCTCACGAAGTGATCCACGAGGTGCTGGAGCGTGACCGCCGTATGGCCCTGTCCACCGATCCCCCGCATATCCCTGACCCGGCCCCGGAGTTCCGCTGGCGCCGGCAGGACACCGTCCGTACCGCCGGACTGATGGCCGTCATAGCCGCCCTGCACGTCGTCGCCTTCGGCGTGCTCTTCCTCCTGGTCGTCCCGTACCACTACACGGTCGGCAGCCAGGTCTTCGGCGTCGGTCTCGGCATCACCGCCTACACCCTCGGCATGCGGCACGCCTTCGACGCCGACCACATCGCGGCGATCGACAACACCACACGCAAGCTGATGGCCGACGGCAAACGGCCCGTCTCGGTGGGCTTCTGGTTCGCCCTGGGGCACTCCAGCGTCATCGTCGCGATGGCGGCACTGGTGGCCGGCGGCGCCCAGCTCGCCGGCACCCTGCTCAACGACGATTCGCGCGCCCACCAGGTACTCGGCACCGTCGGCACCACCGTGTCCGGCAGCTTCCTCTACCTCATCGCCGCGCTCAACCTCATCGCGCTCGCCGGTATCTGGCGGGTCTTCCGCGGCATGCGCGAGGGCAGGTTCGACGAGGCGGAGCTGGCAGCACGGCTCGATTCCCGCGGGTTCATGAACCGCTTCCTGGGACGGTTCACCCGGTCCATCTCCCGGCCCGGCCAGATGTTCCCTCTGGGCTTCCTCTTCGGCCTCGGGTTCGACACCGCGACCGAGGTGACGCTGATGGTGATGGCGGGCAGCGGCGCCGCGGCCGGTCTGCCCTGGTACGCCATCCTGTGCCTGCCGCTGCTGTTCGCCGCCGGAATGAGCCTGTTCGACACCCTCGACGGCACGTTCATGAACTTCGCCTACCAGTGGGCGTTCGCCAATCCGGTGCGCAAGGTCTACTACAACCTCACCATCACCGGCCTCTCGATCGCCGTGGCCTTCTTCATCGGCACCATCGAGCTGGTGACCGTCCTGCACGACAAGCTCGGCCTCACCGACGGCGTCACCGGCTGGATCTCCGGCCTCGACCTGGACAACGTCGGCTTCATCATCGTCGGCCTGTTCGTGGTCGTCTGGGCGGCGGCGCTGGCGTACTGGCGGCTCTCCGGCGTCGAAAAGCGCTGGGCGGACCGCACGGCGACGGAGACCTGACCTGGCGGCTGCCGGCCGCGGCCCCGTCCCGCGAGGCCCGGCCGGCAGCTCCGGCACCGTCGGCCGCCGTGCCGCGCCGCCGTGCCCGTATCTCAGGTGGCGGTGCCCGCCGCCGCGCCCGTTTCCCGGTCAGGGCCCCAGCGACGGAGCGCCGCGGCGAGGTCGAGCGGACGCAGCCGGTCCGGCTCGTCGGGGCCCGGCCAGTCCTCGCGGGGCACCCGCCACATCACCTCGAACTCGTTGCCGTCCGGGTCCTTGGCGTACAGCGACTTGGACACGAGGTGATCGCTGGAGCCGACCAGCGCGCCGCGGGCGGCAAGCCGTTCCTCGGCCGCGACCAGCTCGCCCAGGGTGCCGACCTCCCAGGCCAGGTGGTAGAGCCCCACCCGTCCGGCCTCAGGGCCCGGCGCCTCGGCGCCCACCGCGAAGAGGCCGAGATCGTGATCGTTGAGCGAGCCGGGCGCGGCCAGGAAGGCCGCGCGGCCCGGCACATCTTCGGCCGTCGTGAGCCCCAGGGTCTCCCCGTAGAACGCCACGGACCTGGCCACGTCACGGACGTAGAGCACCGCGTGATTGAGGCGACGTACGGACATCGGCCCCTCCTTCTCCTCCCGGTTTCCCGCCACATACGGACACCGGCCCAGGGCCGGCAGCCGCTCCTAGTCGCGGACCAGCAGCATGATTCCGGCGACGACCACGGCCAGCACCAGCGCGGCAACGCCGTACAGCAGGCGGTGCGACTTCAGGACCGGCAGCAGGCGGTCGACGGCGTACCGGCCGGGGCCGGTCAGGGCGAGGGCAGCCGCGCTGGCGGTCAGCAGCAGTTCGTACTCGACGCCCTTGGGGGCGAAGAAGCCGCCGCCCCACTTGACGGCCAGCGCGTTGATCATCGTGCCGACCAGCGCGGCTGCCGCGAGCGGGGTGAGGAGCCCGAGGACCAGCCCGAGCCCGCCCAGCGTCTCGGTCAGCCCGGCCACCACCGCCATGGCGTGGCCCGCCGGGTAGCCACTCGCGGTGAAGAACTGCCCGGTGCCGTCGAGACCCGGGCCGTCGAACCAGCCGAAGAGTTTCTGCGAACCGTGCGCGGCCATCGTGAGCCCGACCGCCAGCCGCAGCAGGAGCAGGCCGACGTCGTAGCCGTGCGGGGACGGTGCGGACAGCGCCGAAGCGCCGGTGCGCGCGGTCGGGACGGAGCCGAGGGGGGTGGTCATCGAAAGCCGCTCTTTCCGGATCGGGAGTTACTTGAAACTTCAAGTCATTGCTTTCGACCATACACAGCGCCTCCGCCACGAACAACCACGGATACGAGCCACGGAGCCGGCCCGCCCCTACTTCCAGGGTCCACCCATGCCCCGAAAGCAGCAGGGCCGCGGACTCCCGTCACACAGACGAGTCCACGGCCCTGCACCCCGGGCCCGAGTGGGCCCGCAGCTCACGCGTGCCAGACCTCCCGGACGTGCGAGACGTCGCCTGAGCCGTTCACGGTGAGTTCGTAGATGTTGCCCGCACAGGAGAGCGGCGGCTCGACGGGCCGGTGCTTCAGGCAGGCGGTCAGGTGGCCTGCCAGTTCGGCGGTGGGCACCGTCCGGTACGCGGTCGCGCCGGCGCTCAGCTCGACCGTGGCGCCCGCGGCGAGCTGGTAGTGGGCCGCCTTGCCGGTCCCCGCATACCCCCCGCCGTTGGGGTCGCACGCGAACTCCGCCTCCCGCACGGACAGCGCGCCACCGGACGAGGCGGCCGTGACCTGCACCATCCGGTGGCCCGCCGGGATCTTCCGGGGCGTGCAGTCGAACGAGGGCTCGGGGTCGACCGGCTTGTCCCCCGATTCCGGCGCCGAAGCGGACGGGCCGGACGCCTTGGACGGTTCGGACGACGCGGCGGGCTCCGATGCGGCGGACGACGCGGATGCCCCGGGCGAGGCGGTCGCGTCGTCGCTCTTGCAGGAGGTGAGCGTGGCCAGCGCGGCGGCCAGGGCGGCTGCGGCGAGCAGGCGGCGGGTGAGCATGTCGGCGTTCTCTCTCATGTTCGACGGGGGCGATACGGACCTCGGACGGCGCCGGCGCACACCCACGGGGCCGCCCGTGGGTGTGCGCCGGGACTCCGCGGGATCCCTCAGAGACCGTTGCGGCGGTAGGGCAGGTACGGGTGGCCGCCTGCCTTCTCCGACGCGGCGTCGCCCGAGTAGTACGGGTAAGGGATGACGTGCGAGACGGTGCCCTGGGAGCCGTTGTCCTCCAGGGCGATGTACTTGGTGTGCGAGGAGTCGGCCCAGCCGCCGAAGAGGACGGTGTGGTCGCCCGCGACCAGGGCGTCGCCCGGCTTGAGGTCGTCCTTGGTGATCTGGTGGGCGGTGTCGCCGCCCATCAGGCCGTACGTGTTCAGCCCCGGCGGCTTCAGGCCCCAGGCGGCGGAGACGAAGCCCGAGCAGTCGTCCCGGTACCCGTTGGTGGTCGCCGACTGGCTGTAGCCGATCCGGTGTTCCACCCGCTCCAGGGCGCGGTCGATGATGTCCTTGCGCTCCGCCGGGAGCCCCGACGTGTCGGGCCTGTCCTGGACACCGGCGCCGGTGGTCGTGTGGTGCTTGCCCGGTGACCAGGCGTCCCAGTTGCCTTCCGTCTTCCACTTGCCGTCGCCGTGCCCCTCGGCGGGAGCGGGCCCGCCACCGCCCCCGGTACCGCCGCCGCCTCCGCCGGTGCCACCACCGCCTCCGCCACCGCCGGTGCCGCCGCCACCGCCGCCTCCGGTTCCTTGCGGCGTGGGGTGGTCACCCTTCTCCGGGTCCTTGATCTTCTTGAGGTCGTCCTCGGTCTTCTTCTCGTTGGCCTCGTACTCGGCCTTGACCTTCTTGATCTTCTCGGCGTCCGCCGACAGCTCCTCAAGCAGCTGCTTCTTGCTCTCCTCCAGGCGCGCGCTGAGCTCCGCGATCTCCTTCACGTCCGCGAGCACCTGGTAGGCCACGCCGAAGCCGGGGAGATGCGCGAGCGGCGCCGTGGCGAGGTCGATCGCCGCCGCCTTGGCCAGCGTCTCCTTGATCTCCCCGAGCCGCTCGTTCAGCTCCTTCATCCGCCGGCTGGCCGTCTGCCAGTCCTTCTCGATCTTGCCGAGTTCCGCCATCTCGACGCCGAACGTGTCGCCTGCCATCCCTGCAACCCCCGTGATGTCGTGGTGAACCGCACTGCCCGCGGTACACCGGGAAAACGCCGGACCCCGCGGCCACCAACTCCCTTGGCCGCCAGGCCCGGTGGCCACCGCACCCGCTCGGCGCCAAGCCTCAGCGTCGGACCGTACGGCCGTCGCGCGCCACGACCGTCGATCCCAACAGAGGGCGGCCCGCCATCAGTGGACGTTTTCCGGCTGTCAGTAGACCTTCGCCAGCCGGTCGACCGACTTGCCCAGGGTGGACAGGTCGTCGGAGACCTTGTTCATCTCCTTGACGCGGCCGTTGGCGACCTTGGCGAAGGCGTCGGCTGCCGGTCCGTGCCAAGTGAGCTGCCCCAGAGACGAGTTGATCTCCTTGGTCAGCCCGTCCATCTCCGCGCTCAGCTTCGCCAGCTCGGCCGCGATCTTCTGGAGGTCGGCCTCGCCGCCGCCGAACATCTGCGTCAGCACCCAGTGCGCGATCTCGGCCGGCGCCATCATGATGTCCTTGCCGACCTCGACCACGTCGCCGACCAGCTTCTTACCGTCGTCCCAAAGTTCCCCGAGACCCATCGCTACCCCCGTGGTGTGCGCGTGGCTCATACGCTGATGCCCGGTCAAATATTAGCAGTACTACGTGTACCTGACATCTCCTACACGCCACCCTCAGCGGCCTCACGGCACAGCCGCACAACCGCCTCCCCGAGCCCTGCCCGGACCGCCCCCAACACCGGCCACCGACCCCAAAGAACCCATTCCCCCGGCCCGTTCACCCCCAGGTCAGTGCGGGAGCGCCGGCCCCCGGCCGCGGATCAGTTCTCCCACTGCCCGCTCGGTCCAGTGCCCGGCCGCTCCCGGGCAGCTTGCGACGTAGGCGGCCACCGTCGCGGCATCCCACGCCCCCGCGTCAAGGAGCCCCGAGGCCAGAAACCGTACGTACGCCGATGAGGGCGGGGTCCAGGCCACATCGCCGATCCCCCACGGAGCGGTGAAGGTGAGAACGGGAAGGCCCCGCAGCTTCCCGGCGCAGACAAGGGTCTCGTAGCGGCCCTCCCCCATCACCGCCCTGCCCTCCGACAACACGGGGTTCAGATCCAGATCGACACCCGGTTCCCGGTACATCTCCTGCGCGGCGATATCGGCGAACTGCGCCGCCGACACCAGGTGCGCCCGCGCGAGGACGCGCCCCTCCGCCGCGGGGTCGTAGAAGGCGCACCCCCCTCCCCACACCGGCGACCGCGTCGCGAAGTACATCCTCCCGGCCAACTCGACGGGCACCGATTCGGCGGGCATGCGGCGATCCCGGCACCCCGGGTAGACCCTGCTCGCCCCTGGAGGCCGCCCGCCGGCGAGGTAGCAGGCGAGCCGGCCCAGGTGCATGTTCGATCCATAGGACGTGTACCAGACCCGCTGCGGACTGAGGTCGCCGAGCGGTCCCGGCTCAATGGTGTGCACAGTGCTCATACGTACTCGCGCCTCACAGGTGGGAACACCGACCCGTCCGATACGTCGTACCGGATGCCATGCGACCCCCTGGACGGATCGTGGCCATCACCGCAGCGGACGCTCTTCGCGACGCCTGCGGGGGCGTACGGAGCAGGGAGTCCCGTCACGTTCTACCGTCAACGGCCCCGTGGCGGGACCTCAGCGGGGCCGTTGGCCCGACCGGGCGGTGCTGCTCGGCCGTGCGGGCCAATGGCGGCTTGCGCGGGCTGCCCCTCCCCGCCGTCGGTGCTTCCGTGACCATCGGACCCTGCCGGCCCGCAGTCCGGCGGGCCGGCAGGCAGTCGAGGAGGCAGTCGATCGTGAGCTCCACCAAGGATGTGCCGCAGGGTGTGGTCCCCGCTCAACTGCTCAAGGGGCAGCAGGCGATGGTCACCGGTGCCAACTCCGGGATCGGCAGGGCCACGGCCATCGGCCTGGGCCGGGCCGGGGCCGATGTGGTCGTGAACTACGTGGCAGGTCGTGAAGAGGCCGAAAAAGTGGTCGACGAGATCACGGCGTTCGGCGTGCGCGCCGCCGCGTACGAAGCGGACGTGTCGAAGGAAGACCAGGTCGTGGCCATGGTGGACCGGATGGTCCGGGAGTTCGGGACGATCGACATCATGGTCGCCAACGCCGGACTGCAGCGCGACGCCCCGTTCACCGAGATGACGCTCGCCCAGTGGCAGAAGGTGCTCGACGTCAACCTCACGGGTCAGTTCCTCTGCGCCCGGGAGGCGGCGAAGGAATTTCTGCGCCGCGGGGTGGTCCCTGAGGTGTCCCGCTCGGCCGGAAAGATCATCTGTATGAGCTCCGTCCACCAGATCATTCCCTGGGCGGGGCACGCGAATTACGCCTCCTCCAAGGGCGGTGTGCAGATGCTGATGGCGACCCTTGCCCAGGAACTCGCGCCCAAGAAGATCCGTGTGAACGCTATCGCTCCGGGAGCCGTCAAGACGCCCATCAACCGCAGCGCGTGGGAGACCCCCGAGGCTCAGGATGACCTGCTGCGGCTGATCCCGTACAAGCGTGTCGGCGAGCCCGATGACATCGCCCGCGCGGCCGTCGCCCTCGCTTCCGACCTCATGGACTACGTCGTGGGCACCACGCTCTATGTGGATGGCGGGATGACCCTCTTTCCCGGCTTCGACACCGGCGGCTGACCTTCGCCCGGCTGCCCTCCCGAGCGGCAAGGCGCATGCGCGCTACGGGGTCAGCCCCGGTCCTCCGCGTCGAGCGCCTTGTCGAGGGTGATGGCGGCCATGATCAGGGACAGGTGGGTGAACGCCTGGGGGAAGTTGCCCAGTTGCTCCCCGCTCGGACCGATCTCCTCGGCGAACAGCCCGACATGGTTGGCGTAGGTCTGCATCTTCTCGAAGGTGTAGCGGGCCTGGGACAGCCGCCCCGCACGGGCCAGTGCGTCGACGTAGAGGAATGTGCACAGGCTGAAGGTGCCCTCCGAGCCGCGCAGGCCGTCCGGTGATGCCGCCGGGTCGTAGCGGTAGACGAGGCTGTCGGAGACGAGCTTGCGGTCCATCGCGTCGAGCGTGGAGAGCCAGGCCCTGTCCCGAGGAGCGATGAAATCGACCATGGGCATGAGCAGCAGCGAGGCGTCCAGGACCGCGCCGTCGTAGTGCTGGACGAAGGCGCGCTCCTGCTCGCTCCAGCCGCGTGCCATGATCTGCTCGAAGACGGCGTCCCGCGCCGTGCGCCACCGCTCCAGGTCGGCGGGTCTGCGGAAGGACTCGGCCAGGCGCAGCCCGCGGTCGAGGGCGACCCACGACATCACCCGGCTGTAGGTGAAGTCCTGACGGCCGCCGCGGGTTTCCCAGATGCCCTCGTCCGGACGGTCCCAGGATTCTGCGAACCAGTCCAGGGTCCTGGACAGCGCCTGCCATCCCTCGAAGCTGGCCTGCTGCGCGATCTCGGCCCCCTGGGAGACCGCGTAGAGGGCCTCGCCGTAGATGTCCAACTGGAGCTGGTCGGCGGCGCCGTTGCCGATGCGGACGGGGGAGGAGCCGCGGTAGCCGTCGAAGTGACCGAGTGTCTCCTCCGGCAGGTCCGGGTTGCCGTCGATCCGGTACATGGTCTGGAGCGGCTCCCCCTCCTTGCCCTCACGCTCGCGCAGTCTGTCCACCAGCCAGTGGACGAAGGCGGTGGCCTCCTCGACGAAGCCGAGGTCCAGCATGGCCCGCACGGACAGCGAGCCGTCGCGTACCCAGGTGAACCGGTAGTCCCAGTTCCGCTCCCCGCCGACCTGTTCGGGCAGGCCCGTGGTGGCCGCCGCGATCAGTGCGCCGGTGGGGGCGTAGGTGAGGAGTTTGAGGGTGATCGCCGAGCGGTGTACCCGCTCGGGCCACCGTCCCCGGTAGTGGGACCGGCGCAGCCAGTGCCGCCAGAACCGGGCGACCTCCTCGAACTGCCCGATGAGCCCGTCGACCGTGGGGGGTGCGGGCGCCTCGCCGCCGGACGCGCAGACGGTGAACACGGCGCCGCCTGACTCGCCGTCGCGCAGCGTCACCTTTCCGCGCACATCCTGGCCGTCCCGCTCCAGCGGGAAAGTGGCCCGCAGGTGCCCGTCGATCCCGGGTGCCCGGAAGCGAGCGCCGTTCTCGCCGAGTTCGAGTGCGTGCCCGGCCCGCCCGTAGTCGAAGCGCGGCCGGCACTCAAGGGTGAAGTCGACGGTCCCCCGCACGGCACGGATGCCGCGGACCAGGGTGTGCCGGTCGGTGGCGGTGCGGGTCCGGTCCGGGAGCATGAAGTCGACCACCTCGCCCACTCCGTCCGGCGACAGGAACCGGGTGACGAGGACGGCCGTATCGGGGTAATAGAGCTGCTTGCAGGTCGCGTCGGGACGCTCGGGGGCCAGCAGCAGGTACCCGCCGCGGTCGTGGTCGAGCAGGGCGGCGAAGATGCTGGGGGAGTCGAACCTGGGGGCGGCAAACCAGTCGACGACGCCGTGTGACGAGACGAGCGCGGCGGTCTGCAGGTCGCCCACCAGGCCGTGCTCGGCGATGGGTGGGTAGCGGTCCATTACGGCTCCGAAGTCTCGGAAGTCTCGGAAGCCCGCTGTCTGCTCAGCGTCGTGCTGCTGATCGTGCCGGGCGGGCTGACGCTCAGGATCCAGCCGTCAGCTCTGCTCGACGTGCAGATGGATGGGGCCTCGCAGGATGGGGCTCGGCCGGTACGGCGGCGGGTCGGTGACCAGCCGGGGGCGGTCCAGGCGACGCACCAGCGCGTCCAGCGCGATCTGGGTCTCCAACCGGGCCATCGGTCCACCGAAGCACAGGTGGATGCCGCTGCCGAACCCCAGGTGCTGGTTGTCCTGCCGGTCGGGGTCGAAGCGGTCGGGATCGTGGAAGCGCTCCGGATCCCGGCTGCCCGAGGCGAGCATGAGCATGATCTGTGAGCCCTTGGGGATGGTGGTGTCGGCGACGGTGATCTCGCTGTACGCCGCCCGCCACGGAATGATGTGTACGGGGGGCTCGTAGCGCAGCAGTTCCTCGACCAGTCGCACGATCAGGTCCGGTTCCTCGCGCAGCCGTTGCAGCACCTGCGGGTGGCGCAGCAGCGTCAGCATGCCGTTGGCGATGAGGTTGACCGTGGTCTCGTGTCCGGCGATGAGCAGCAGATTGGCGGTGCTGATGATCTCGTCGTCGGTCATCCGCCCGTCGGGCCCGTCATCGTTGGCCAGCCGCGTCAACAGGTCATCGCCGGACCGGCCGTGGCGTTGTTCCAGCAGCCCGCCGAGGTACTGGCGCAGGTCCTTCCTGGCCTGCACGCCGTTGTCCAGTTTCTCCTTCGGGTCGGTTTTGGGGTCGTAGTCGATCGAGTCGATGATGGCGTTCACCCACACGTGGAACCGCGGTTCGTCCTCGCGTGGCACGCCGAGCAGGTGGCAGATCACGGTGACAGGGAACGGGTAGGCGAAGTCGTCGACGATGTCGATCTGCTGCTTTCCTGCGAAGTCGTCGATCAGGCCGTTGACGATGGCGGTCAGGTCCGGCCGCATGCCGTCCACCAGCCCCGGGGCGTGCGGGGGGCCGAAGTGGCGCATCGCCAGGCGCCGCAGACGGTCGTGCTCGGGCGGGTCGAGGTTGATGAACGACGGCGTGGCACCTCCCTCGGTCGCGGGCATCGGCCGCAACAGGTTGCGGACGTCGGAGCTCAGATGCGGGTTGTGCAGGAGGTCCGTGAGCTCGTGGTAGGTGCTGATGACGTAGCTGCCGTCCTCCTGGAGGGCCACCGGTGTTCTGCGCAGCTCGGCGTAGAGCGGGTAGGGGTCGGCGCGGGCGGAGTAGTCGAGGATCCGGCGCAGGATGTCGGGCGTCTCGGTCGTGGTCATGTCGCTTCCCTCCTACCGGTGCTGCCACGCGGCTGTGACGCGCCGCTCTCCGGGGTCGTGGCCGGTGACGACCACCGTGGCACCCTGGGCGAGCAGCGTGGGGCCGGGGAAGTCGACGGCCACCGGCTTCGCGTCGGCGGGCTCGTCGGGCGTCGGGCAGGGCGGCGGGAAGGGCGCGGCCGTCTCGATCAACTGCCGGTAGTGGTCAAGCCACTTGGCGTTGTTGAAACTGACCGCCGCGGTGACGCGGCCCCGGTATCCGTACGCGGCGACGAAGCGGCGGTCGGGCACCGATCCCTGGGTGACGACGACCTCGTCGGCGAAGGTCGGCACACCGACGGACTTGATGTTGACGCCGAACTGGATCGACCAGAACACCGGGATGGACAGGTGCGGCCAGCGGTCCGCCTGGGCGCTGACCATGTTGTGCGCCGCGACCTCGGCCTGCTCCACGGCGTTGGCCCAGTGCTCCAGCGAGATGAGCCGGTACTCGTAGATCGGGTTCGGACAGCGTGCCACGTCTCCGGCGACGAAGATGTCGTCGGTGACCAGGCCGTTGAGGTCGAGGGCTCGGCAGCCCGTGTCGCAGGCGATTCCCCATACGCCTGCCGCCAGTCCCGATTCCCGCAGCCAGTCGGTGTTGCGGATGCCGCCGAGCGCCACCACCGCCACGTCGGCGTCGATGGTGCTGCCGTCGGCGAAGTGAGCGCGGCGAAAGCGCCCCTGCGCGTCGCCCTCCAGCCGGGTGACCTTGACGCCGCAACGCAGGTCGACGCCGTGGGCACGCTGCATGTCCGCCGCGACGTCACCGACCATGGCGCCGAGCGCCCCGACCAGCGGGGCAGGCGCGAGCTCGGCGACGGTCACCGGGATGTCCCGCTCGCGGCAGATGGAGGCGATCTCGGAGCCGGTGAAGCCCGCGCCGATGACCAGTACGCGGGAGGGCCCGGCGGCGAGGGCTCGCTGCAGGCCGTCGGCGTGCTCACGGGTGCGGACGACGAACACCCCGTCCAGGGCTGCCTCGGCCTCGACGAACCACGGCCGGGCCCGTACCCCGGTGCAGATCAGCACCCGGTCGAAGGGGATCTCACGGCCGTCGGCGAGATGCACGTGGTTGCTCGCCAGGTCCAGCCCGTCGGCGGGCACGCCCAGCAGCCACTCCGCATCGATGTCACGACGTCGTGGCAGCGTGGTGTCCCCGGCCGGCACCCACCCGGTCAGCACCTGCTTGGACAGCGGGGGCCGGTCATAGGGCTCACCCACCTCGTCACCGATCATGGTCAACGACCCGGTGAATCCCTCGGCGCGCAGAGCCTCCGCGGCCCGCAGTCCCGCCAGTGACGCCCCGACGATCACGATGCGGCCGTCACGCTTGAACGCTTGCAGGGTGTCAGCGCTGCTCATGACGGCGGCGCCTTCACCGGCGCGTCCCGCTCCTCGGACAGCTCGACCAGAATGGCCTGGACCGGGCAGGCCGCCGCGGCGCGCAGCACCTGTTCGCGCTGGCCGTCGTCGGGGTTCGGGTGGTACATCAGCGCTTCCTCGCCGTGCATCCGGAAGGCTTCCGGAGCCAGGAACGCGCATTGCGCATACCCCTGGCACCGGGAAAGATCAACGGAAACTTTCATCCCGAACTCCATTTCAGGGACTGCGAAGCTGCGGACCCTGAGGCGGCGCCACTACTGCGCCCAAAGCGCGAGGCACGCCTTCGAGGAAGGGATTCGGCAGTTGCTCACCCCTGCGGTAAGGAAGGGGCGCACCGCGCTCGTCAAAGGTCTCCGCAGGAAGATTCGATCATCGCGAATGAGGTCCCAGCGTCTGCAAAACCGCCTGGAGAACCTGACCTTGCCATCAAAAGCCTATCCCGCGCCCGGGTCGTCCGCACCCTGGCCGGCCGGTGTACATCAGGCGCCGTGTACAGCGGCACGTCGAGGCGGTCGATCTCGTGCTGGATGAGGCGGGCGCCCAACTCCGTTCGGAAGGAGGGCTGATGGCACACGTCCGGACTGAGGACCGCACGGGGCACGCGGCGCACGCGCGGGCGGTGGCCCAGACCAAGAGGGCAGAGAAGGAGGCACCCACAGAGGCACGCACAACACAAGGCAGCCAAGGCGCTCGCCGCGCTGAAGCAGGGAATCGGCACTGGAAACGGCGTCCTGACCGCGCCGACGTGTACGGCATGTGCGCTGCCAGGCGGAGGGCCCTCAGCGCATCGACGCAAAGGGCCCTCTGACCTGCTATTCCTCTGTGGGCACAGACGGATTTGAACCGCCGACATCTGCTTTGTAAGAGCAGCGCTCTACCGCTGAGCTATGCGCCCTGGCCGAGCCGACAGACTACCTTGCCGCTGGGGCTGAACTGCAAGCCAGTAGGTGAATCGCGAACTTACCGGCCGGTGTGTTCGTTTCTCCCGAGTGGGAGAATGACAGCCGGTTCTGGGGCGATCCGATCGGGAGAGGGATGTGACGGCGACAGACACGCAGCCGCACGAGCAGCGAGCACGCCGTCGAGCCCGCGGGGGGCCGGTGCGTGACCTGGTGGCGCTCGCGCTGCTGCCGTTGCCGTTGCTGGTGGCGGCGGCTCCGGCGGCGTTCGCCGGGGGCGGTACGCGGCGCTGGTTCGGGCGCGGGGACGGGCAGCGGGCGGAGGCGCAGGCCGCGAAGGATGCCGCCGCGGCGGCGTTCTACGAGCTGGACACCGCGCAGCGGGAGCTGCGGATCTCGATAGAGACCATCACCGCGGTCGACAACTCCCCGCGCGCCAGGAAGGCCGCCGCTGACTATGAGGCGTTCGGCCACCGGATCGACGAGGTCAGCCAGGGCTACATCGCCGCCGTGGACAGCCACGACCTGGACCGTGACGATCTGGACAGCGCGTCGGCAGGGCGTGCGCGGGCCGATCTGACGCGGGCCAAGGAGGAGCTGGAGCGCGTCAAGGGCGAGCTCGAACGGTTCGCGCAGGGGCTGGGGCCGCTGTTGCAGACCGCGGAGACGCAGCTTGCCCGGCTGGCGCCGGCCGTCGAGCGGGGCAGACAGGGGCTGCTCGCGGCGAGCAACGCCCTGGACGAGGTGCGCGCGAAGGGGCTGAAGGCCGACGATCTCGCGGCGCGGCTGGCGTCGCTCGCGCCGGAGCTGACCAAGCTCAACGAAGGCGCGGGCCGGCACGGCGTGCAGGAGACGATCCGGCGGGCCGATGACGTGCTGCGCAAGGCCGAGGAGCTGCGGGCGGAGGCCGAGCGGCTGCCGGAGCGGGCCGCGGAGATCGACAAACGGCTGGTGTCGCTGCGGACCCGCGCGCAGGCGATCACGACCCGTGCCGGGCAGGTCGATCCGGTGCTCAGCGAACTGCGGCGCCGCTACAGCGCGGCCTGCTGGCAGGATCTGCAGCAGGTGCCTGAGCAGGCGGCGCAGTCCGTACGGCAGGCCGAGGTGAAGCTGCGCGAGGCCCAGCAGGCGCGGGACGAGCAGCGGTGGGCGGACGCGACGAGCCGGCTGGCGACGGTCCGTGCGCTGCTGGACACCACGGGGGACGCGGTTTCGGCGGCCGGTGACCGCCTCCAGCGGCTCGACGCGGTGTCGTTCGACCGGCAGCAGGAGGTGGACCGTACGCGCTTCGCCATCCGGGACGCCCAGCGTCTGGCGATGTCCGGGCGCAGCACCCCCGATCCCCGGCACGCCCGCCCCTTGGACGACGCGGTGGCGCGTCTTGACCGTGCGGTGGCGGGCCTGGAGGGCCGGCATCCGGACTGGTGGCACTTCCTGACGGAGACCGAGGCGGTGCGTCTGACCGCGTCACGGGTGGTGCAGGAGATCCGGGAGGAACGGGGCGGCGCGGGCGCCTGAGGGCCTGCGGTCCGGGGGCGGAGGCGTGGGCCGAGAGGCGGCGCGTTGGCGCGGTACGGCATACCGGCGGATCCTGGAGTGGAGTACGGCCCAGGCGGCACATCTGCGCGAGGGAGGCCGGACATGGCTACCACTGGGGCTACCGGGACGACGAGGGTGGGGCCGTCCGGCCTGCACGGACCCTCGAACCTGTTCCACGGAGGCAAACTGCGTCACACCCGTCTCGACGAGCATCTGCCGACGGACCACAGTCTGAGCAAGGTCTACCGCGTCGGCGCGGGCCTGATGGGGCTCGTGCTGGTCGCCTTCGGCATCCTCGGCCTGATCGACAAGATCGGCTTCTTCGACACCGGTGGCGCCACCGTCACCGGGCTCAACACCAACGGTGCGCTGAGCGTCCTGTCCATCGTCGTGGGCGTGGTGCTCTTCGCCGGCATGGTGATCGGCGGGAATTTCGCCTCCACCCTCAACATCGTGCTGGGCGTCCTGTTCCTGCTGAGCGGCTTCGTGAATCTGGCGCTGCTCGAAACGGACGCGAACTTCCTCGCGTTCAAGATCCAGAACGTGCTGTTCAGCTTCGTGGTGGGCCTGATGCTGCTGGTGTTCGGGATGTACGGCCGGGTCAGCGGCGGGTTGTCGCACGACAACCCGTACTGGCGGGCCCGCCATCCCGAAGCGGTACGGGAGGGGACGCATCAGCGGGTGCACCCCGGCACCGCCACCGGCGCTCAGCGGGCCGTGGTGGGGCCCCACCGGGCGGGCCCAGCAGCCGTCGGGGAAGCGACGCCGCAGCAGACAGCCGCCCGGCGCCGGGTCGCGGAGGAGGCGCACGGTACGGAGCGGACGCACGGTGAGGAGCGGACGCACGGGGAGGGCCGCACGCGCGAGTAGGCGGGGCGTGTGAGTAGGCGCGGCGTGTGAGTAGGCGCGGCGTGCGGAGAACGAGCAGGAAGGGCCGTCCGGAGCCCATGCCCCGGGCGGCCCTTCGCTTCGCGCGCCGGGAAACGGATCTCGAAAACAATTGCTAATTAACTATTTCTTGTGCGAATCTGGAGGGGCGTCGGCAGCGGAGGCCGTCGGCGCGCAGGGATCAGCACCGTCGGAGGGGGACGACAGATGCCGCAGTCCGGGGGCCCCGCCGCGTACGCGGGGCGTGGCGTGCATGCCGTGGCGGTGGAAGCGCTGGCGAAGCGGATCTTCAACGGCACCTACGGCGTGGGGGACATCGTCGACCTGCGGAGCCTGATGGCCGAGCTGGACGTCAGCCAGACGGTGCTGCGCGAGGCCATAAAGGTGCTGACCACCAAGGGCCTGCTGGACGCGCGGCAGAAGCGCGGCACCTTCGTCCGCCCCCAGGAGCAGTGGAATCTCCTCGACAGCGACGTGCTGCGCTGGAAGCTGGCGGCGGGCGCCTCGCCCGGCTTCTTCACCGAGCTGCTGGCGCTGCGCCGTTCGATAGAACCGGCCGCCGCCGCGCTGGCCGCGCAGCACCGCACCGAGGACGACCTCGGCTCGCTCGACGCGACGCTCAGCGCGATGGCCGCGACCGACAGCGATCCCGTGCTGCTGGTGCGCGCCGACGCCTCGTTCCACACGGCGCTGCTGGCCGCCTCGCACAATCGCTTCTACGCGCAGATGTACCGGGTGATCGTGCCCGTACTGATCCAGCGCGACCGCACGGTGCACGCCGGCGCGTTCGAGCATCCGCACCCCTCGCACGCCGAGGTCGTCGAGTCCATACGCAGCCGGGACGCCGAGGGCGCATCCCTGTCGATGCACGCACTGCTCGACATGTCCGGCCGCGACCATCCCTGACGGGACGCGACAACCGGCGCCCCGGCCTCCCGGCACCCTCCGCGACGCACCGGCAGATGCGGCGAAGACCGCGACGGCGGCGAGACGAAGACACAGGCGAAGACGAAGACACACGACGCACCACGCAAGACCTACGTAGCGAGCCGGTGCACGGCGCCGGGAGGAAAGGACGGCCGTCCCGTGAAGATCAGCCGCATCGAGACGTTCCTCGCCCCGCCGCGCTGGATGTTCGTGCGCGTGGAGACCGACGACGGCCTGGTCGGCTGGGGCGAGCCCGTGGTCGAGGGGCGGGCGGAACCCGTGCGGGCGGCCGTGGAAGTGCTGGCCGAATACCTGCTGGGCCAGGATCCGGCGCGTATCGAGGACCACTGGCAGGTGATGACCAAGGGCGGTTTCTACCGGGGCGGCCCGGTGCTGTCCTCCGCCGTCGCGGGCCTCGATCAGGCGCTGTGGGACATCAAGGGCAAGCGGCACGGGCTGCCCGTGTACCAGTTGCTCGGCGGGCCGGTACGCGAGAAGGTCCGGGCCTACGCGTGGGTGGGCGGCGACGAGCCGGGGGCGATCCGGGACGCGCTGACCGCGCAGATCGAGGCCGGATTCACCGCCGTCAAGATGAACGGCTGCGGCCGGATGACTCCGGTGGCCACCCGCGCGGAGATACGGGAGTGTCTGCTGCGCGCCGAGACCGCGCGGGAAACGCTCGGCGAGGAACGGGACTTCGGGCTCGACTTCCACGGCCGGGTCTCCCCCGCCAACGCCCGCAGACTGCTGCCGCTGCTCGCTCCGTATGCGCCGATGTTCGTCGAGGAGCCCGTGCTCTCCGAGCAGATGCACGCCGTCCCCGACCTCGTCAACGCCTCCAACATCCCGCTGGCCCTGGGGGAACGCCTCTTCAGCAGGCGCGAGTTCCTGGCCCCGCTGGCGGCGGGGGTGGCGATCGTGCAGCCGGACATCTCGCATGCGGGCGGCATCTCCGAACTCCGCCGGATCGCCGCCCTCGCCGAGATGTACGGCGCCCAGCTCGCTCCGCACTGCCCGCTCGGCCCCGTCGCGCTCGCCGCCAGCCTCCAAGTCGCCTTCACCACACCGAACTTCCTCATCCAGGAGCAGTCCATCGGCATCCACTACAACAAGGGCGCCGAACTGCTGGACTACGTCGCGGATCCGGAGCCGTTCCGCTTCCACGGCGGGTCACTGCTGCGCACCGACCGGCCGGGGCTCGGCGTCGAGGTGGACGAGGCCGCCGTACGCGCGGCCGACGCGAAGGGGCACGCCTGGCGCAACCCCGTCTGGCGGTACGAGGACGGGTCGTTCGCCGAATGGTGACGCACCGGCCCGAGCCCCCACGGCAAAACTGACCCACGCCCGCACCCTCCCCACCCCGCACCCCACACCCCTCGCCCCGCACGACCCGCGCAGCGCACCGGCGCCGGGAGCACGAGAGAAGAGAAGGCAGGAGCCGGACCATGGACTTCAACGCGGCGCTCGACGCCGAGCGGCTGGTGGCCATCATCCGCGGCAAGGACGCCGAGGCGTCCTTCCGTACGGTCATGACCTTGGCCGAGGCCGGGATCCCGCTGATAGAGGTCTCGCTCAGCGGGGCCGACGCGCTCGGCGTCATCCGGCGGGCACGCGCCGAACTGGGCGACACCGCCTGGCTCGGCGCCGGCACCGTACTGACCGCGCAGCACGCCGCCGACGCCGTCGACGCGGGCGCGAACCTGCTGGTCACTCCCGGTCTCGGGGCCGGGGCCGAGGAGGCCGTACGGCTCGGCGTCCCGGTGCTCGCGGGCGTGCTGACGCCGTCCGACGTGATCGCCGCTGATGCGCTGGGCGTGACGGCGCTGAAGCTGTTCCCGGCCTCGGTCGGCGGTCCTTCCTACCTGAAGGCGCTCCGCGCGCCGTTCCCCGGGCTGCCGTTCGTCCCCGTCGGCGGGGTGGACGCGGTCGCGGCGCGCGCCTATCTGGACGCCGGGGCGGTGGCGGTCGGCGTCGGTTCCCCGCTGATCGGCGACGCGGCGGACGGCGGCGATCTGTCCGGACTGCGCCGTCGCGCCGCGGAGTTCACGGCGGTGTGCGCACGATGAGCACGGTGAGGGAGCGCCCGGACGTCTTCACCCTCGGCGAGACGATGGTGGCGCTGCGCGGCAGCGGCCCGCTGAAACTCGGCGGCACGATGGAGGTCTCCGTGGCCGGCGCGGAGAGCAACGTCGCGATCGGCCTGTCCCGCCTCGGCCACGAGGTGCGCTGGGCGGGGGCGGTCGGCGACGACGAGGCGGGGCAGCTCGTGCTGCGGACGCTGCGCGCCGAGGGGGTGGACGTGTCCGGAGCGTCGGTCGACTCCGGTGCGCCGACCGGCCTGCTGCTCTTCGAGCCCCGGCTGCCGGACGTGACGCGGGTGCATTACTATCGCGCGGGCTCGGCCGGCTCCCGGCTCCGGGCGGAGGCCGTCGAGCGGGCCTTCGGCACGGCCCCGCCGCGCGTCCTGCACCTCACCGGCATCACCCCGGCGCTCGGCCCCGCGGCCCGCGAGGCGGCGGAGACCGCCCTCCAACTGGCCGCGCGGCACGGCACGTTGGTCTGCATTGACGTCAACTTCCGCGCCCGCCTGTGGAGTCGCGAGGAGGCCGCGCGGGTGATGCGCGCCTGGGCGCCGCACGCGGACGTCCTGATCGCCTCCGACGACGAACTGCCGCTCTGCCTGCCCCCGGCGGGCGACTCCCCTGCGGCCGGCCCCGCCCTGCCCCTCACGGCGCAGGCCGAGGCGTTGCGGGCGCTGGGAGCCGGCGAGGTCGTGGTGAAACTCGGCGCCGACGGGGCGACGGCCTTCACCTCCGGCGGCCCGCTGCACCGCCGCGCGATACCGGTGCGGGCGGTGGATCCCGTCGGCGCGGGCGACGCCTTCGTGTCCGGCTACCTCTCGGCCCTGCTGGACGGCGCCGGTCCTGACGAACGTCTCGAACGGGCCGTGACCACCGGCGCCTTCGCGGTGGCCTCGCACGGCGACTGGGAAGGCGCGCCGACCCGCGCGGAGCTGAGCATGCTGGGCGCGCCGCCCGGCACCGTCGTGCGCTGACCGTCCCCGGCTAATCTGTGGCCATGCCTCGCTATGAATACCGGTGCCGCCCCTGCGACGTCACCTTCGAGCTGAACCGGCCGATGGCCGAGTCCTCCGCCCCCGCCGTCTGCCCCGATGGGCACGAGGACACCGTGAAGCTGCTCTCCACGGTCGCCGTCGGCGGCTCCGCCAGTGCCCCCGCGCCGTCCGGCGGCGGCGGTGGCGGCTGCTGCGGTGGCGGCTGCTGCGGCTAGCCGCACGGCCCGGCGGGATGCACGAAGAAGACCTCCGGTGTGATGGAGCTGTCCAGGAACACACCACACACGGAGGTCTTCACCTCCCACCGTAGTACCCCGCTGACCTGCCCGGATCCACATCGGCCCGGAACGGGGCCGCGGACCGCCCCGGAAGGCCCCGCGCCGCGCCGTACCCCGTGCCGCGGACGCCGTCGCCCGGGCACCGGATCCGCACCCGCTCAGCCCTGGACGCGCCCCGGGCCTGCGCCGTGGAGCGCGTCGGCGTGGGCGAGGATGCGGCCGACGTCCCAGGCGTGGTGCACACCGTCGTGCGCGTTGTTCCGGCCGACGTCCTCGGCTCGCTGGGGGCCACGCGTGGCGTGCTGGAGCACCACGCGCCGGTCCATCGCGGCCGATACGGACTCCGTCCAGGCGTCGACGGCCCGTTGCAGCGACCACAGGGCCGCCGCGGGCGCGATCTCGTTGTAGCAGCGCGCCCGGCCGACGAGGTCCTGGTCATAGCCCGGCACCTGGGTCGCCCCGGCCAGCCTCGCGCCCGCCAGCCGTTCGGCCCGGGTCCGCAGGTTGTCGGTGACGTGGCTGACGTAACCCGCAGGTGTCCACCCCAGTTCCGGGTGGCGCTCGTGGCCGCTGCGGCCGTCGAGGAGAGCGGAGAATCGGGCGGGGAACTCCCTCACCAGCCCGACCGCGTCATCCGGAGCGAGCGACCGGGCGAAGCCGCACCCCCGGCAAGGATCACCGTAAAGATCTGCACCCATAGCTCCATGGGATGCCAGCCTGACCGCACCCTTCCGCCGCAGCCGGTGCCGGGGTTCCGCACCCGGCATCGGCTGTGCGCAGCGCCGGCCCGGCCCCCCGGCTGCACCGGACGACCGCGCAGGCCGGACGACCGGGCCGGCCGGTGGCCCGTAAGCGTCAGGCGTCCCGGCCCGTCGCCCCGCGCAGGAAGGCGCGCAGGATCTGCTCGCCCGCCGCGGCCCCCCGTGCGGCGAGCGCGGTGACGTGCGGGGCCTGCCAGCCGGTGTCCGCCAACTCGCCGTGTCCCGGACGCCATCCGTGGTCAGCGGCGAGCAGCAGATCGGCGTCCAGCAGCGAGTCCCCCGCCGCGAGGACCTCGGTGGCGCCCGTGCGGCGTACGACCTCCGCGACGGCCGCGCTCTTGGTGAGCGGCTGGGGGACGGCGTAGATCTTGCGGCCCTGGAGGGACACCGTCCAGCCGCGGTCCGCCGCCCAGTCGGTGAGGTCCTTCACCCAGGTGTCGGGCAGCAGCGCCCGCTCGACGACCAGATAGGCGAAGAGGTCTTCCGCGGTCCGCTCCTTGAGCAGCCAGGCCGGGTCGGCCGTGCGGACGAGGTGTTCGCGGACCTCGCCGAGCGGGGCGCACCGCGCGGCGAGGCGGCCGGCGACCGTGCGCTGCCAGTCGGGGTCCGACACGCCGTTGACCAGGAGGTGCCCGCCGTTGGCGCAGATCGCGAACTCCGGTGCGGGGCCCGGCAGATGAATCCGTCCGTACTGCTCACGGGTGCGGGTGGTGGTGGGTACGAAGGTGGTGGATCCGGCCAGTTCGGCGAGGAGTCCGGCCGCCGTCTCCGTCAGGTAGGAGAGTGGCCGCTGCTCGTAGACCTCGACGCAGAGCAGCCGCGGCGCCTGCACGTCCGGCATGGTCAGGCCGAGGGCCGCGGCCGAGTAGATCAGGGTGCGGTCGAGGTCGCTGGCGACGATGGTGCGCATCAGAGGGCCACCGCCTTGCCGTCGGCGCCCGTCGCGCCGCGGGTGAACCGGGGGTGGATCAACCCCACGCAGGTGTAAGGGAGTTCGTCGACTTCGACCACGGGTACGCCGCGCTGTTCCGCCAGGAGGCGCACATGGTCGAGGTCGGGCCCCGCGCCCCGCCGGGCGAGGATCTTCCAGGGCACCCGGCGCAGCAGGACCCGGGTGGTCTCCCCCACGCCGGGCTTGACGAGGTTGACGTCGTGGATGCCGTACTCCTCGCTGATCCGCTCGACCGCGGCCCAGCCCTCCCAGGTGGGGGCACGGTCCTCGGCGGCCAGTTTCGCCACGTCGGCGGCGACGGCTTCGGTGACGTCGCCGAAGCGGGCGGCGACGGCGTCGATGAAGTCCCGCGAGAGGTCGGCGCCGGCCAGTTCGCGGTAGAACTTGGCGCCGTGGAAGTCGTCGGGGCCCACCAGGTCATCGCGCAGGACGGTGCGGGATATCAGCCCGGAGACGGTGGAGTTGAGGCAGGCGGACGGGATGAGGAAGTCGTCCCGGGTGCCGTAGGTCGCCACGCAGCCGCCGGGGTCGGCGAGTACGGCGATCCGCGGGTCGAAGCCGGGGAACTCCTCCAGTGCATCGGCGAGTTCGCTGGTGATGGCGCCCTTGCCCGTCCAGCCGTCGACGAAGACGACGTCCGCCGGGTCGTGGTGGGCGGCCAGCCAGCGCAGCGCCGTGGTGTCGATGCCCCGGCCCCGCACGATCGAGACGGCGTAGTGCGGCAGGTCCAGGCCGTGCGCGTGCTGCGCCCAGCGGCGCATCAGCACGCCGACGGGGGTGCCTGCCCGCGCCAGCGAGACGAGCACCGGGCGTGCGCTGCGCTCGGCGAGCACGGTTTCGGTGACGGCGCCGACGGCTCGGGCGATCCGGCCGGCCGAGGTCTCCAACGCGCTGTGGAACAGCGCCTGGTAGGCGTCCGACGGCTGGTATTCGACGGGCAGCGACTCCGCGTAGTGGGCGCCGCCGCTCTGGATGGCCTCCTCGCGTTCCTCGGTGGGGGCCTCCAGCGTCACCGACGACAGGTCCTGCAGCAGCCAGCCGACCTCGTCGGCGGCGTAGGAGGAGAAGGCGGGGCCGCGCAGCGGCTCGGGGAGGTGCATGGTGCGGGCCTGTCGTTGCGGGGCGTGGGGTGGCTGCTGTGGCGGGACGTACGTGGGGACGACGGCGAACAGCAGCCGGTCGGTGTGCGCGGCGAGGCGGTCCAGCAGCCCGCCGGGTGCGTGCAGTTCGGGCCCTTCGCCGTGCGCGTCGACGACGGCGACGATCGCGTCGAACCGCCGCGCGGGGTCGGCGCCGGGCGCGACGTTGTACGCGTAGCGCTGCCCGGGTCCGTCGGCCGGCCGGTCGTGGGCCGGGAAGGAGAGCCGGGTGCGGATCGCGTAGCCGGGGTCGTCCACGGCGAGCACGGGCGACCGGGTGGTGGTCGAGAAGCGGACCTCGGGGCCGTCGGCGGGCCCTGCGCCGTCGCGGGCCCATGCCTCGGCGGCCTGCTCTGCGGGGAGCGTGCCGATGCCGCCCGCCGGGGAGAGCTGCGCGTCCAGGGCCTGGGCCAGCCGCAGCGGCGCGTACATCAGCTCTTCGTTGCCGAGTACGAGGATGCGGCGCGCGCCGCCCAGGTGGTCACGGAGGCGGGCGGCCATGGCGGGCAGCGCGGCGTCGAGCCGTTCGCGGTGCGCCGGGGTGAAGCCGTGGCGGCCACCGTCGGGCACCCCCGCGGGCCATTCCAGGGCGACGCGTACGGGCTCGGCGGCGCGCCCGCGGTCCGTCGTCGCGGAGGCGTCCGGGTCCGAAGGCCGCCCGCCGTCCGGGACTTCGTGGGCGGCGACGAGTTCCTGTCCGCGCCTGAGCGCGTCGGCCGGCAGGCAGACGGTGCCCGCGGCCAGGGCGATGAGGTCGACGCGGGCGCCCAGGTCGGCGGCGAACTTCTCCAGGTGCCTGCGGTCGCCTTCGGAGCGCATGTCGACGAGGGCGACGACGACGTACCGCTCGCGCGGGAAGCGCGCGTGCAGGGCCTTGATGGTGTTCAGGACGGTCCTGCCGGTGGAGAACTCGTCGTCGACGAGGACCAGCGGCCCGTCCCCGGCGAGCAGGTCGCGCTCCTCGGGGAGCAGCAGGTGCGAGGTGGCGTGGCTGTGCTCCTCCTCGAAGCCGCCCGCCTGCTCGACTCCGGGGACGGGGCGGCGTGTGGAGTGCAGGTACGGGGCGAGCGCCAGCCCGTCGGCGACGGAGTGGCCGAGGCCCGTCGCGGTCTCGGCGTAACCGAGCACGACGGAACGGGCCGCGGCCTCGTCGCCGAGCAGTTCGCGCACTCTGCGGCCGAGTCCGACGCCGACGCCGTGCACCACCGCGGGACGCTGCGGTACGTGCTTGCCGAGCACGTGCGACACGAGCAGATGGGCCCGCTTGGGGTTGCGCCGCAGCGCAAGACCCAGCAGTCCCGGCAGCTGGTCCCCGCCGCTCAGCGAGACTCCGAGCCGCCGAGCGACCCATTCTCCCGTCCACACCACGCGTTCTCTCTCCTCCATCGTGTCGTCGGCCGGTGTCCTCACCGGCTTCCCGCCGCTTCCCCGGCCGGGTCGGTCCTCGGTTCTTCGCGCCCCGGGTAGCGGGGCGTTCCGGCCGCCCTACGTGTGCGGCAGGCTCGCGGCGAGCAGTTCCACGAAGCCGATGCCTTCGCGTGCCACGCCGAACACCTCGGCCCGCAGCAGCGTCCGCTCGGCCCAGGCCCGGTGGGGTTTCACCTCGTTCATCTTGTTCGTGTAGGCGGAGCGCAGGACGCCGCCGTCGCCGCGCTCGGGCCTGAGGATGTCGGCGGCGTCGCTGAACTCCTCGTGGCTGACCACGGAGAGGGCGTGCACGGGCGCGACGTGTGAGGGGTGGATGCAGGTCTTGCCCTGGAGGCCGTTGGCCCGGTCCAGTTCGATCTCCCGCAGCAGGCCGTCCATGTCGTGCTCGATCAGGGCCGTCCGCAGCTCCTCGGCCCGCCCCAGGAACGGGCTTTGGCGCAGCTGCGGCTTGAACATCCGCTCGTGCAGCCGGAAGTACTCCCACACGGGCCCGGTGACCGTGAATCCGGTGCCGTCGGCCCGCCCTAGGACATTCACGACATCGGCTATCACGGAGGCGACGATCTGGACGTCGTAGGCCGTCATGTCGGGTGCGCGGCGCAGCCCGTAGGCCGAGCAGAAGTCCGTGACGCCCAGGCGCAGGGCGAGCACCCGGTCCCGGTGCGCGCCGACGATCCTGGCGACGCCCCTGAGGGTCTCGCCGCGGGTCTCCAGATGCAGCAGCTGCGGGGATTCCAGGACCGGCATCGCGT
Organism: Streptomyces sp. NPDC048644; assembly: GCF_043199105.1. Classification (NCBI taxonomy): domain Bacteria; kingdom Bacillati; phylum Actinomycetota; class Actinomycetes; order Kitasatosporales; family Streptomycetaceae; genus Streptomyces; species Streptomyces sp. NPDC048644. The sequence goes on from NZ_JBICVO010000001.1 coordinate 628,343, forward strand.
AGAGCCGCTGCCCGCACTCGGCCTCGGCGGCGGCCAGCGCCGTCAGGAACGCCGTCCCGCGCTCCTCGGTGAACTTGGGGAGCACGAAGCCGGAGAGCCTGCGGACGGCCGGACCCATCCGGCGCGCCAGGTCCGGTATCTGGTCCGGTGTGCGGACGCGGACGAACAGCAGCGGGAGATCGGCGCCTTCGGCGGCTGCCGCGTCGAGCAGGGCGAACTGCCGGACGAGGTTCTCCTCGCCCGCCTCGACGTCCGCGTCGCCGATGGAGTCCTCCAGGCAGAGCACCATCGACACGACGCCGCAGCCGGCCTGCTTGACGACGTCGTCGGCGAGCCGCGGCCGGGTGGCCGGGCTGTAGAGCGTGGCGCCGAGAGCGACCGCGAGCAGGCGGGCAGGCGATCCGGCGGTGAACTCCACCGGCTCCTGGTGGAACAGCGTCTTCCGAATGTCGGGCGCAAGATGCCCAAAATGCCGCATACAACTCCCCGCATACAGGCGCGAACCAGGCATACCTGCCGTGTCCCACCCTCTGGATCCAGCCGATAATCGTACGTGCGCGTGGGTGTCAATAGTTCCCCCGTGCGCGAAAATTTCATGATGTGCACGAAGCGTCGAGGTGTCCTGACGGTGCACACGCGCCCCGCCGCCAGGGCCCCGCGTTGTCCCTCCGACCTCCGGGAAGGCAGGATTGCGACATGACGCACGCGATGCTGAAAGGGTCGAACGTACCCCTCGACACCACGGCGGTACGGGCCGTGCTGCGCTGGACCCCCGGCGCCGGCGTCCCCGATGTCGACGCCTCGGCCCTGCTCGTGGGCCCCGATGGCCGCGTGCGCTCCGACGAGGATTTCGTCTTCTACAACCAGCCGCAGCATCCCGGCGGACACGTCAGGCACCTGCCCAAGAGCCCGCTGGCCGACCAGCTCGCCGACACCGTCGAGGTGGACCTGTCCACGCTCGACCCGTCGGTGGACCGCGTGGTGCTGGCCGCATCGTCGGACGGCGGGCCCTTCGCCGGCGTACGGGATCTGCGCGTCCTGCTGTACGACGCGACGGCGGCCGGCGGCGATCCGCTGCTGACCTTCGACGTGGTGCCCGACACCGGCGAGGAAACGGCCCTGATCTGCGGCGAGCTGTACCGCCGCGGCGACGGCTGGAAGTTCCGCGCGCTGGGCCAGGGGTACGACAGCGGACTGGTGGGCCTGGCCACCGAGTTCGGGATTTCGGTGGACGACGGGGACGCCCCACGGCCCGGCCCCGCACCGCAGCCGGCCGCCGCGCCTCCCGCGGACGGCACTCCCCCGCAGCCGTCCACAGCGGCCCGCCCCGACGGCGCACCGCCGCCCGCCACCGCCTGGCCCGAGCAGGCCGCGGGCCCGCCCGCCGCCGCGGCCGGACAGCCTTCGACCGACCCCGAAGCGGCCACCCAGCACGTGCCCGACCCGCTGCCCGAGCCCTTCTCCGCCGCCCCGCTCCCCCCGGGCCCGCCGCCCACCGGCGGCTACGGCTACCCGCAGCCCACGGGCGGTGGATACGGCTACCCCCAGCCCACCGGCGGCGGCTACGGCTACCCGCAGAACGTTCCGCCGCCGCCCGCCCAGCCGCCGTCCCCGCCCGCGTACGGCTACCCAGGCCCGCCGGTCCCCCAGCAGCCGGGCCCGCCGCCGTACCCGCCGCAGCAGCCCGCTTACGGCTACCCGCAGCAGCCGCAGGCGACGTACGGGTACCCGCAGCAGCCGCCCGCCGCGCCGGACCCGTCCTTCGTCCTGCCGCCCCAGGGCCCGCAGTTCCAGCGCCGCTGAGCCCGGCGGCAGGCGGAGGTCACACCTTCGACTTGTAGCCGCGGCCCCAGTGGAGGCCCCAGCCGTAGAGCCGGTCCAGCTCCGCCTGGAAGCCGTAGACGTACTTGACCTCGCGGCGCACGGTCAGGTCGTCCTTGGTCTTCTCCAGCGTGAAGATGGCGCAGGAACGGGCCTGCGGCGCCCGCTCGTCGAGCCGTATCTGGACCCGCGGCCCGGTGGTCGGGTAGAGCGTCACCACCGCGTGCGTACGGTCGAAGGCGGGGGTGCCGTCGTAGATGTAGACGAAGATCAGCAGCCGCTTGATCTCGTCACGGTGGTCCATGTTGATGTACAGCGTCTCGCCGGAGGGCGAGCCGAACCGGTCGTCGCCGCTCAGCTGCACGTAGGGCGGGGCGTTGAGGTCGCCCAGGAAGTCGCCCAGCGGCTGCACCACGCCCTTGGTGCCGTCCGTCAGCTCGTACATGCAGGCCAGGTCGAGGTCGATCTTGACCACGGCCGGTCCCTGCGCCTGCACCACCTCGGGTTTGAACATCTTGCCCGGGTGCCGCAGCAGGCTGCCCAGGCTCCGCTTGCCGCGGTCCCCCAGATCCGAAGTGCGCATCTGCCAGTGCAGGTTGACCCGCATGTGCCCGCTGTCGGCGCCCTGCTTGGTCAGCGAGACGACCGGATTCCGTTTCGTCAGCTCCACGACGTACGACGCACCGCCGCTGTCGTACTTCGGCGCTCCACCGCGCCACAGGTTCCCCAGGAACGACACCTTGCCCACCCCACTGCTCGGCCCATATGACAACGGGGCGGCCCGAGGTCTGCACCCCATGGCCGCCCCGCTGAGAGCGTTCCTCAATCAGGCCCGCGTCACACGCCGGAGGATACTTCCACCTTCGGTTCGGCACCGCCGCCCGGTTTGCCGTCGCGCCGGTTCTTCCGCACGGACGAGCCGAAGGAGAGGGCGATCAGCGCGATGCCGACGAATCCCGTGACGAGTTCGTGGATCTCGTACCTGATCGTGATGAGCAGGATGACGGCGAGCGCGCCGATCGCGTAGTGCGCGCCGTGCTCCAGGTAGACGTAGTCGTCCAGGGTGCCCTTGCGGACCAGGAAGACGGTCAGGGACCTGATGTACATCGCGCCGATGCCGAGACCCAGCGCCATCTCGAAGATGTCGTTGGTGATGGCGAACGCGCCGATGACGCCGTCGAAGGAGAAGGACGCGTCGATGACCTCCAGGTAGAGGAACATGAAGAACGCGGCCTTGCCGGCCAGGCCCACGGTCGCGCTCGCGCCGGCGCCCTTCTTGGCCGGTGGCTTGGCGCCCTCGGCCCCATCGCCGTCGTCCTCCTCGTCCTCCAGCTTGTCCTCGAAGTAGCCGGAGATGCCGCCGACGACGAGGTACGTGATGAGGCCGGCGACGCCGGAGAGCAGGACCGTGGCGCTCTTGTCACCACCGCCGTGCGCGACGTTCGTGGCGACCGTCATCGAGGCCACCAGGAGGGCGACCAGCGCGATGATCACGGACAGCGTGTCGAGCTTGCCGAGTTTGGCCAGCGGCTTCTCGATCCAGGCCAGCCATTTGTAGTCGCGCTCCTCGAAGATGAAGTCGAGGAAGATCATCAACAGGAAGATCCCGCCGAACGCCGCGATGGCGGGATGCGCCGCGGTGACGAGTTCCTCGTAGTGCGCCTTGTCGTGGATCGCGAGATTGACCGCCTCGATCGGCCCCAGTTTCGCGGTGATCGCGACGATGACGACCGGGAAGACCAGCCGCATGCCGAACACCGCGACAAGGATGCCGATGGTCAGGAAGATCTTCTGCCAGAAGGCGTTCATCTTGCGCAGGATGCCTGCGTTGATGACCGCGTTGTCGAACGAGAGCGAGATCTCCAGGACGGACAGGATCCCGACAATCGCGAGCCCCTGCCACCCCCAGAGGACGCCGGCCAAGGCCAAGCCGAGCACCGTGACGGCGAACGACCAGCCAAAGGTTTTCAGGAGCACTGCCTACCCAATCCCTCGCTGTGTGGGCCCCCCGCGCGCGCAGGGCGGCGGCTTTACGAAACGTTGACCCCGAAGTCTAGAGCGATGCCCCGCAGGCCCGACGCGTACCCCTGGCCCACCGCCCTGAACTTCCATTCGCCGTTGTAGCGGTAAACCTCGCCGAAGATCATCGCCGTTTCGCTGGACGCGTCTTCACTGAGGTCGTAACGGGCGAGCTCGCTGCCGTCCGCCTGATTCACGATGCGGATGAAGGCGTTGCTGACCTGCCCGAAGCTCTGGCCGCGCGCCTCCGCGTCGTGAATCGACACCGGGAACACGATCTTGTCGACCTGCGCGGGCACGCCCGTGAGGTCCACCAGGATCGATTCATCGTCCCCTTCGCCCTCGCCGGTGAGGTTGTCACCGGTGTGCTCGACGGAACCCTCGGGACTCTTGAGGTTGTTGTAGAAGACGAAGTACTCGTCGCCCAGCACCCGGCCCGATGCACACAGCAGCGCACTGGCGTCCAGGTCGAAATCGGCTCCTGTCGTGGAGCGCGCGTCCCAGCCGAGCCCGACCATGATCTGGGCGAGATTCGGAGCGGCCTTGGACAGGGAGACGTTGCCTCCCTTGGCGAGCGTGACGCCCATGATGTTCGCTTCCTCCCCGGTATCGGCGCGGACCGTGCGCGGCCCGCGGCCCCTTCAAGCGCGTCCGGCGCCGCACGTCCCCCGAGGGGGCGTACGGCGCCGGACGCGGAAAACCTGTCTGCTGCACACGGCCGGCACCACCGGCCTGCGCTGCGCGGTCAGACGTTGACGCCGAAGTCCTGCGCGATGCCGCGCAGTCCCGATGCGTAGCCCTGGCCGATGGCCCGGAACTTCCACTCCGCGCCGTTGCGGTACAGCTCGCCGAAGACCATGGCGGTCTCGGTCGAGGCGTCCTCGCTGAGGTCGTAGCGCGCCAGCTCGTTGCCGTCGGCCTGGTTGACCACGCGGATGTACGCGTTGCGCACCTGGCCGAAGCTCTGCTGGCGGTTCTCGGCGTCGTAGATCGACACCGGGAAGACGACCTTGCTGACGTCGGCGGGCACCCCGGCGAGGTTCACCTTGATCGCCTCGTCGTCGCCCTCGCCCTCACCGGTGGTGTTGTCACCGGTGTGCTCGACCGAACCGTCGGGGCTCTTCAGGTTGTTGAAGAACACGAAGTTCTGGTCGTTGGCGACCTTGCCCTGGTCGTTCGCCAGCAGGGCGCTGGCGTCCAGGTCGAAGTCCGTACCGGTGGTGGTACGGGCGTCCCAGCCCAGACCGACGAGAACGGCGGTCAGATTGGGGGCTTCCTTCGTCAGCGAGACGTTGCCGCCCTTGCTGAGGCTGACTCCCACGAGTCCTCCCATAGATTCGAGGGGTACGAAAAATCTTGCGCCCCCATCGTGCATGGCATCGGATCAACGAATCGATCCTAGTGACCGGTTCCCACCGGACGCAGATATCGCCGACGAATGTCGTTGCGGCGGAGATTGCGGCCCGGGGCGCAGCGGAAGAGGGGCGGCTCAGATGGTGTCGAGCGCCTTGAGGTAGTCGTTCAGGTCACGGGCGTCGGGCAGACCGTTGACGACCGTCCAGCGCACGACGCCCTCCTTGTCGATGATGAAGGTGCCGCGCACCGCGCAGCCCTTCTCCTCGTCGAAGACGCCGTACGCACGCGAGGCTTCGCCGTGCGGCCAGAAGTCCGAAAGCAGCGGGTACTCCAGGCCCTCCTGCTCGGCGAAGACGCGCTGCGAGAACGGGGAGTCGTTGGAGACCGCCAGCAGCTGCACGTCGTCGTTGACGAACTTCGGCAGCTCGTCACGGAGCGCACACAGCTCGCCGGTGCACACACCGGTGAAGGCGAAGGGGTAGAAGAGGAGGACGACGGCCTTCTCACCACGGAACTGCGAGAGCGTGACCAGCTCGCCGTGCTGGTTCTTCAGCTCAAAATCCGGAGCCTTCGTACCGACCTCGATCGCCATGGTGCATCCCTTCCGGTCACGCTCAACAGGTACCGGAGCAACCCTACGCGCCGCCCGTCGGCCGTCCCCGGACAGGGCCGAGCCCCCCTCCGGACGGACCGGAGAGGGGCTCGGCTACGGGAATCGAGGAAGAGCGCTTCAGCGCTTGCCGGGCTTCGCCGCCCTCGGCGTGACCAGCCGGCTACCGGACCAGTCCTTGCCCGCGTTGATGCTCCTGGTCTGGGACAGACCCGCGGTCTGCGCGGCATCATTGATGTCGCTCGGCTCGACGTAACCGTCACGGCCGGTCTTGGGGGTCAGCAACCAGACCTGTCCGCCCTCATCGATCAGCCCGATGGCGTCCACCAGCGCGTCCGTGAGGTCACCGTCCTCGTCCCGGAACCACAGCAGAACGACGTCAGCGACATCGTCGTAGTCCTCGTCGACGAGGTCTTGGCCGATCACGGTCTCAATGCCTTCGCGGAGATCCTGATCGACGTCGTCGTCGAATCCGATCTCCTGGACCACCTGTCCGGGCTCGAACCCCAGCTTGGCGGCAGGGTTGGTCCGCTCCTCCGCGTGGTCCGCGGTCGCGCTCACGGATTGCCTCCTGTCATGTTTCGGAAAATGCTCGGAAGGCTCCGCGCGTGCGCGGAGCATTGGGCGTAGTCCACACGGGCGGGACGGATCGCGCAAGTACCCGGCCGTCGAGACCGCCTAAACGGTGACGATTCGAGGCTTCTCGCCGCAACTACGACCCCGCCAGGACAGGACCAAGTGATACGCATCACTCCCTTCTGTCGGGTTTGCGGGGTGGACAGGGACAAGCGGATTCCTTCATGACTTCTGCCCGGCCCTCCGATGCGTATGCGGAATACGCACCGGCGCCCGTCACCCTCTGTCGACATGGGCGTATGGTTGCGGTTTGGCCGACCTGAGAAGTCGGCCTTTGTAGCGCCTGTCTCCGCGGCGGCGGTTACCCATCGGTAGAGATGACGTATCGCGATGCCTCGGTACACGATGGAACACGGCGCGACCCCAGAAGAAACCACAGAGAGACAGCATCCGACCGCGTGCGCAGCAGCTATCGCGTGCAGAGCACGACATGAACCGAACACGAAGGAACAGCGTGGCTTCCGGATCCGATCGAAACCCGATCATCATTGGCGGCCTTCCCAGCCAGGTCCCGGACTTCGATCCCGAAGAGACCCAGGAATGGCTCGACTCGCTCGACGCAGCCGTCGATGAGCGAGGCCGGGAACGAGCTCGCTACCTCATGCTTCGACTGATCGAGCGTGCCCGCGAGAAGCGCGTGGCCGTGCCCGAGATGCGCAGCACGGACTACGTCAACACCATCGCCACCAAGGACGAGCCGTTCTTCCCCGGTAACGAGGAGATCGAGCGCAAGGTCCTGAACGCGACGCGGTGGAACGCGGCCGTCATGGTCTCCCGGGCCCAGCGCCCCGGCATCGGCGTCGGCGGCCACATCGCGACCTTCGCCTCCTCCGCCTCCCTGTACGACGTGGGCTTCAACCACTTCTTCCGGGGCAAGGACGACGGCAAGGGCGGCGACCAGATCTTCTTCCAGGGCCACGCCTCCCCCGGCGTGTACGCCCGCGCGTTCCTGCTGGACCGGCTGTCCGAGTCGCAGCTGGACGCGTTCCGCCAGGAGAAGTCCAAGGCGCCCAACGGTCTGTCGAGCTACCCGCACCCGCGGCTGATGCCGGACTTCTGGGAGTTCCCGACCGTCTCCATGGGTCTCGGCCCGCTGGGCGCGATCTACCAGGCGCGGATGAACCGCTACATGCAGGCGCGCGACATCGCCGACACCTCCGACTCGCACGTCTGGGCGTTCCTGGGCGACGGCGAGATGGACGAGCCGGAGTCGCTCGGCCAGCTGTCCATCGCCGCGCGCGAGGGCCTGGACAACCTCACCTTCGTCGTCAACTGCAACCTCCAGCGCCTGGACGGCCCGGTCCGCGGCAACGGCAAGATCATGCAGGAGCTGGAGTCGCAGTTCCGCGGCGCCGGCTGGAACGTCATCAAGCTGGTCTGGGACCGCAGCTGGGATCCGCTGCTCGCCCAGGACCGCGACGGCATCCTGGTGAACAAGCTCAACACCACGCCGGACGGCCAGTTCCAGACGTACGCCACCGAGACCGGCGCGTACATCCGCGACCACTTCTTCGGTGACGACCAGCGGCTGCGGGCGATGGTCGAGAACATGACCGACGACCAGATCCTGCACCTGGGCCGCGGCGGTCACGACCACAAGAAGATCTACGCGGCGTACGCGGCGGCCAAGGCGCACAAGGGCCAGCCGACGGTGATCCTCGCGCAGACCGTCAAGGGCTGGACGCTCGGCCCGAACTTCGAGGGCCGCAACGCGACCCACCAGATGAAGAAGCTGACGGTCGAGGACCTCAAGGGCTTCCGTGACCGGCTGCACCTCCCGATCGCGGACAAGGACCTGGAGGACGGCCTGCCGCCTTACTACCACCCGGGCCGCGACTCGGAAGAGATCCAGTACATGCACGACCAGCGCAAGGCGCACGGTGGTTACGTTCCCACCCGTGTCGTGCGCGCCAAGCCGCTCCAGCTGCCGGACGACAAGGCGTACGCCGGCGCCAAGAAGGGTTCGGGGCACCAGAAGATCGCCACGACCATGGCGTTCGTCCGCGTCCTGAAGGACCTGATGCGGGACAAGGAGATCGGCAAGCGCTTCGTGCCGATCGCGCCCGACGAGTACCGCACCTTCGGCATGGACGCGTTCTTCCCGTCGGCGAAGATCTACAACCCGCTGGGCCAGATCTACGAGTCGGTCGACCGCGAACTGCTGCTGGCCTACAAGGAGTCGCCGACCGGGCAGATGCTGCACGACGGCATCACGGAGGCGGGCTGCACCGCCTCGCTGATCGCCGCGGGCTCCGCCTACGCGACGCACGGCGAGCCGCTGATCCCGGTCTACGTCTTCTACTCGATGTTCGGTTTCCAGCGCACCGGCGACCAGTTCTGGCAGATGGCCGACCAGTTGGCGCGCGGTTTCGTCCTGGGCGCGACCGCCGGCCGTACGACGCTGACCGGCGAGGGCCTCCAGCACGCCGACGGGCACTCGCAGTTGCTGGCCTCGACCAACCCGGCCTGTGTCGCCTACGACCCGGCCTACGGTTACGAGATCGCGCACATCGTCAAGGACGGTCTGCGGAGGATGTACGGAGAGAACTCCGAGGACATCTTCTACTACCTGACCGTCTACAACGAGCCGATCCAGCACCCGGCCGAGCCGGCCGACGCGGACGTCGAGGGCATCCTCAAGGGCCTGCACCGCATCAAGGCCGGTGAGAAGGGCGAGCACGCGGCCCAGATCCTCGCCTCCGGTGTCGCGGTGCCGTGGGCCGTGGAGGCCCAGCAGATCCTCGCGGACGAGTGGAACGTCAAGGCGGACGTCTGGTCGGCCACCTCCTGGAACGAACTGCGCCGCGACGCGGTGGAGATCGAGCGGCACAACCTGCTGCACCCGGAGGAGGAGCAGCGCGTCCCGTACGTGACGCAGAAGCTCCAGAACGCCCAGGGCCCGAAGGTCGCGGTCTCGGACTGGATGCGCTCCGTCCCGGACCAGATCGCCCGCTGGGTGCCCGGTACGTACCAGTCGCTGGGTGCCGACGGCTTCGGCTTCGCCGACACCCGTGGCGCGGCCCGCCGCTTCTTCCACATCGACGCCCAGTCGATCGTGCTGGGAGTCCTCACCGAGCTGGCCCGTGAGGGCAAGGTCGACCGCTCGCTGCTGAAGCAGGCCATCGACCGCTACCAGCTGCTGGACGTCACGGCTGCCGAGGCCGGGGAGGCCGGCGGCGACGCCTGATCCGCACCGGCACACCGCCGTACGGTGTCCGCCGCGCCCCCGACCAGCGATGCCGCCGGTCGGGGGCGCGGCCGTTGTGCCGGGTGCCGGGTCAGCGCTCCCAGATCTTGAACGCCCTGACCTGGTACGGCGAGCGGGGCACCCAACTGCCGCCGCCCGGGTAGGTGTTGAACTCGCCGGTCTCGGCGCATTCCGCGCTCTGGTAGGTGGTGACCGGCCGGCCGGTGCGGTTGGCGAGCGAGGCCGCCGCGGTGCCCTTGGGGAGCGTGACGCAGCTTTCGATGTCGGTGTCGGACAGCTCGTAGGTCTGCCGCTTGCCGCCGAAGTCCGCCGTGGGCCAGACGCACAGCTGGCCACTGGAGCAGTCGCCCGATGCGGGTGCGGTGCGGCTGCCGGGTGCCGCGTGGGCGGGCGGGGCCGCGAGGACGGCCGGTGCGGTGAGCGCCGTGGCCAGTGCGGCGAGGCCGGTGACGAGCGCGGTGCTGCGGAACGTACGCATAGGAATCTTCCCCCGTGGAGTGCGGTGGCTCTCCGCGGCGGGCCGGTTGCCTGCCGCGGGTTCGAGCCGAGCTTCCCGACCGTGCGGGGCGGCTGCCAAGCCCTCGGCGCACGGACCACCCGGATCGGCGATGGGGACGGAGCGTACGGCTCGGGGCAGGGGTTGGGGGCGCGGTGTTGACGCGGCGGCGGGCGGCGGCGCGCGCTGCGGAAACCGTTCCCCCCTTGGCGGGGCGGCGGGCCGCTGCGGGGTGGCCGGCCGGTCGTGGCCGGGCGGCGGCGGATGGTTCCCGTGGGGGCTCACCCGGATGAGGGATTCGGCCCGGCGCGCTGTGCCCGGCCGCGCCAGGGCATCGGCGGATCCGGGCAACTCGGCTTCGCCGACGCGTGGTTGACGCGTCGGCGGCCTTCCTGCGGCCTCCGGAACGCGACGGCGCGCGGCCCGCCGAGAGGGATTCTCGGCCGGCCGCGCGCCGGGTGGAGCGGTGCGGCAGGGTGCTGTCGCCGCGGGTTCCGCGGCGGTCCGGGCGCCGGCGGTGGCCGCCGGCGCCCGCGGGCCGGTCAGATGTGGCCGACGCCCGCGCCCGCCTCCGCGTTCTTGCCGCGCTTGGTGAACATCGCGACGACGGCCGCGACGATCGCGACTCCGCAGGCGACCGTGAAGGCCAGGCCCATGCCGGAGACGAAGGTGTCGTGCGAGACGGTGACGATCTTCTGCGCCAGCTCCGGCGGGGTGCCCTTCGGCACCGGAGCGATACCGGCGGAGACCGCGTCGGACGCCTGGGCCAGCTGCTCGGGGCGGGCCGGCGGCAGCCCCGCCGCCTTCCAGTTCCCGGGCAGATCGTTCTCCACACGGGAGGCCATCACGGCGCCCAGCACGGCCGTACCGAGGCTGCCGCCGACCTGCATGCCGGCCTGCTGGAGGCCGCCCGCGACACCGGACAGCTCCAGCGGGGCGTTACCGACGATGACCTCGGTGGCGCCGACCATGACCGGGGCGAGACCCAGGCCGAGCAGGGCGAACCACAGGGACATCGGGCCGGTGCTGCTGTTGGTGTCCAGTCCTGACATGCCGTACATCGCGACGGCGGTCAGGACCATGCCGCCGACCAGCGGGATGCGCGGGCCGAGCTTGGTGATCAGGGCGCCGGCCAGCGGCGAGCCGACGATCATCATGCCGGTCAGCGGGAGGAGGTGCAGGCCGCTGTCGACGGGGCTCATGCCGTGCACGTTCTGGAGGTAGAACGTCACGAAGAACAGGCCGCCCATGAAGGCGAAAGCCATCAGGATCATGAGGATGGTGCCGGCGGTCAGCGGCACGGAGCGGAACATCCGCAGCGGGATGAGCGGCTCGCGGACCTTGGTCTCCAGGAACGCGAAGAGCGCGAAGAGGACCACGGAACCGATCAGGAAGCCCCAGGTCTTCATGTCGCCCCAGCCCCACTCGGACGCCTTGATCAGCGGCCAGATGAGGCAGAACATCGCGCCGGAGAGCAGCACGATGCCGGGTATGTCGAAGGAGCGGGGGGCGTTCTCCGCGCGGTGGTCCTTGAGGATCACCAGGCCGAGGACGAGCGCCAGGACGCCCACGGGGACGTTGATGAAGAAGACCGACTGCCAGCTGACGTGCTCGACGAGCAGGCCGCCGACGATCGGGCCGCCCGCGGTGGAGGCGCCGATGACCATGCCCCAGATACCGATCGCCATGTTGAGCTTCTCGGCGGGGAAGGTCGCGCGCAGCAGACCCAGCGCCGCGGGCATCAACAGCGCGCCGAACAGGCCCTGGAGCACGCGGAAGACGATGACGAAGGTGACCTCGTTGGAGAAGCCGATGGCCCCCGATGCGGCGGCGAAGCCGAGGATGCCTATCAGGAAGGTCTGGCGGTGGCCGAAGCGGTCACCGAGCTTGCCCGCGGTGATCAGCGAGACGGCCAGCGCGAGCATGTAGCCGTTGGTTATCCACTGGACGTCAGCGAGCGAGGCGCCCAGGTCCTGCTTGATGGCCGGGTTGGCGATGGCGACGATGGTGCCGTCGAGGGCGACCATCATGACGCCGATGGCGACGGAGAAGAGAGTCAGCCACGGATGGCCGCGCAGCCCCTTGCGGGGCTCCGGTACGGGATGTTCCGGTGCGACGTCGGCAACCGGGGTCTGGGAGCTCATGCAAGGAGAATAATGTCAGCCACTGACAGTTGACAAAGCGATCCATCCGTCGGTAACTGTCATTTCCCTCACAGGTATCCTGAGCAGCGAGAACACCAGGAAAGGCGGCGCAGGATGGCCCCGTCGACGGCGCGGAAGCCAGTCAGCTGCGGTCTGCGCGCACGGAAGAAACAGCGCACCCGCGACGCGCTCATCCGCGCGGCGCTCGAACTGTGCACGGCGCAGGGATACGACGCGACGACCGTCGACGAGATCGCCGCGGCCGTGGACGTCTCCCAGCGCACCTTCTTCCGCTACTTCACCAACAAGGAAGAGGTCGTCTTCGCCGTCCAGGAGATGGTGGAGGCCCGCTTCGTCGACGAACTGCGGCGACGCCCGGCGACCGAGGCGCCGCTGGCCGCGCTGCGCAGCGCGGTGATGGTGGCCTGGGACGAGATCGGCGCCGCGATCGAGTCGGTGGTTCCGGTGGAGCTGCACATGCGCTCCTACCAGATGATCGAGTCGACACCCGCGCTGGTCGCCGCCCACCTGCGGCGCTCCTCCGACCTGGAGGAGGAGATCGCGCAGCTGATCGCCCGGCGCGAGGGGCTCGACGCCGGGCTGGATCCGCGCCCGCGGGTGCTGGTCGCGGTGTTCAGCGGCGTGCTGCGGGCGGCGGGCAAGGTGTGGGGCGAGGGCCAGGACTGCAGCGTTGATTCCCTCCGGACGCTGACCGAGTCCCACCTCGATCACATCAGGCCGGCCATAGACGACGACTGGCGCGCCGGACGGTGAAGCGGCCCGGCCCGGGAAGCGGCCACCGGGCCGGCGGTCCGGCCACGTCCGCCGCCACATATGGCGCCCGACGCGCCGGGCCCGACGCACGCCCGACACGCGGCCGGGCCCCCCGCCGTACGGGCGGCCCCGTGCCGACGCGCCGTCACTGATCCCCGTCGGCACGTCACGACCGCGCCGCCCGATGAGGGTGGCTCCGCGCAGCCGAGCACGGGAATTCCCCACCCCGTGTCCGATTTGGTCGAAATTCCTGGCGCGAAACGTGACATGACTCACGCCCGGGGCGTGCATGGTGCCGCGTCTCCTAGGGTGGCCCGCGGTGAATTCTTTCTCTGGGCTCGGCCCCTCCTTCGGTTTTCTGCAGTCCACCGCCTGGCGTGCGGCACTCGCCCTGGTGGTGGTGTTCGTGATGCTGGCCATCACCGGGTGGACCGCCATCAGAAGCAACCACCAGGAGGACCCCAACCCCCTCGGCACCGCCAAGGCTCGCTGGCAGCACGCCGCCTTCCGCGGGCACCCGCTGCCTGACCCCGACGGCACCCCGGCCACCTTGCGGGCGTTCTTCGCGTCGCTCGACGGCATCGAGCGCCAGCAGCTCGCCGACCGGTATCCGCTGGTCGTCGGCAATATGGACGGCGCACCCGTGCAGCTGCGCTACCGCGCCAACAGGACGGCCCTGGACCAGGCCCGCGCCGTGGAACAGGAACGCGCGTCCGACCACCGCCTCACGCCCGTCGGCCGGCAGACGGCCGACCGTCTCAAGGGCCGCTTCGAGTCGATGATGGCCAAGGGCCGCCAGATCCTTGCCTTCGACCCGGCGGGCGGCGGGCGGGCCGCCGAGGTCTTCGGTGACCTCACCACGGCCCGCCGGGTCTCGGTCGTCGTCCCCGGTGTGGACACCAACCTGACGAACTTCGAACGCACCGCGCGGCCGACCATCGCCCCGGTGGGCATGGCCAAGTCGCTCTACGCGGCCGAGCGGGACGCCAGGCCCGGCGCCCGTACCGCCGTGATCGCCTGGGCCGACTACACCGCGCCCGCCGGTCTCGGTGTGGAGGCCGCCACCGGCCAGCTCGCGGCGGCCGGCGCCGTCCGGCTCCAGTCGCTGACCCGGTCGCTGCCGGACGCCGACTCCGTCTCGCTGTTCTGCCACAGCTACGGATCCGTGGTGTGCGGCCTCGCCGCGCACGACCTGCCGTCCAACGTCGGGGACATCGCGGTGGCCGGCAGCCCCGGGATGCGGACCGAGAGCAGGGCGGGCCTGAAAACCCGCGCCCGGGTCTGGGCGATGCGGGATGCCGACGACTGGATCCAGGACGTGCCGTACATGGAGGTCGGCGGGCTCGGCCACGGCGCCGATCCGGTCGACCCGTCGTTCGGCAGCCGGGTCCTGTCGGCCGACGGCGCCGTCGGCCACGCGGGCTACTTCACCCCCGGGACGGAGAGCCTGCACAACTTCGCGCTGGTCGGCGTCGGCGCGCTCGGCGACGTGGCCTGCGCGTCCGACGACAGCGACTGCAGCGCCGGCCTCGCCTGAGCCGGGTACCGGGCGGGCGGTGCGGCCCGGTGTCCCGCGCACCCCGCGCCACGGAGCGCGACGCGGTGGCCGGGAAGGCGCCGAACGCACACGGCACACGGTGCACGGAAGGGGGACGGGCGGGCAACCGCCGCTTACGATGAGCCGCATGGGTGATGTGCTGGCCGGTTTTCACGCCGTCTGGGAGTTCGAAACGGACTCCGTGCTCATCCGCTTCGAACGGGGGATCCGCAGGCCGAAGCTCTTCCAGGCGCTCGGCGAGCGACGCATTCCGTACGAGGCGCTGAGATCTGTCGAGCTGTCCGAGGGCAGACGCGGCACCGTGGTCCTGCATGCCGTGCCGCGGCCCGGCGCCGATCCGCTGATGGAGGCGGCGGACGGGCAGCTCAAGGAGGACTCCGATCCGTACCGCCTGGTGCTGCCCGCCGAACGCGAGGCGTCGGCCGGGCAGTTCGCCGACGCGCTGCGCGCCGCGCTGGTCCCGGAGGCGGCGGAGCCTGCCGACCGCCATCTGGTGGCGGCGCCCGACCCGCCGCTGGCCTTCAAGGCGTACGACGGCAAGGCGTCCTTCGACGGCGACACGGTCGCGTTCCGCTGGTTCTGGACGGGTGCCTCGTCCGCGAAGTGGAAACGCGGCGACCAGACCTTCGCCGTCGGCGAGCTGGCCGGGGTGGAATGGCGCTCGCCCGAAGTGGTCACCGGACATCTGCGGCTGCTGGAGCGCGGGGCGCACGAGGCGCTTCCCGGCGCGGCGGACCAGGATCCGGCGGCCGTGGTCTTCGGGCTCGGCTACGGCCCGGTCCACGAGTCGCTGCCGTTCGCCGCCGCGGTGCTCCAGGCGGTGCGCGCCGCGGCTTTCGGTGCTGACACCCCCGTCCGCGAACCGGCGGGCAGGGCCGGCGAGACCCGGCGGGATCCGGCCGATATCGCCGACCGGATACGGCAGCTCGGCGAGCTGCACACCGCGGGTCTGGTGACCGACGGCGAGTTCAGCGCGAAGAAGGCCGAGCTGCTGGCCGAGCTGTAGGCGGGGCCTGCGTCCCGCCCGGCAGGCCCGGGGTCATACCGTGGTACGGGGTGCTGCTCCAGACCCCGGTATGACGCCCCGGTGGTATCGGTCCGCTTAGATTTATCGGGCGATGACGAACGATCCTCAGACACCGGAGCCCGGCCGCGGCACGCCCCGCGGGTCCGCGCGGAGGCGGGCGGAGCGCGCCGCACACCAGGCGCTGCGCGTGCTCGCCGACAACCTCGGCACCCCGGCGGGCCCCGGCACGCCGCTGTTCGCCGACGTCCGCAGCGCCTGGCTGCGCCGGCTGCCGTACGTCGTCGCCTTCGCCTTCGCGGTCTCGCTGCTGCCGACGACCCAGCGCCTGCTCAGCGAGGGCTACGGCTTGGACGGCGGCCTGGCCGGCGGGCTGGCGACCGCGCAGACCGTCCCGCTGCTGCTGTCGGTGACCCGGCCGCTCCAGGCGTGGTGGGTGATCTTCGCCGCCGACGCCGTGTGCGCGGCGGCGCTGGCCGCGCTGCCCACGGCCGAAGACGGCTCCTGGCCGTGGCCCCCCACGGTGATCATCGGCTATCTCGCGCTGATGCTGGCGCTGTCGCTGCGTGAGCGCCGCCGCACGCTGCTCGCCGTCTGGCTGACGACCGGCGCGCTCAGCATCGCCTTCGAGGTGGTCGCCCCCGTGCACAGCGACGGCAGCTGGGTGCTGATGTTCGTACTGAGCGGCGTGGTGCTGCTGTTCGGCGCCACGCTGCGGGAACGCGGCGACACCCGGCGGAAGTTGATCGAGCAGGAGACCATCAGCGAGGCGGAGCGCGCCCGCCGCACGCTGCTGGAGGAACGCGCCCGCATCGCCCGGGAGCTGCACGACGTCGTCGCCCACCACATGTCGGTGATCACGGTCCAGGCCGACAGCGCCCCGTACCGCATCGCGGGGATACCCGAGGCCGCGCAGGAGGAGTTCGCCACCATCGCGGCGACCGCGCGCGAGTCGCTGACCGAGATGCGCAGGCTGCTGGGTGTGCTGCGCAGCGCCGAGACGGAGCGGGACGGCGGTCCCGAGAAGTCCCCGCAGCCGGGCCTCGACGAGCTGCCCAAGCTGGTCGACGGCACCGTACGGGCCGGTGTACCGGTTGAGTTGACGCTGCCGGACGAGCCCCTCGGGCTGGAGCCCGCGGTGGATCTGTCGGCGTACCGGATCGTGCAGGAGGCGCTGGCGAACGTCGTGCGGCACGCTCCGGGCGCGCGGACCCGGGTGATGGTGATGCCCGAGTTCGGCGACGCTTCGCTGACCGTTTACGTCGCCAACAGTCAGCCGCCCTCGCCGTCCGAGCCGCTGGAGACCTCCGGCACCGGGCACGGCCTGGTCGGCATGCGGGAGCGGGTGCGCCTGCTGGGCGGCTCGCTGAGAACCGGGCCGCTGCCAGGCGGCGGATTCCATGTGGCCGCCCAACTCCCGCTCACTCCCCCTCAGTTGACCGTGAAGGACACCGACTCCACATGACCACACGAGTGATCATCGTCGACGATCAGGCCATGGTGCGGGCCGGTTTCGCCGCGCTGCTCTCCGCGCAGAGCGACATCGACGTGGTGGGGGATGCCCCGGACGGCGTGCAGGGTGTCGAGCTGAGCCGCCGGACGCATCCGGACGTGGTGCTGATGGACGTCCGGATGCCGGAGATGGACGGCCTGGAGGCGGCCAGACAGCTGCTGGGTCCGCCGCCGGGTGTCAGCCACCGCCCGAAGGTGCTGATGCTGACCACGTTCGACGTCGACGACTACGTCTACGAGGCGCTGCGGGCGGGGGCTTCGGGCTTCCTGCTCAAGGACGCGCCGCCGGCCGACCTGATCTCGGCGGTCCGGGTCGTCGCGGGCGGCGAGGCGCTGCTCGCGCCGTCGGTGACCCGCCGCCTGATCGCCGACTTCGCCAGGCAGCGGCCCGCTCCCCGCAAGGAGAGCACCGCGCTGCGGCTCAACGGCCTCACCCCGCGCGAGACGGAGGTGCTGGAGCTGATCGCCCGCGGCCTGTCGAACCAGGAGATCGCCGAGGCGCTGGTGCTCGCCGAGCAGACCGTGAAGACCCATATCGGGCGCGTCCTGGCCAAGTTGGCGCTGCGGGACCGGGCCCAGGCGGTCATCTTCGCGTACGAGTCGGGGCTGGTGTCGCCCGGCGATCACTGAACGAGGGGATCCGGGCGGGCGGCCCGTACGGACCGCCCGCCCGGCGCCGGATCCCGCCTCAGCCGTGGACGGTGACCGGGCGGTCCGCCCGCAGTTCGGCGAAGAGACGACGCGACAGTTCACGGTCCCAGACGACGGCGCTGCCCTTCGATGTGCCCAGGCCGACGGTGGAGACCGGCACGTTGAGCTGTTTGCCGCCGCCGGACGACACCTGGCGCAGCGCCTTGAAGAGGCGGGTCAGCTCGGGCAGCCCGGTGGACGCGTCGACGATCAGGGTGTCGAGGCCCGCGCCTGCCGTGCCGAACACGGCGGACGGGCTGAGCCAGACGTCCGGGGATGCCGCCTTGGCCGCCAGGGCGGACAGGAACTTCTGCTGGTTGCGGGAGCGGCCGAGGTCGCCCTCCTTCTCCTGGTGGCGCTGGCGCACAAAGGCCAGCGCCTCCCGCCCGTCGAGGACATGGCAGCCCCGGGTGAGGTCGAGGCCGGACTTCTCGTCGGCGATGTGCCGGTCCACGCACATGCGCACCCCACCGACCGCGTCCACGATGCCGACGAATCCGGCGAAGCCGATCTCGGTGTAGTGGTCGATGTGCAGGCCCGTATTCGACTCGACGGTGCGGACCAGGAGTCCGGGGCCGCCGAGGGAGAACGCCGCGTTGAGCTTGTTCCTGGCGGCCTTGTGGTGGATGCCGGTCTTCGGGTCGACGTAGGCGGGGACGGTGATCCAGGAGTCGCGCGGGAGGCTGGTCATGGTGGTGCCGTGGGCGCCGGTGTGCAGCACCATCATCGAGTCGGTGCGGCGGCCTTCCGCGCCGATCCCGGAGCCGGTGTGCAGCTTCTGCGCCTGCTCCTCGCTGAGGCCCGCGCGGCTGTCGGAGCCCACGATCAGGTAGTTGGTGCCCTGGCCCGGGGCGGCCCTGCCCGGCAGCGCGGACAGGTCGACCGCGTCGTCGAGCCGGGAGTCCGCCCAGGCGTAGGCGCCGGCCCCGCCGAGCACAACCAGGGAGAGCAGGAAGCCGGTGGCCCGCAGGGCACGCCTGCCCCGTGAGCGCCGCCGCCGCGACCTGCGCCGGACGCGCCGGGGTGCGCCGCCGCCGGGTGACGCGCCGGGCAGCGGGCCGTACCCGTCTTCGTCATCCGGGGTGCGGACCGCCGCGGGCCGTGGGGCGTACCCGTCTTCGTCGCCCGGGGTGCGGACCGCCGCGGGCGGCGGGGCGTACGCGGTCTCGCTCCGCAGCAGGCCGGGCGTGGGGGGCTCCGGGGTGTACGCGTCGTACGGGACGTAGGGGGTGTGGGGGTTATGGGGGTTGTGGGGGTCGTATGAGTTGTACGGGTCGTATCCCTGCCCCGGCGGGCCGGGCGCCGCGTACGGCGGGAGGTGGTCGCCGATGGGGTCGTGACCAGGGAATCCGGAGGTGGGGGGCTCCGGGGATGTGGGGGGTAGAGGGGATGTGGGGGGTGTGGGGGGTAGAGGGGATGTGGGGGGTGTGGGGGGATACAGGGTCGTCACCTCGTAACGGTCAGGCTGCGGCGGTCGTGGGGTCCGCCGATGTGCTGGGCCGCCGCGGCGGCCGTACCGGAGCGGTGCATGCGCTGCCACTTCAGGCGGCTGCCGGTCACGAAGGCGACCACCGACTGAAGGACGACGAGGTACATCAGCTGCCGGTAGACCAGGAGCTGGAAGGGGAGCGACCACAGCGGTCGCCGGCGCTCCCCGTCGAGCCGCAGCGCGTACGCCGCCACGACGAGCTGCACGGTCAGGAAACCGAGCCACGTCGCCACGGACTTCACCGGGTTGTCGGTGAACAGCGCGCTGTAGAGCATGAAGACGTCGATGATCGGGGCGAGCAGCGGCAGCAGCACCTGGAAGAGGAGCAGGTACGTCAGACCGCGCCGCCCGAAGCGCCCGGCGTGCCCGACCTCACGGACGGCCGCGCGGTGTTTCCACATCGCCTGGAGGGTGCCGTAGCACCAGCGGTAGCGCTGGCGCCACAACTGCCTCAGGGAAGTGGGAACTTCGGTCCACGCGATGGCGTTCTCCTCGTAGACCACCCGCCAGCCGGCCCGCCACAGCGCCATGGTCAGGTCGGTGTCCTCGGCGAGGGTGTCCTCGCTCAGGCCGCCCACGCCCATCAGCGCGTCGAGCCGGAAGGCACCGATGGCACCGGGCACGGTCGGCATGCACTCCAGAACCTCGAACATCCGGCGGTCCAGGTTGAACCCGAAGACGTACTCCAGGTGCTGCCAGCGCCCGAGGAGCCGGGTGCGGTTGCCGACCTTCGTGTTGCCGCTGACCGCGCCGACCGCCGGGTGGGCGAGCGGCTGGATGAGGCGCGCGATCGCGTCCGGTTCGAAGACGGTGTCCGCGTCGACCATCACCACGTACGGGCAGCGGGCGTACGCCAGACCGTGGTTGAGGGCGGCGGCCTTGCCCGCGTTGGGCTGGCACACCACCTGCACCCGCGGGTCCTGCTCCGCGTATCCGTTGGCGATCTCCACCGTGCGGTCCGACGAGCCGTCGTCGATCACGATGATCTGGAGCCGCTCGTGCGTGGAGGCGAGCAGCGAGCGCAGCGTGGTCCCGATGCCGGCCTCTTCGTTGTACGCGGGCACGAGGACGGTCACCGGGTCGCGGATCTCGCGCAGCCATGGCGCACCGGGCCGTTGCCGTTCCAGGCGTCTGACGTGCGCACGGGCGAACAGGACCAGGACGAGCAGGCGGATCAGGCCGAGCGCGGCGGCGAGGGTCAGCACCCAGGTGAGGGCGGAGACGAAGCCGCGGCCAAGCCACTGGAACCAGATCAGCGCGGTGCCCGCCCATCGGTCGGGCGCGGCGACGTCGGTCATGGCGGACGCGTCGGCACCGATGCCCTCCGAGATCGTGGTGAACCGGCGGGCGCCCCGGTCGGCGAGCAGCCCCGCCGTCTCGCGGTAGGCGAGTGAGGTCTGGCTGAACTGCCGGACCAGGCCGTCGGACGGATCCCGTCCGGAGCGGTCCGCGGCGACCACGAGGTAGCCGTGGGCCGATGCGCGTTGCACGGCGGGCCACTCCGCGCCGCACAGGGTGGCGACGGTGGTGGTCATCGGCATCCGCAGCAGCTTGGTCCGGAAACCGTCGGCGCCCGCGAACGCACCCTGGGTGAGCCGGAGTTCCAGGGCGCGGCGCACGCCGGAGGCGTTGCCGAGGTCGGCTCCGGTGTAGGAGTGGGAGCCGATCTCGTGCCCCTCGTCCCGGATCTGCCGGACGAGATCCGGGTACTGGGCGGCGTCGGCGCCGCTGAGGAAGAACGTGGCGTGCGCGTGGTGCTTCTTGAGCAGGGTGAGCAGCCGTGGGGTCCAGTACGGGTCGGGGCCGCCGTCATAGGTGAGCGCGACGGTGCCGGCGGGCATCGCGGCCGAGCGCACCCGGTCGCCGTCCACCGACAGAACGGGTCCGGCGTCGGCGGCGGCCCGGGGCACCGGCTGGTCGCAGGACCGTTTGGTCTTGGAGCCGTCGACCTCGTTCTCGGTCCAGCCCTGGAAGAGCAGGGCGCCGAAGAGAACGGGCAGGGTCAGCGCGAGGAACAGCCAGTGCGCCCTCGGAGCCCGCGCCTGTTTGTGCCGAGCCGCCATCAGGAGCGGACTGCACTGGTGTCCGGTCTGTGGTCACCGTCCGGTCTGTTCCAGTCTGGTCGCGGCGACCGTATTCGCCACCCGTTCTCCACTTTCCATTCACACATGGCAGGGGAGTGTATCCGGGACCTACCGGTGAGTTGGAGATCCGGTTCCCGCCATGACGCCCCGGACGGTCCGGAACGGGCAGCCGTCTCCATTACGGCACGGAAGCGGGCAATCACCCTTCTCCCGGACACCGTCTCGACCGATGACGAGGCGCCGCCACCCGCTGCGACACACTCCCCGACCGCTGCCGTCAGCCCGGTCGGCACCCTCATCCGGCTCGGTGCAATCAGCACCCCCCAGCTGGCCCCTCCCCCTTGAGGACCATGCGGGCGCGCACCCCCTACCCCGGTATCACGCGGGAGTTGGCCCCGCAGTGTGACGCCGTGTCACCCGTCGTCTTTCTACGTTTTCCTCCGCCACCAACGGAAGAGGGAGACGACCATGTCCCTGCTGCGAGCCGCCACCCGGCGCGGCAAGCGCACGCTCATCGCCGCCGTGTGCGCGGTGACGATCGCCGCGGGCACCGGCGGCTGGGCGGCAGGCTCCGCGCAGACCGCGGTCACCGGGCCCCCGCCGGGCGCCGCCGCCTGGCGCGCCGACCACTCCCTCGGCGTCCCGCTGCCGGATCCGGCGACCGCGCCGCCCGCCCGCGTCGGCCGCTTCTTCACCACGCTGACCGGTGCCCAGCGCCATCTGCTCGCCGCCCGGCACCCGCTGACCGTCGGCAATCTCGACGGCGCGCCCATAGCCCTCAGGTACGAGGCCAACTCCCGTGCGCTGGCGGCGGAACGGGACCGGCAGCTGGCCCGCGCGAGCGACCCGGCCGGCACCCTCCAGGACCATCAGGCGGCGCGGAAGGCCGCCGCCCGCTGCGCCGGTCTGCTCGCGCCCGGCCGGCAGATCCTCGCCTTCGACCCGCGGGGCCGTGGCCAGATAGCCGAGGTGCACGGCGACCTGACGGCCGCCCGGCGCACCGCCGTCGTCGTCCCCGGTTCGGACATCGACCTGGCCACCTTCGACCGCGCGAAGGACCCGTACGGCACGCCGACCGGGATGGCGCGGGCGCTGCGCGGCCGAATGGCGGCCGACGCCCCCGGCACCCGTACCGCGGTGATCGCCTGGGCCGGCTACACCACGCCGGTCGGTCTGGGGCCCGACGCCGTCACCGGGCGGCTCGCGGAAGCCGGCGCTCCCCGGCTGACCCGCTTCCTGTCCGGGCTCGCCGCCGACCGCATACCGGCGCCCGCGCTGCTGTGCCACAGCTACGGCTCGGTGGTCTGCGGCCTTGCCGCGCCGCACCTGGGCCGCACCCTGCGTGACCTGGTCGTCTTCGGCTCCCCCGGGATGCGCGTCGACTCGGCCGCCGCGCTGCACACCGGCGCCCGGGTGTGGGCGGCCCGGGATGCCACCGACTGGATAGGCAACGTCCCGAACGTCGAACTGCTCGGCCTGGGGCACGGCGAGGACCCCACCGACCCCGCCTTCGGCGCCCGCCGGGTCTCCGCCGTACGGGCCGACGGACACACCGGCTATCTCGCCCCCGGCACCGACTCGCTGCGCAACTTCGCCGCCATCGCCCTGGGCCACTACGCCGCCGTCTCCTAGGCCCTGTCGTCAAACTCCCGTCTGCCCCACGACGCCTGGCACGCACGCTGGCCGCGTTGTCGGGATCTTCCCGGTACGCCCAGTACCGGGAAGACCCTCCGCCTTGCGAGCGCACGCACCAGACGCCGCGGGGCCTGCCCTCCGGGCAGACGACGGGAGTTT
The DNA here is from genome assembly GCF_043199105.1 of Streptomyces sp. NPDC048644. Taxonomy (NCBI): domain Bacteria; kingdom Bacillati; phylum Actinomycetota; class Actinomycetes; order Kitasatosporales; family Streptomycetaceae; genus Streptomyces; species Streptomyces sp. NPDC048644. The sequence goes on from NZ_JBICVO010000001.1 coordinate 651,558, forward strand.
GACGACAGGACCTAGCCCGCCCGCGCGGCGGTGGCCCGCCGCAGTCCTCCGACCGCAAGGACGTCTCATGTCCCTCGCCCTGCTCTCACCTCTCAGAGACACCGTCCGCACCATCGACGCATGCACCCCCGCACACCGTGACCGCGCCATCGACGGGCTGCGCGCCCTGGCCCTGCTCGCCGTGCCCACCGGGCACTGGCTGCTCGGCGGCTTCACCCTGGACGCGGACGGGGCGCTGCACAACGCCAGCCCGCTGACCGCCGTCGGCGGCCTGGCACCGGCGAGTTGGGTGCTCCAGATGCTCGGCATCTTCTTCCTCGTCGGCGGCCACGCGTCCGTGCTCTCCTTCCGCCGCGCCACCGGACGCGGCACCTCGCCCGGCGCCTGGCTCGGCACCCGGCTGGCCCGGCTGGGCCGCCCGGTGCTCGGCGTCGCCGCCGTCTGCGCCGCGCTGATCACGGTGCTGGACCTGCTGGGCGTGCCGGAGGCGACCCTGCACACCGGGGCGACGCTGGTCATCCAGCCGCTCTGGTTCGTCGGCGTCTACGCGGTGGTCACCGCGCTCACCCCGTACTGCCTGCGCGCGGCCCGCCGTTGGGGCGCCTGGACCGCGGTCCCGCTGCTGCTCGCCGTCGCCGTCGTCGACTTCCTGCGCTACGGGCCCTTCGAGGCGGCGATGCCGTCCTGGCTGAGCCTGCTCAACCTGCTGCCCGGCTGGCTGTTCGCCTACCAACTGGGCGTCTGCTGGGGCGAGAAGAGACTCGGGCGCGGTGCCGCGTGGACGCTGCTGGCCGGTGGGACCGCCCTGTTCGCCGTGCTGCTGCTGGAGTTCCACTACCCGGCGAGCATGGTGGGGGTGCCCGGCCAGGCGCGGACCAACTCCCATCCGCCGTCGCTGCTGGTGGTGGCGCTGGCGGCGGCGCAGTCCGGTGCCGCGGTGCTGCTGCGCGACCGGCTCGCACGGCTGCTGCGGCGGCCCGCGCTGTGGGCACCGGTCGTGGTGATCAACCTGTCGGCCATGACGATCCTGTGCTGGCACCAGACGGCGCTGCTCGGCCTGGCCGTACCGGCCTCGTACCTGGGCGGCATACCCGGTCTGACGCTGGCCCCCGACTCGTTGGGGTGGGTGCTCGCCCGGCTGGCCTGGCTGCCGGCCTTCGCCGTCGTCCTGGTCGCCATCAGCCGCGCCACCCACCGCTTCGAGGCACCGTGGAGCGGCGTCCCCGGCACCCGGCGCACCCTGGCCGCGGTGCTCGCCGCCGCGTTCGCCGTCTTCGCGCTGCGGCTGGCGTAGGGCGGGCCCGCCGAGGCGCGGGGCCGGGAGGCGCGGGGCCGGGAGGCGCGGGGCCGGGAGGCGCGGGGCCGGGGGAGGCCCGCCCCCGCGCCGCCGGGTGCCGGCTGCGGCTACTCCCGCCCGGCGGAGGTGAACGTCATGTCCGCGTACCGCTCCCCCGCGACCTTCGCCGCGATCGGCGCGAGCCGCGCCAACTCCTCGTCGGTCAGCCGGATGCGGGTGGCGGCGGCATTCTCCTCGACCCGGGTGCGCTTGCGGGTGCCCGGGATCGGCACCACGGCGAGACCGTGGACGGCCGCCTGCTGCTGCACCCAGGCCAGGGCGATCTGGCCGACGGTCGCCCCGTGCGCGGCGGCGACGGCACGCACCGGCTCCAGCAGCGCGGCGTTGGCCGCGGCGTTGTCGCCGGTGAACCGCGGCTGCTGGCGGCGCAAGTCGTCGCTGTCCAGTTCCTTGTCGGCGCTGACGAACGAGCCGGTCAGGAAGCCGCGGCCGAGCGGCGAGTACGGCACGAAGCCGACGCCCAGCTCGGCGGCTGCGGCCACCACACCGTCCTCGACGTCGCGGCTGAACAGCGACCACTCCGACTGGAGCGCCGCGATCGGATGCACCGCCTGCGCCGCGCGCAGTTCGCCGGCGGTCACCTCACTGAGCCCGAGGTGCTTGACCTTGCCCTCGGCGACGAGTTCGGCCATCACCCCGACCGTCTCCTCGATGGGGATGCGCACATCGCGCCGGTGCATGTAATAGAGGTCGATGACGTCCACGTCCAGCCGCCGCAGGCTGCCTTCGACGGCCCGGCGTATGTAGGGGGCGTCGTTGTTGATGATGCGCTTCTTCGGGTCGGCCGGGTCGAAGGACAGCGCGAACTTGGTGGCCAGCACGATCTCGTCGCGGTGCGCCCGGACGAACGGCGCGATGAACTCCTCGTTGGCGCCGTCGCCGTACGCGTCGGCGGTGTCGTAGAGGGTCACCCCCAGTTCCAGGGACCGCTCCAGCGTCGCCCGCGCCTCGTCGGGGTCGTCGGTGGGCCCGTAGGCGAAGCTCATGCCCATGCAGCCCAGGCCCTGCACGCCGACCCGCGGGCCGCCGGTGCCCAGTTCAACCGTCTCGATCTTCTCGTCAGTCATGACCTCAGAACCTTTCGGACGCCCGACGGGCATCGGCATAGATATCGATCTTGCAGTCGAGGACGGTGAGCGTGCCCTGCAGCTCCGCGATGCGCCGCCGTACGTCCTCGCGGTGCGCGGTCAGCAGCCGCTCGCGTTCGGTGAAGGTGCTCTCGCCCGCCCTGACCAGCTCGGCGTAGCGGACCATGTCGGCGACCGGCATGCCGGTCAGCCGCAGCTTGCCGACCAGGTTCAGCCAGTCCAGGTCGCGGGGGGTGAACCGGCGCTGTCCGGTGTGCGTACGGTCGACGTGCGGCATCAGCCCGATCCGCTCGTACCAGCGCAGGGTGTGCGCGCTGAGCCCGGTGATCCCGGACACTTCGCTGATCGTGTAGTGGTCCCGCCCGGCCGGCCGGGGGTGCCACTCGGCCGCCACACAACCGCGTCCGCTCCCCCGCAAGCCACCGGCCGCATCCCCCTGGTCCGTCACCGGCTCGCCCTGCGTCACCGTCATGCCGCGTCTCCCCTACGTCGGTGGCCGATCCCTCTCGACGTGGTCAACGCTAGAGGCTTCGAGTGCACTCCAAGCAAGGCCGGACTTGACCGGGATGTGGGTCCTGACGTCCGGTCCGTACGCCGGGCAGGACGCCCCGGCCATGCCCCGGGAGCCCGGCGTTAGGCTCGTCCCATGCAGAGCCTGCGGATGATCGAGACCTGGCCGGTGCCCCACGCCGCGGCGGCCGTCGTACGAGCCGACGGCGGCGTGGCCGGATCGTACGGCCCCCTGGACCGCCGCTTCCCGCTCGCCTCCGTCACCAAGCCGCTGGCCGCGTACGCCGCGCTGCTGGCGGTCGAGGAGGGCGCGGTCGAGCTGGACGAACCGGCCGGCCCCGAAGGTGCCACGGTCCGTCATCTCCTCGCGCACACCTCGGGCCTCGCCTTCGACGAGCCGCGGGCGATGGCCGCGCCCGGCACCCGCCGGATCTACTCCAACGCCGGTTTCGAGGCACTGGGCGACCACATCGCCGCGGCCACCGACATCCCCTTCCCGCAGTATCTGCATGAGGCGGTGCTCGAACCGCTGGGCATGACGGCGACGGAACTGGCGGGTTCGCCCGCCAAGGACGGCGTCTCCACCGTCGCCGACCTGGCCAGGTTCGCCGCCGAACTCCTGGCGCCGCGGCTGCTGGCCCCGCAGACCCTGGCCGAGGCGACGTCGGTGGTCTTCCCCGGTGTCACGGGCGTCCTGCCGGGCTACGGCCACCAGAAGCCCAACGACTGGGGCCTGGGCTTCGAGATCCGTGACGGCAAGTCGCCGCACTGGACGGGCAGTTCGTCGTCCCCGCGCACCTTCGGGCACTTCGGGCAGTCCGGCACGTTCCTGTGGGTGGACCCGGAGGCCGCGAACGGCGCGGGCGCCGCGTGCATCGCGCTGACCGACCGGGCGTTCGGCCCCTGGGCGGTCGACGTCTGGCCGCCGCTGACCGACGCGGTCCTCACCGAACTGCGCGGGGCGTAAGGCGGGCCCAGCCGGGCAACGGCCGGGCGCGGACGGGCAGGAGAAGCAGGGCGGGGCCGGGCGGACGGGCCCCGTCCGGCCTCAGCCGCACGAAGCCTCAGCCGTACGAAGCCTCGGGCCCCATCTCCCAGATGAGGCACTCGGCGTCCTCATCGGCCGTCAGGCGGAGGCCGTCGGCGTCGGTGATCCGCGCCTCGTCCCCGGCCGCAAGACGCTCGTCACCGAGCAGCAACGCACCACGCACCACCTGCACCTGCGCCCGCGGCCCGTCCGGCACCGCGGTGTGCGCACCGGCCGCGAGCCGCCGCACGTGCAGCGTCGCGCCGGCCCGCGGCAGCGCGTACGGCGTGCCGTCGGCGATCTGGCGCACCACTTCGTACTCCGGCTCCCCGCCGAACTCGACGGGCGCCAGCCACATCTGCACGAACCGCAGGGGCCGATCGGCGTCGTTGCGTTCCACGTGCCGTACGCCGCCGGCCGCGCTGAGCCGCTGGAGGTCGCCGGGCCGCACGGTCGTCGCGTGCCCGGTGGAGTCCCGGTGGGTCAGCTCGCCGTCGACGACCCAGGTGACGATCTCCGTCTCGCGGTGCGGATGTTCGGCGAAGCCGGCGCCCGGGGCCAGCCGCTCCTCGTTGCACGCGATCAGTGCGCCGAAGCGCAGGTTGCCGGGGTCGAAGTGGGGGCCGAAGGAGAAGGCGTGCAGCGTCTCGATCCCGGCATCCGGATCGCCGCCACGGTAGCGTTCCTTGCCTCTGCGCACCGCAATCATGGAGCCACCGTAGCCCCGCCGCGTCACCTCCCCGCCCCGATAAGGCAGTCTTGTCCCGTGTCTGAACCCGCATCGCGCGCCCCTCATCCGCACCAAGCGACCCTTCGCCGGCTGGAGAAGTCGTCCGGCAAGCTGGCGGCTGCCGCCATCGCCCGCATGGACGCGCAGCTGCCGTGGTACCGCGCGATGCCACCGGAAAACCGTTCCTGGATCGGCCTGGTGGCACAGGCGGGCATCGCCGCCTTCACCGAGTGGTTCCGGCATCCCGAGACACCGCAGGCCATCAGCACCGACGTCTTCGGCACCGCGCCGCGCGAGCTGACCCGGGCGATCACGCTGCGGCAGACCGTGGAAATGGTGCGGACGACCATCGAGGTCATGGAGTCCGCGATCGACGAAGTCGCGGCGCCCGGCGACGAGTCGGTGCTCCGCGAGGCGCTGCTGGTCTACGCCCGCGAGATCGCCTTCGCCACCGCCCAGGTCTACGCCCAGGCCGCCGAGGCCCGCGGCGCCTGGGACGCCCGGCTGGAATCCCTGGTGGTCAACGCGGTGCTCTCCGGCGAGGCCGACGAGGGCGCGGTCTCCCGGGCCGCGGCCCTGGGCTGGAACTCCCCCGAACACGTCTGCGTGGTCCTGGGCACCGCCCCCGACGGCGACAGCGAACTGACCGTCGAGGCGATCCGGCGGGCCGCGCGGCACGCCAAGCTCCAGGTACTGACCGGCGTCCTCGGCACCCGCCTGGTGGTGATCGCCGGCGGCTCGGACAATCCGCTCAAGGCCGCGAAGGCGCTGATCGGCCCGTACGCCGCGGGCCCCGTGGTGGCCGGGCCCGTGGTCTCCGACCTGCTGGCCGCGACCAGGTCGGCGCAGGCGGCGGCGGCCGGGCTGCGGGCCTGTGCCGCCTGGCCCGACGCGCCGCGCCCGGTGCTCGCCGACGATCTGCTGCCCGAGCGCGCGATGGCGTCGGACCCGGTGGCGCGCGACCAGCTGGTGGAGGAGATCTACAGACCTCTGGAGGAGGCCGGTTCGGCGCTCCTGGAAACGCTGAGCGTCTACCTGGAGCAGGCCAGCAGTCTGGAGGGCGCGGCGCGGATGCTCTTCGTGCACCCCAACACCGTGCGCTATCGGCTACGACGTGTGACCGACGTCACCGGCTGGTCCCCGTCCGACGTGCGCTCGGCATTCACCCTGCGTATCGCACTGATCCTGGGGCGCCTGGCTGACGGTGAGGCACAGCCCTAGACTTTTGTCGAACACCAACAATTCCCCCGATGGTTCTTCGTCCCTGTCCCCACGGGCGGGCGGGACCTCCCACAAGAGAGAGTGTGAGGGTGCTCGTACTCGTCGCTCCCGGCCAAGGCGCTCAGACGCCCGGCTTCCTGACCCCCTGGCTCGACCTCCCCGGTGTCGAAGACCGGCTCCGTGAGTGGTCGGCCGCCATCGACCTGGACCTGGTCCACTACGGCACGAAGGCGGACGCGGACGAGATCCGCGACACCGCGGTGGCACAGCCGCTGCTGGTGGCATCCGCCCTGGTCTCGTCCCGGCAGCTGTTCGCCACACCCGATGAGTTCCGCGCCGGCGTCGGCGCAGCCGCCGGGCACAGCGTCGGCGAACTCGCCGCCGCCGCCTGGACCGGCACGCTCACCGACACCGCCGCCATGACGCTGGTCCGCAGGCGCGGACAGGCGATGGCCGAGGCCGCCGCCGTCACCGAGACCGGCATGGCCGCGCTGCTGGGCGGCGACGAAGCCGTCGTGCTGCCGCACCTGGAGAAGCTGGGCCTGACCGCGGCGAACGTGAACGGCGCGGGCCAGATCGTCGCGGCCGGCACCGCCGAGCAGATCGCCGCCCTGGTCGAGGACAAGCCGGAAGGCACCCGCCGGGTCGTCCCGCTGAAGGTGGCAGGCGCGTTCCACACCCGCCACATGGCGCCCGCCGTGACGGCGCTGGAGACCGCGGTCGCCGAGCTGACGGTCGCGGACCCGCACACCCGCTACGTTTCCAACCGGGACGGCCAGGTCGTCGCCTCCGGCCAGGATCTGGTGCGGCGGCTGGTGGGCCAGGTGGCCAACCCGGTGCGCTGGGACCTGTGCATGGAGACGTTCAAGGAGCTCGGCGTCACCGCGATCATCGAGGCGGCGCCGGGCGGCACCCTCGTGGGCCTGGCCAAGCGCGCCCTGCCCGGCGTGCAGACCCTCGCCCTCAAGACCCCCGACGACCTCGACACGGCCCGCGCGCTGATCGCCGAGCACCGCTCTCCCGCCGCCCCGTCGGCCGAATAAGGAGCCCGAAGCGCATGACCTCGAAGATCAAGCCTGCGAAGGGCGCCCCGTACGCGCGGATCATGGGTGTCGGCGGCTACCGTCCGACCCGTGTGGTGCCGAACGAGGAGATCCTCAAGCACATCGACTCGTCCGACGAGTGGATCCGCTCGCGCTCGGGCATCGCCACCCGGCACTGGGCAGGCCCCGAGGAGACGGTCGCCGTCATGTCGGTCGAGGCGTCGGGCAAGGCCATCGCCGACGCCGGGATCACGCCCGAGCAGATCGGCGCCGTGGTCGTCTCCACCGTCTCGCACTTCAAGCAGACCCCGGCCATCGCGACCGAGATCGCGCACCGCATCGGCGCGGGCCGCCCCGCCGCCTTCGACATCTCCGCCGGCTGCGCGGGCTTCGGCTACGGCCTGACCCTGGCCAAGGGCATGGTCACCGAAGGATCGGCCGAATACGTCCTGGTCATCGGGGTCGAGCGGCTCTCGGACCTGACCGACCTGGAGGACCGCGCGACGGCCTTCCTGTTCGGTGACGGCGCGGGCGCGGTGATCGTCGGCCCCGGCAAGGAGCCCGCGATCGGCCCGACCGTGTGGGGCTCGGAGGGCGACAAGTCCGAAACGATCAAGCAGACCATCGCCTGGGACGCGTATCGTACGACGCCGTTGCCCGGTGGCAACGGCCCGGAGGAGCGCACCGCCCCGGAGGAGATCCGCTACCCCGCCATCACGCAGGAGGGCCAGGCGGTCTTCCGGTGGGCGGTGTTCGAGATGGCGAAGGTCGCCCAGCAGGCGCTGGACGCGGCCGGAGTCAGCCCGGACGACCTGGACGTCTTCATTCCGCACCAGGCCAACATGCGGATCATCGACTCGATGGTGAAGACTCTGAAGCTGCCGGAGAGCGTCACGGTCGCCCGTGACGTGGAGACCACCGGCAACACCTCGGCCGCCTCCATTCCGCTCGCCATGGAGCGGCTGTTGGCGACCGGACAGGCCAAGAGCGGCGACACCGCGCTGGTCATCGGCTTCGGGGCGGGTCTCGTGTACGCCGCGACGGTCGTTACCCTCCCCTAGGCAAGATCTACGCAGCGCCGTCCGTCGTCGGATGTGCCGGATGCTGTAAAGAGCTTCACCACATCACGCAGTTTTCCCCTAGAGCACCAAGGAGCGCCATCATGGCCGCCACTCAGGAAGAGATCGTCGCCGGTCTCGCCGAGATCGTGAACGAGATCGCCGGTATCCCCACCGAGGACGTCCAGGTGGAGAAGTCCTTCACCGACGACCTCGACGTCGACTCGCTGTCCATGGTCGAGGTCGTCGTCGCCGCCGAAGAGCGCTTCGACGTGAAGATCCCCGACGACGACGTCAAGAACCTCAAGACCGTCGGCGACGCGACCGACTACATCCTCAAGCACCAGAGCTGATCCAGCTCCTGCGCATGTCGCCACCCGGCGGTGGCGCCGTATTCAGACCCCTCTACCCGTGGAGTAAGAATTCCTGTGAACGCGACCAATCGCACCGTGGTCGTCACCGGTATCGGCGCAACCACACCGCTGGGTGGCGACAGCGCTTCGACCTGGGAAGCCCTGCTCGCCGGCCGGTCCGGTGTGAGCAGCCTCGACGAGGACTGGGCGGCCGACCTTCCGGTCCGCATCGCCGCGCGGGCAGCCGTCGAACCGACCGAGGTCATCGCCAAGCCCCAGGCCCGCAAGCTGGACCGCTCCGCGCAGTTCGCGCTGATCGCCGCGCGTGAGGCATGGGCGGACGCCGGCTTCACCGCCAAGGCGGGCGAGGACACCTCCGTCGACCCCGACCGGCTCGGCACCGTCATCGCTTCCGGCATCGGCGGCGTGACGACCCTGCTCGGCCAGTACGACGTGCTCAAGGAGAAGGGCGTACGCCGCGTCTCCCCGCACACCGTGCCCATGCTGATGCCCAACGGCCCGTCCGCCAACGTCGGCCTGGACGTGAACGCCCGCGCGGGTGTGCACACCCCGGTCAGCGCCTGCGCATCCGGCTCCGAGGCCATCGGCTACGCCATCGAGATGATCCGCACCGGCCGTGCGGACATCGTCGTCGCCGGCGGTACGGAAGCGGCCATCCACCCGCTGCCGATCGCCGCCTTCGGCAACATGATGGCGATGTCGAAGTCCAACGACGACCCGCAGGGTGCCTCCCGCCCCTTCGACACCGCGCGCAACGGCTTCGTCCTCGGTGAGGGCGCCGGCGTGATCGTCCTGGAGTCGGCCGAGCACGCGGCCAAGCGCGGCGCCAAGGTCTACGCCGAGGCCGTCGGCCAGGGCATCTCCGCCGACAGCCACGACATCGTGCAGCCCGAGCCGTCCGGCAACGGCATCGCGCAGGCGCTGCGGAACCTGCTGGACAACAGCGACCTGGACCCGGCGGAGGTCGTGCACGTCAACGCGCACGCCACGTCGACGCCGCAGGGCGACCTCGCCGAGCTGAAGGCGCTGCGCAAGGTCTTCGGCGACGACACCGACCACATCGCCGTGGCCAGCACCAAGTCCATGACCGGCCACCTCCTGGGCGGCGCGGGCGGCGTCGAGTCGGTGGCGTCGATCCTGTCGGTGTACCACCGTGTGGCACCGCCGACGATCAACATCGAGAACCTCGACCCGGAGATCGATGTGGACGTCATCCAGGGCGAGGCCCGCAAGCTGCCCGCCGAGGGCCGCATCGCCGCGCTGAACGACTCGTTCGGCTTCGGCGGCCACAACGTCGTGCTGGCGTTCCGCACGATCTGATCCCGGCCCGCTGACGTACGAGGGCCCGCCCGGTCGCATCGCCGACCGGGCGGGCCCTCGCGTCATCCGCGCAGGCGTTCAGCCGCCGAAGCTGGCGTGATAGGCGGCGGCGCCGTCCTCGTCGCCGTGCCCCTGCTCCTCCGCCCGGCGGAACCGCTCGGCCGCCGCTGCCGCCAGGTCCATGCGCACCCCGGCCGCTTCGGCGGCTTCGGAGATCAGCCGGGCGTCCTTGCGCGCCGTGGACACCGTGAAGCTCGCCGGGTACGCGCCTGACAGGATCAGCTCCGCCTTCATCCGCAGGTAGGGCACGTCGAGCGGGCCGTCGGCGACCGCGGCCAGGAAGTCACGCGGCTCGACGCCGAGCCCTTCGGCGAGCGCGAGCGCTTCCCCCGCGCCGCTGACGAGCGTCAGCACCCAGCTGTTGGCGACGAGTTTGAGCCGGCTGCCGGCGCCGTTCGCGCCGTCCTCGCCGACCCACTGGGTGGCCCGCCCGACGACGTCGAAGACCACGGCCGCCCGCTTCCTGACGTCCTGGGGCCCGGCCGCCAGAATCGTCAACTCGCCCTTCTCCGCGGGCACTTTGGTGCCGAGCACCGGCGCGTCGACGAACCGCAGGCCGTGCTCGCGGGCGAAGTCGGCCAGCGGCGTGACCTCTTCGACGCCCGTGGTGCTCATCTGGAGCCACAGGGTGCCCGGTGTCAGCGTGGGCGCGGCCTGCCGCAGCGCGTCGAGGACGGCGGGGCCGTCGAGCAGCATGGTGAGCACGACGTCCGCGCCGTCCACCGCCTGTTCCGGGCTGTCGACGACGCGGATGCCGTCGGCGGCCAGCGGTTCAGCCTTCGCGCGGGTGCGGTTCCAGGCGCGCACGTCGAGTCCTGCGCCGGCGAGATTGCGGGCCATCGCCGTGCCCATGATGCCGGTGCCGAGCACCGCGATCGAGATGTTGTCAGCCATGCCCACAAACTAGAGCGTGGAGTGCGCTCGAAGTCCGCAGGCGGTGGTGCGGCGGGCGTCAGACGACCTGGTGGAGCCAGCGCACCGGGGCGCCTTCGCCCGCGTACCGGAACGGCTCCAGTTCGTCGTCCCAGGGCTTGCCGAGCAGCTTGGAGACCTCGGCGGCGAGTTCCGTCTCGCCGTCGGCCGATCTGGCCAGGGCGGCGCGCAGCCGGTCCTCGGGGATGAGGATGTCGCCGTGGATGCCGGTGACGGCGTGGAAGATGCCCAGTTCGGGGGTGGAGCTGTAGCGCTCGCCCTCGGCCTTGGCGCAGGGCTCGGCCGTCACCTCGAAGCGCAGCAGGTGCCAGCCGCGCAGCGCGGAGGCGAGCTTGGACGCGGTGCCGACGGCGCCCTGCCAGGAGAATTCGGCTCTCCAGGTGCCGGGGGACGCCGGCTGGCGGATCCAGTCGAGGTTGACGCGTACGCCGAGGACGCCCGCGACGGCCCATTCGACGTGCGGGCACAGCGCGCGCGGTGCGGAGTGGACGTAGAGAACTCCACGTGTCGTCACCGGGACCTCCAGTGCGGTTCGAGGTTCGCCTTCCCCAGCGGCCTCGTGCCCGTTCCGGTTGCGGCCGGGACAGTTACTGACATTCTGCCCCAGTGATCACTTCGGCACCAGCATGCCAGGTGACCTACAGTAAACACCATTAGGCCCAATTTGCCGTAAAACAGACAGGAAATGACGGAATGGAATGCGTTTGTGCCGACTGTACGTACCCCGTTCGGGGCAGCGCCGGCACGGCACAGGGCAAAGCTATCCCGCCGCGCCGACCGGAGGGTGACGTACCGTCGGTACCTGAAGAGATATCACTCAGGCGCCGGAGGGGACAGGGGATGAGGACGTTCGGACAGCCGTTCCGGCTCCGGCCCGCACGCTCCGCGATCCTGTCGGCAACGCCTGTGGCCACGGTGGCCGCGCTGCTGTTCTCGCTGGCCGGATGCAGCGCCGACGGCAACTCCGCCGCCGCCCGCCCCAGTCCCGAGGTCACCGCGCCGTCCGTGAAACCGGCGCCGGTCTGGCGCGCCGACCCCGGCTCGATCGCCGCGCTCGGCGACTCCATCACCGTCGGGTTCGACGCCTGCACGGTGCTCTCCGACTGCCCCGAGGTCTCCTGGTCCACCGGCACTTCACCCAAGGTCGACAGCCTCGCCCGGCGGCTGCTGGAACACCCCGCGCGGCACAGCTGGAACTACGCCAGGACCGGCGCGCTGATGAGCGATCTGCCGGACCAGGTGGACGCGGCCAAGGCCCGCAGGCCCGAGCTGGTGACGGTGCTGATCGGCGCCAACGACGCCTGCCGCAGCGACGTACGCGCGATGACCCCGGCCGCCGCCTACCGCGCCGACTTCGCCCGCGCCATGAAGAAGCTGCGGCGCGCGCTGCCCCGTACCCAGGTGTATGTGGCCGCGGTGCCCGACCTGCTGCGGCTGTGGTCCGAGGGGCGCAAGAACCCGCTCGGCAAGCAGGTGTGGCAGTTGGGGATCTGCGGCTCGATGCTGCACGATCCTGACAACCTGACGGAGCGCGCGGTCAGCCGGCGCGAGAGGGTGCGCGACCGCGTGGTGGCGTACAACAAGGCACTTGAGGACGTCTGCGCCGACGACGCCCTGTGCCGCTTCGACCGTTCGGTGTTCGACTACCGCTTCACCGAACGGCAGCTGAGCAGCTGGGACTGGTTCCACCCCGGCACCCGCGGCCAGGAGGAGCTGGCCTCGCTGGCGTTCCGGACGATCACCGGGAACGACAGCCCTTAGACATCAAGAGCCTGTGCGAGGCGGGCGGCCACCTCCGGGTGGGAGAGGTATGCGTCGATGCGGTGGGCGCGGTCGCGGGCGTTGATGACGGCGATGTCGGTGACCTCGCCCCATACGGGTGCGAGGGGGCAGCCGACGGCGACGGCGTCGGTCGGGCACCAGACGTTGATCCAGTCGGTGACGGACGCGGGGCGCTCGGTGCCGGGCCGCAGGAGTCTGCGGTGGACGGCGTCCAGGCCCAGCGGGCTGCCGACGGTGACCAGCGTGAGCGGGCGCAGGCCGGCGGGGAGCCGGGAGACGAGGTCCATGGCGACGACGGTGCCGAGGCTGTGGGTGACCCAGACGAGTGCGCCGGTGGCCGGCAGGGTCTCCAGGACGCAGTCGAGTACGCGCCCGCGGATCTGCCGGTCGCCGAGGTAGGCGGCGACGTCGGAGAGGGTGGCGGCGATGACCCATTCGTCGAGGTCGGTCCGGGCGGCCAGCCAGCCGAGTTGTCTGCGCAGCCGCGCGACGAGCGTTTCGGTGAGGCCCTCGGTGGCCGGCCGGTCGTCGGGCGGCAGGCCGGTGGCCCGTGCCGTCTCGGCGATGAGCTGCCGGTAGATCTCCTCGGCGGGGCCTGGTGGCGCGAGCAGTTCGGCGGGTGAGGAGGCGGACGGTGTCAGGGGCGGGGCGGGCACGGCGTCGAGCGCCTCGTCGGCGGGGTGCCCGGTGGCCGTTGCCAGCAGGTCGCCGTAGTACGGGAACCAGATGTCGGCCGGGGCGAGCGGGGTGGCACCGGCGCGGGTGAGCCCCTGGTTGAGCCCGCCGGTCCAGTCGCGGCGCAGTGCCTCCGGGTCCTTGCCCTGCTGGCTTCTGCCGTGCAGGAACGCCAGGCTGCGTGTGCCGCCGAAGGCTCCGGGGCGGGCCCGCAGCCCGGTGCGGTGGAGGGATTCACCGAATTCACCGGATGCGTCCGGGCCCGGTCGTGGTGTGCCGCCTTCCAGCGGGCCTCCGGGGAGCGGTGTGACCGGGTGGCCGGGGCCGTAGGCGAGGCCGGACTCGGTTCCCATCTCCGCCAGGAGGCTCCGCCGCCTGCTGTCCAGGGGGAGCGCGGCGAGGTGGGCGAGGACCGCGCTGATGCGGATGCCCTCGTTGGCGACGTAGTCGACGGCGTCGTCACCGTCGCTGCGCTGCCACGGCCGGCCGTCGTGCCGCAGGACCCGTCCGCGGTCGTCGGTCCTGGGGACGCCGAGGTGGTGCAGCGCCACCACTTCCCACTGGTCGTTGAAGACCGGGGATCCGGAGTTGCCCGGCTCGGTGTCGGCGGCGTACTGGAGGAAGGCGTCAAGCCGCACCAGGAGGGCGTTGCTCCGGACGGCGATCTCCTTGAGACGGCCGCCTGGGTGCCCGATGACGTTGACCGGCTCGCCGACGACGACGGTGCCCAGCTGGGCGCTGAGTTCGTTCCAGCCGAAGATCTCTCCGGGGGCGCGGCTGCCCGCGGGACGGACGTGGACCAGCGCGAAGTCGAGGTGCTCGTCGGCGAGGAAGAGCGTGTCGGGGTCGAGTTCCATGCGGACCCCCGCGTCGGGGGTGTTGTCGATGGTCACCTGGGCGTTGAACTCGACGAAGCAGGAGTGTGCCGTCGCGGGGTCGGGCAGCACGTGGTGATTGGTCATCAGCAGCCGTGGGGAGACCAGGAAGCCGGTGCCCTGCGGGAGTTCGCGGCCCGCGCGGCGCAGGGATATCCGGGTGACGGTGGCGGCGGCGCGGGCGCCGCGCGGCAGGAAGCTCCAGGGTTGCAGTTCGTTGGAGATCCCGATGATGCGTTCGTTGGTGACCGGCAGGTCGAGGGCGTCGGCGTGGATCTTCGCGACGGCGGCGGCTGCGGGCACCCCTGCCCTGTCGAGCAGCCGCCGCGCGCGGGCCGCGACGGCTTCCCTGGAGTCGGGGAACCGCTTCCCCGCCGCCAACTGCTCCTCGGCGAGGCGGCGTTCGTCGCCGGTGTCCCGGTAGCGGCGCGCGGCGGCTGCGGCTTGGTTCTCCCACTGGGTTCGGGTGTTGTCGATAGCCGGCATGGCTCTCACCGTCCTGGCCGTGGAGGTGGCCGCCACTCAGGTCACGGGCCCGGCACGGGACGCCGGGCCGCCTCATACCCGGGTGGGGCCGATCTGCAGGTGGATGTGGTCCTGGTGGGCCTGCCGCAGGACCGGGTCACCGCCGTAGTCCGGGTAGATGACGAAGCCGGCGCCGCCCAGGTCCGGCATCGGCCAGAGGTTGGCGGCGCCGATGCCGCGGGCCTCGCATTCGTACGTCGCGTACCGGAACGCCGTGGTGAAAAGACCGAACGCCAGGGCGTCGACGTCCGGGGCGATCCGCACCTGGCTGCCGGGGCGCGGCGGGAGGTTTCCCCAGTCGGCTTTGACGGACTTGCGGAAGGCCGCCCCGTCGAGGGTGCCGCCGATGGCCGAAAGGTCCAGCGCACGGCCTTGGTTGTGGCAGTCGTTCGGTGGTCCCTGGCCGTGGCCGATGCCGAGGTGGAACAGTTCGGTGACCTCGGGGCTCGACGCGTTGATCCATCTGGTCAGCCGGTACAGCGCGATGAGCATGCGCTGGTCGACGTTGTCGAAGAAGTTCGCCGCGGTGTTGAGGGCGTTGGTGTAGCGGATGCCGTCGACGGTGGCGGGGCTCACGGTCACCCGCTGGGCGGGGGTGGGAGAGACGATGCCGCCGGGCCCGTCGACGAAGACCGGGCTCTTGAGGGTGAGTTTGCCGCGCCTGATCAGGTCGGCCATCAGCCTGTTGGCCTGGCCGGGGCTCAGCATCCGGGCCGGGGCCACGCCTCCCGCCGGGGTGCCGTCCAGGTGGAAGTCGACCAGGTCGCCGCTCGTGTCGACGGTGTCGGCGTCGACGTCGTAGCGCTGGTAGCGGTCGCCGCGGAAGAAGTAGGCGAAGCGCCCGCCGGGATATACCGCGGCGTCCAGTCCCTGGGTGAAGACACCTGGCCAGGCTCCGGCGATCTTCCGCGGGTAGCCGGGGTCGGCCCGGTCGGCGGTGATGTCGTACCTGAGGTAGGAGTCGCCCTTGAAGAGGAACAGTTTGCCGTTGCCCCAGTTGAGCGCCGCGTCGATGCCCTGCTGCCAGTTCGGTCCGCCGTCCGACCCGTCCGGCAGTCCCGGCCAGCCGCCCGCGACGGTGAAGGGCGGGTTGGGGGGCAGGTACGCGGCGTCGACACGGTCGGAGACCTGGTCGTAGCGCTTGTAGTGGCCGCCGTTGAAGGCGTACGCCTTGCCCGCGCCCCACCACACGAACGCGTCGGGCGAGCCCGTCAGCCCCTGCCATTCGTCCGCCACCACCAGGCCGCCCTGCTCGAAGCTTCCGGTGACCGCGTGGTACCGGTGATAGGTGTCGTCGTCGAAGAAGAGGTACACCTTGTCGTTCGGCCAGGCGATGGCCGTTGCGAGTGCCGCCATGGCGCCTTCCTTTCCGAGTGCGGCCGGTCTCCGTCGTCCTCGCGGGGACCGGCCGTGGAACCGGTGCCGGGGTCGCGGCCGTGGGACGCGACCCCGGCTCCCACTGGTTCGGGAGAGATCTCCCGTGGTTCAGAAGAGATCTCCCGGCCCCGGGTCCTGCGCCCACGGGCACTCCTCGCCCTCGGTGTCGTGGCAGATGACGGGGCCCGGATCGTTCACGTCGCCGCCGCCGAACGCCTGGCCCACCTCCCTGCGGACCAGACTGGCCACCCCCTCGTCGTCGAAGGGATACGCGACAAGGAACGGTTCGAGCGGCTTGGAACGGTTGACCACCCCCTGAACCGGCAGATGGAGCTGCATGATGGTGCCTCCCGTCGAAAGCGCACGGTGTGCGCCGGAGCCCCGGCGCGGCCCGGCCCGCGTGACCGGCGTTCAGCCGGGGTGACCGGACCTGCCGGGGCTGCGCCGGCGGAGCGGCGGACCGCCGCCGCCGGCGCGTACCGGATTCAGAAATCGAGAATGTCCTTGAGCGTGCCGAAGAAGTCGTTCGCCTCGACACCTCCGCTGTCATCCCAGGCAGCCACGGACGCGGCTGCGGTGCGGTCGACGGGCGGCGACTGCCGCGGCATCTCCAACGTGCCGGGCACTCGCGGCCGGTCCGCCTTGCGGTCGGTGCGTTCGCTCTTCATGGCCTTCCTTCCGTCGTGCCGAGTTCCCTCGGCAGAGGGGTCGGGCGCCGGTGGCAGCCGTCGTCACCGGCGCCCGATGTGTTCAGATCGGCAGGATCTTCGAGAGGAGCCCGGTGAGGAATCCGTCCGCCTCGACACCCGCGGTGTCACCTGCCGCACCGGCGACTGCGCCTGTGCTGCGGTCGATGGGCGGCGACTGCCGCGGCATCTCCAGCGCGCCGGGCACCCGCGGCCGGTCCGTGTCCCGCTCAGTACGTTCGAACATCAGATTCTTCCTTTCGCTGTTGTCCCATTCCTCGCGCCGGCGGCGGTTCCGCCGGCACGTTCCGCCCGGTGGGCGCCGCCTGCGGCGGCAGCCCGGCGGCCTCTGTGCACCGACTGTGGGTCACCGACCCCTCGCTGCACCTAGGCTCCGCCGCGGGCGAAGCACATCTGCCGGGCGAGCCCGGTCATGTCCGCGCACCGCATGGCCGCTTCGACGCCACCGTCCGCGGCGCCGTACGCCGTGCCGAGTGCCACGTCGCCGCGGGGTACCGGCGGAACCTGCGCGGGAAGCGCGAGTGCCGGCCCGTGGTCGGGTGCGTTCCTCTGCTCGTGGCCGCTGTTCATCGCCAACTCCTTTGTCTCGCCGCTCCGTTGCCGGATGGCTCAGATGTCGCCGAGGAAGGTGTGGACCGGCGCCAGGCTCACCGGAGGGATGTCGCTGACGTCGATGGTGAACAGGTAGTTCACCTTCGCCCGGCGGTCGTCCTCGGGGTCCAGGAACGTGACGATCACGTCCTGGGAGTCCGAACCCATACGGCAGTACGGGCTCTTCGAGACCCTCACCGAGTCCAGCGCGTAGAAGTTCATGCTCGACCCCGGCACGTAACTGGCGGACAGCAGGCCGTCCTTGATCTGGTTGCCGAACTGGAAGGCGTTGGTGCCCGCGTAGTTCATCGCGCGGTCGGCGGAGCTCTGCCCGAGGTTGCGGAACTGGCGGTAGACCTTGTCCAGCAGTGCCCTGATCGTCTTCTCCAGGTCCTGCTGGTTGGTGGTCTCCTCGTTCCTGTGGTCCTTGGTGACCCCGTCCACCACGGCCTTGACCAGCGCCGTCTCGTTCCAGGTGGCGAGCCCGCGGCTCATGACCTCGACGACGGGTACGACCTGCCCTGAGAACAGCCGCTTGGTCCGGTTGGTGAGCATCCCCGGTATGGACACCCGGGAGACCACGTTCTCGTCACCCGGCAGCCTGGCCTGCCCGGCGATCGCTTCCCGGAAGACCTTGTAGACCGTGGACACCGGCGGATAGGAGTGCTCCATGAGGAGCTGCGCGAGCGCGTCCGGGTCGGTGGCCGCCGCCTTCGCCTTCGCCTTCGCCTCGGCCGGGTCGGGCGGGACCGTGCCGCCCCAGTTCATGCCGACCGGCACCTCCGCCTCCAGCGCGTAGATCGGCGTACGGTCCAGCTCCAGGGTCCAGGTGAGCTTGTCGCTCTCCCACGGGTTCGCCGACAGGTACGCGCTCAGCTGCGTCGGGTTGTAGATGTTGGGCTGGACGAACGACGGTTCACCTTTCGGGCCCGGCTTGCCCTCGGTCCAGGGCATCAACTGCCGGAACGTGTCACGGCGGGCCTCGGTCTGGAAGTCGAAGCCGATCGTCCCGATCGCGTAGATCAAGGGGCCCGCGCCCGCGCCCCCGCAGCCGCAGGACGCTCCGGTCCCGCCACCGCACGCCGCCTGCACTCCCGCGGGCGCGGTGCCGGCCGGCTCCGGCGGTCCCGGCTGCGCCGGTGTGCTCTCAACTGCCCGGCCTGCCTGCGCCGTCTCGCCGGCCGCCGCCTGCGGCATCTCGTGGGGTTCCATGGCACCTGCTCCTTGCCTCGCACCGGAATCCGGCGTCTGCGACGAGGGCTCACCGGTCGCGCTGCCCTCCTGCTCCGCGGCACTCGCCTGCCACTCCTGCGCCGCCGGATCTCCCGGCGCCGCCGGGTCCTGCTCGCCCGCGCCGCCGGGCGGCGGCTCAGGGGGCGCATCGGCGTCCTGGCCCGTGGTGACGGGCACGTCATTGGCATCCATGGCACCTGCTCCCTCACTCGACTCGGTGTCCGGCGCCCCGGACACAGCGGGCCCGCCGGCAGCGTTCACCCCCGTTGCGGGGGAAAGTTCTCCGGTGTCCTGTGCCGCCGCGGGCGACGGCGCCGCGTCGGCCACCCGGCCGGCAGGCGTGCGGTCCGCCTCCGTGATCAGCCGGTGCGCGCCCGCGACGTCCACGTGACCGGCGAGATACCGCCGGCAGCCGGGCGAGTCGCCGGGCGCGCACGGAGGGGCCCATGCGCTGTCGACAAGAGCCCGGCGCACGGCCTCGGGGTCGGCCTTCCGCCCTTCCCGGAGCTGCGTGGCCACCAGCAGCGCGGCGGCCCCTGACACCGCGGGGGTGGCGAAGCTGCTCCCGGTCATCGCTCTGCGCCCGCCGCCCGGTACGGCCCCTTCGATGTCCTGGCCCGGAGCCAGTACACCGTTCTCGCGGTACACCGCCGCCCAGTTGTTGATCTTCAGCGGCGTACCGTCGGTCCCGCTCGCCCCCACCGCCAGCACCGACGACACGGCCGCCGGCACCTGAAGGCAGTCGCATCCGTCGTTGCCGACGGCCGAGACCACCAGCACGCCGCTGTCGTCGCACAGCCGCAGAGCCCTGCTCAGCAGGCTCTCCGCCTGTGTGTCCGGTGTCCGCTCACCACCACTGATGTTGATGATGTGCGCGCCCTCCTGAACCGCCTGTTCGATCGCGCGGGCCAAATCCAGTTGGGGCACGCGCCCTTCCCGCGCGTCGCGGAACACCGGAATGATCAGACCCCGGCACCGCGGTGCCACGCCGACGACGGTGCTGCCCGGCTGCCCGAACAGCAGACTCGCCACATGTGTACCGTGCAGCGACATCGGCCCCTGCCCGGCGGGCTCTTGCACCAGCGTGTTCAGGCGCGTGAGATCCGCGCCCGCGAAACACGGATGGGACAGGTCCACCGGGCCGTCCAGCACGGCGACGCAGACCCTGGCGTCGCCCAGCAGTTCCTCGTCGCTCAGTGCCGGGCACCGGATCACCGACCTGGCTTCCATCCGGACCACCTTTCCGCCAAGGGCACAGGCCCCGGCATCCGTTCACCACGAGGTTCGGACCGCCTCGTTCCGCGGCCGTGCCACGAACGCGCAAGAGGCGTTCCGCAAACGTCTCCGAAACATTGCCGAAGCGTCTGTCGCGCCGGTCGGGCGCCCTGTGAAGAACGCCGGAATTCCTTCCGGAGACCGAGGAAATCCCGCAGTGTCCGCGCCTGTTCCGGCCTTCCGCGTGGCATATCCGGATGCGCGGACCGGCGGCCGGTCCCAGAGTGGTGTCTGTGATCGCGAACAGCGCCTACCTGCAACTCCTCAGGGTTTTCGAGTTCGCTTACGACGGCAGCCGCATTCCCCTCCCCCTGGGCAGCCAGCGCCTGTTGGCCCTCCTCGCCCTGAACCCGCGCGGGGTGCACCGTGGGGCCGCCGCCGAACAGCTCTGGCCCGACTGCACACCCAGCCGCGCGGCTGCGAACCTCAGGTCAGCCCTGTGCCGAGGCCGGCGGATACGTTCCGTAACCGTCATCGACAGCTCGGGGCACCGCTTACGGCTCTCGCCCGCGGTGGACGTCGACCTGCACGCACTGCGGGCCGCGGCGCAGCAGCACAGCTCCCGGCAGCGTCCCCTGCCGGCCGACTGCGACCCGCTGGTCGGCGAACTCGATCAGGAATTACTGCCGGGCTGGCCCGACGAATGGCTCTCCCTCGAACGCCAACACTGGGACCAAGCCCGCCTGCACGCCCTGGAAAGCATCGCCCAGCAGCTCCAGGAGACAGGGGCTTATCTGCTCGCGCTTCAGGCCGCGATGACCGCCATAGATATCGATCCGATCCGCGAATCCGCGCATCGCATCGTCATCGAAATCCACTCGGCCGAAGGCAACACGGCCTGCGCGCTGAAGCATTACCAGAGCTACCGTGAGCTGCTGCGGCAGGAGCTGGAAACCCTGCCGTCCCCGCACATGACACGCCTCGTCGAGGAACTCAGCTCCGCCTAGGGCATTTCCCCCGTGCCGATCAGGGCGTGTCCCTTAGGGGCGCGGGGCGGAAAGCTCATCCCGTGGCGCGACGTCCCGCGGGCCCCGGTGCTGAAGGATGTCCCGTGACCGGTATGCCGCCTGCTTCAGGAGAATCCTTCCCATGTCCCGTCCTCGCGTGTCCCATCTCGCCATCGGCTGCGCGGCGTTGGCCGTGCTGACGACCGGCTGCTCGTTGAGCGGCATGGGCCCGTCCAAGGGGGCGGAGCGTACGTACACGGTGGACGGCACGGTCTCATCGGTGGCGGCGCGCACGTCAGGCGGGACCATCGAGGTCGTGCCGGTGGACGCGGGCGGCCCGGTCAAGGTGACGGAGAAGTACAGCTACACCGGCAGCAAGCCGCACCCCGACCACTCGCTCAAGAGCGGCCGGCTGTCCCTGAACGCCCCCTCGTGCAAGAACATGGGAGACCGCTGCACGGTGAACTACCGGGTGCGGGTGCCGCGCGGCGCCGACGTCGATCTGCACACCAGCGGCGGGGACATCACCGTCCGCGGCATGTCGGGTTCGGTCGCCGCGGAGACCAGCGGCGGGGACATCACCCTCGACGACTCCGCGGCCCGCACCGCGAAGGTGCGCACCAGCGGCGGCAACGTGACGGCCGGATTCACGAAGGTCCCCGATGACGTGTCGGGCCGCACCAGCGGCGGCGACGTCACGATCCGGCTGCCCAAGGGCACCTACGCGGTGGACGCCTCGACCAGCGGCGGCAGCCGGAAGGTGTCGGTGACGACGAACGATTCCGCCGCGCACAAGGTGGCGGCGCACACCAGCGGGGGCGATGTGTCGGTGGTCCCGGCTTCCTGAGGCAGCGGGCCCCGGGGTGTCCCGGGGCCCGCCCCTAAGGGCCTGTCGTCCGGATCAGGCGCTATCCGACGGTGATCTCCGCGGTCAGCCTGCGGTCGGCGACGCTGTGCGCCGCCTCGACGGTGTAGTCACCCGCGATGAGACGCCGGGCGCCGGCCGTCTCGTCCCAGATCTCGAACATCCGCCGGGGCAGGGCGATCTCGGCCTCGACGCTCTCGCCCGGAGCCGCCCGCACGGCCGCGAAACCGGCCAGCCAGCGGGCCGGGCCGGCCGTCTCCCCGCCGGTCGGCGCGGCGCCTGCCGGGCCGCCGTCCACCGGTGCCAGATAGATCTGGACGACCTCGCGGCCGGCCCGTTGCCCGGTGTTGCGCAGCCTGACCCGTACCGAGTCCGGGGTGGTGTCCAGTGATTCGTACTCCCAGTCGGTGTAGCCGAGGCCGTGGCCGAAGGGGTACGCGGGGGCGGCAGCGGCCCGTTCCCAGGCCCGGTAGCCGATGAACAGGCCCTCGGTGTAGTCGAGTTGGCCGTCATCGGGGGTGACGCGGGTGACGGGTGCGTCCTCCAGGCGGGCGGGCCAGGTGGTGGGGAGCCGGCCGCCCGGCTCGGCGGCGCCCAGCAGGACGTCGGCCAGCGCGGCGCCTGCCTCCTGGCCGGGGAACCAGCTCAGCAGCACGGCGGGCACCTGCTCGCGCCACGGAAGCTCCACCGGAGAGCCGGAGTTGACGACCACGACGGTGCGCGGGTTGGCCGCCGCGACGCGGGCGACCAGTTCGTCCTGGCGGCCGGGAAGCCGCAGGTCGGCGCGGTCGAAGCCCTCGGACTCGACCTCTTCGGTGGTGGCCACGACCACCACCGCGAGGTCGGCTCCGGCCGCCGCGCGCACCGCCTCCTCGATCTCGGCGTCCGGTGCCTGCTGCGGCTCCGCGTGCCCCAGGGCGAAGTTCAGCGCGTCCATGTCGTCGCCGAGGCCCAGGCTCCGGGGCACGAACCGCAGCGTGACGTCCACCTGTTCCCCGGCCGTGAGCGGCACCTCGACCCGCTGCTCGGCGGGGTGCATGAACGCCTCGAACGGGTCGCTGCCGTCGGGCGCGCAGTGCGCGTCGAAGTGGACCTGTCCGGCCACGGTCAGCCGCAGCGCGCCGGTCCCGGAGACCGCGAGGACGTGCCGGCCCGTGACCTGCGGGGTGAACGTGCCGGTCAGCTCGACGGCCGCCAGCTCGGCGCGGCCGACACCCTCGGGGTAGCTGCCGATCAGCTGCACCTTGCCGTCGGACTGCGGGGTCTCGGCGAGCACCCGGTCGTCGGCGGCGAGGTAGCGGGTGCGCAGGGCGAAGCCCGTACGGGCGTGCGGGACGCGGGTGCGGGGCTCGGCGCCGACGGCGTAGCGGAGCGCGACGCCTTCGGGCAGGGCGGCGCGCAGGCCCTCCAGGGGCGCGACGACGGCCTCGGGGAAGACGGTCGCCGAGCCGCCGCCGAGCACCCGGGCATCCCGGGCGGCGGCGCCGATCACGGCGACCGTACGGAGGGCGGCGGGGTCGGCGGGCAGCACCGGGCGTCCGTCGGCGACGGGTTCGTTGCGCAGCAGGACGAAGGAGCTGCGGGCGATCTCACGGGCCACCGCGCGGCCGTCGATGCCTTGCGGCACCCGTGCCGGGTCGACGGCGGCCTGCACCCCTTCCAGGCATCCCGTACGGGCCGCCAGCAGCAGCACTCTGCGGACCGCCGCGTCCACCGCGGACTCCGTCACCTCGCCGGCGCGCACGGCGGCGGCGAGGCGGTCGCCGAAGACGGTGCGCGGGCCCGGCATGGCCACGTCCAGGCCGCCGTTCAGCGCGCGGACCGTGTCGCGGGCCGCGGTCCAGTCGGAGACGTTGACGCCGTCAAATCCCCACCTGCCGCGCAGCACTTCGTTGACGAGGTGGTGGTGCTCGGTCATCGTCGCGCCGTTGACCTGGTTGTAGGCGGTCATGATGCCCCAGGGGCGGGCGTTTTCGACGATGTGCTCGAAGGGCGCGAGGTACAGCTCGTGCAGCGGGCGCGGGGCGATGCGGTTGTCGACGGTGAGCCGGTCGGTTTCGGCGTCGTTGCCCACGAAGTGCTTGACGGTCGTGCCCACGCCGCCTTCCTGGACCCCGCGGACGTACCCCGCGCCGATCACGCCGGTCAGGTGCGGGTCCTCCGAGTAGCACTCGAAGTGGCGACCGCCCAGAGGGGAGCGATGCAGGTTGACGGTGGGGGCGAGCAGGACGTGCACGCCCTTGCGGCGGGCCTCCTGGGCGAGCAGGTGGCCTGCCGTGCGGGCCAGTTGGGGATCCCAGGTGGCGGCCAGTGCCGTCGGGCTCGGCAGCGCGATCGAGGGGTCGGCGGCGCTCCACTCCTGCCCCCGTACCCCGACCGGGCCGTCCGACATGACCAGTGACCGCAGCCCGATCTCCGGGATCGCGGGCAGCGTCCACGCGTCCTGCCCGGACAGCAGCCCGGCCTTCGTGTCGAGGTCGAGCGCGGCGAGGGCCGTCTCGACCGCGGCGTGGTGGACGGCGTCCCGCCCGTGGGCGGACTGTGCGTCGGACCGCCGGTCGGTGTCGTGGTCGGTCATGCATCGCTCCCTGGGACAGGTCGGGCACATGGTGGCCTGCATTCTGATGCGGTCACCGTGCACCCGGTAGACGTCGTCACCCTTTCGTTACCCGTACGGGTGAGGGGCACACGGGAAGGGCGGAGAAGGCGGCCCGGACTGCGGGCAGCGGGACGGGAGTTACGGCATGGGGGGCAAGAGTCCTCGGTGCCGTACCGCGCGCGGACCCCTACCGTCCCCGGACCCCCACCGGCTTTACTCGCCGCATGAGACACATACGCACCAGGCTGGGCGCGCTCGGCGTCGCCCTGGCAGCCGCCGTCCCCCTGTCGCTGACCGCTCCGGGCGCGGCCACCGCAGCAGCCACCGCGCCCTCCGGCTCCGGGACCGCGGCATCCGTCGAGGAGGGGCGGCTGGCCCAGGACGTCCCCCAGGAGATCCTGCGGCGCAGCGGATTCGACAGGTGGCAGCGGGAGTTCGCGCGCGGCCTGACGCGGCTCGGCAGCTACGGGGAGAGCCGGCGGTATGTGGCGCGCGAGGGGCGGGCGCTGTGGCACCGGGCCGTGCGGCGGGCGCAGGGGCACGGGCCTGCGGGCGGCGGTCTCAGCCGGGACGACGACCGGCCGCTGTACTGGGCGCGGCTGACCATGACGAAGGAAGTGCGGGACTGGCGGCCGGACTTCGGGCTGAGCACGGCGCGGCGGAAGGCGCTCGTCGCGGCGCTGGAACGCGGCTCGCGGGGACAGGACACGATCGGCCTGCCGCCCGGCGGGAAGGTGCTGCGGATCGTGGTGACCGGCTTCGACCCCTTCCAACTGGACGCCGACATACGGCGCAGCAACCCGTCGGGGGCCGCGGCGCTGGCGCTCGACGGGACGACGGTGCGTACCGCGTCGGGGCGCCCGGCGCGCATCGAGGCGGCCGTCTTCCCGGTGCGGTGGGACGACTTCGCGGCGGGCACCGTGGAGCGCACGCTGCTGCCGCACCTGCGCAGGGGGCCGCGGCAGGCCGACCTGTTCACCACGATCAGCCAGGGCAAGCCGGGGCGGTTCGACGTCGAGCGGACCAACGGGGCCTGGCGTGGCGGCTATCCGGACAACGCCCGGGTGTCACGGACCGGGACGGTGCCGGTACCTGCCGGGGTGCCGACCGTGCGACCGCAGCCGCAGTGGACCACCACCGGCCTGCCCTACCGGCGGATCGTCGCGGCCACGACCGGGCCCTATCCGGTCGTCGATCACACCACTGTCACCGAGATCCCGGCGGGCGGCGGGGCGCCCGTCGAGCGGCCGGACGGCCCCACACCCGGCTCGACGGCCCGCGCCGGTGGCGGCGGCGACTACCTGTCCAACGAGATCGGCTACCGGGCGACGCTGCTGCGCGATGCGGTACGGCCGGGCCTGGCGGGCGGCCATCTGCACACGCCGGTGCTGGAGTTCGGGCCCGGGAACACCGATCCGGCGGGCGGCCGGGTCACCGATCCGGTCTTCGTGCACAACCGGGTGGCGATCACCGCGCAGGTGCGGCGGATCGTGACGGTGGCGGCGTCCGCGGTGGCGGACGGCGGGCACAGTGGGCGGGGCGGCCGGGGGTAGCCGTGCGGTCCCGTGAGGCGGGTACGGCGCTCGGCGGACTCCCCGGGCGGCCGGATCCGCTCATCATCGGCTGCCGCCACGGTAGTTATCCACAGGCCCGAGCGGGGCCGCGGCGTGCCGGGCATGATGACTGCATGATCCTTGCCGCAGCACAGTTCATCCCCCGTCCTGGCGACATCGAGGCCAACGCGGCGCGGATGGCCGCGCTCGTCACCGAGGCGGCCGGCCGCGGCGCCGGCCTTGTGGTGTTCGCCGAACTGGCGCTCACCCAGTACGACGTGACGGCGATAGCCGCCGCCCCGGGGCGGATGACCGTCACTCCGGACGACCCCCGGCTCGCACCCGTACGGGACGCCTGCCGGGCGGCCGGTGCCGCGGCGGTCGTGAACGCCGCGGCCCGCGCCGACGGCCCCGCGCAGGCGCCGACGATCGGCTCGTTCGTCTACGGTCCTGACGGCGCGCTGCTCACCCGCTACGACAAGCGGCACCCGACCGACACGGAACGCGAGGTGTTCGCCCCGGGCGGCGCGGACGGGCGCTTCACCCTCGGCGGGATCCGGTTCGCGCTCGCCACCTGCTACGACAGTGCCTTCCCCGAGGTGGCCGCGCGGGCCGCGGCGGACGGCTGCCGGGTGTATCTCGCCAGTGCCTTCCACAGCGATCCGGCGAGCCTGGACAGGTACCCGGCGCTGGCGCGCGAGCACGACCTGCACATCCTGCTCGCGAACGGCGCGGGCACCGGATCCCCCGGCCGCTCCGTGGGGCTGAGCGGCGCCTGGCTGCCGAGCGGCGAGCGGGTGGCGGGCGCGGGTGAAGGGCGGGCCGTCCCCGGTGGCGCGGCGGACGCGGCGGAACTGGTGCTGACCGATGTCCGCGACCGCATCACGCTGATGGCCGACCCGGCCGTGGCCGCCGTCCCCGTCCAGGAGTGCGGCGAGCCGCTGGTGGACCTGCGGGCCGATGCGCCCCAACTGCTGGCGCCCGGCGGCCAGGAGGAGGACGACGGCGCCTGTGCCCACCTGCGGTCCGGGGTGCTGCGACGGCTGCTCGCGGCGCAGGAAGCCCTGCCGGACGGGCTGCGGCTGCGCGTCGTCGAGGGGTACCGCCCGCTGTCGCTCCAGCGGAAGTACTTCGAGCGGTACCGCGAGGGGCTGCGGGCGGCGCGGCCCGACCAGGACGAGGCGTCCCTCCAGGCCGCCGCCAGCCGTTTCGTCTCACCGCCCGAGATCGCGCCGCACAGCGCGGGCGGCGCCGTCGACCTCACCCTGGTGACCGCCGACGGCACCGAACTCGACATGGGCACACCGATCGACGCCTCACCGGAGGAGAGCGCCGGCGCCTGCTACACGGCAGCGCCCGGCCTGTCCCCCACCGCCCGCGCCAACCGCCGGATACTGAGCGCCGCGCTGTCCGCCGCGGGCCTGGTGAACTACCCGACCGAGTGGTGGCACTGGTCCTACGGCGACCGCTATTGGGCACTGACGACGGGCGCGGACCGGGCGGCGTACGGGCCGAAGGAGATGGCACGGTGAGGGCGGCTGCGCTGCCGGGCGACGCGGGCGCGCGGGAGAGACACGCGGCGGCGGGCGTGGCCGGCGCCGCCCGGAGCCGTGACGCTCACTCCCCCGGCAGCTCCTCCAGTTCGGCCAGGGTCGGGTAGGACGGCTGGGCGCCGGGCTTGGTGACGGCCGCGGCGCCGACGCGGACGGCGAAGCGGGCGGCGTCGGGGAGGCTGTCGCCGTGGGCGAGCCGGGTGGCGAGGGCGCCGGTGAAGGCGTCGCCCGCGCCGGTGGTGTCGACGGCGTCGACCTTCACGCCGGGCACCTCGTGCGTCCCCGACGCGTCCAGGACCAGCGCGCCCTCGCCGCCGAGGGTGACCACGACGGAGCGGGCGCCCAGGTCGCGCAGGGCGTGCGCCCAGTCACGGGGCGAGCCGTCGGCGGCCTGGGACAGCAGCCTGGCCTCGTGTTCGTTGACGACCAGCGGGTCGGCGACGGCGAGGAGTTCGGGCGCCAGGCAGGCGGGGGCGGGGGACGGGTTGAGGACGACGCGGGTGCCGGTGTCCTCGGCGGTCGCCGCGGCTGCCCGCACCGTCTCGACGGGGGTCTCCAACTGGAGGGAGAGGACGGCCGAGCCCGCGATGGTCTCCCGCGCCGCCGCCACGTCCTGCGGGGTGAGGGCGGCGTTGGCGCCGGGCGAGACGACGATGCTGTTGTCGCCGTCCGGGCCGACGACGATCATCGCGGTGCCGGTGCGGGCCGCGTCGTCGACGATGACCGGCGTGACGTCCGTGCCGGCCTCCCGTTGCGCGGCGAGCAGCAGCGCGCCGTAGGCGTCGCCGCCGACCCGGGCCAGCAGCGCGACCCGGCTGCCGATCCGGGCCGCAGCCGCCGCCTGGTTGGCGCCCTTCCCGCCCGCCGACTCGACCAGATCGGTGCCGAGCACCGTCTCGCCCGCGCCGGGCCTCCGGTCCACCCGTACCGTCAGATCCGCGTTGGCCGAACCGACCACCAGGACGTCGTACATGCGCCGTTCTCCTCTTGCCTTCGTCTCACGTCGTTGCCGGGGCCGTGCCGGCCGGCCCGAGCCGGGCCGGCCGCCGTCCTCAGCCGTCGAACTTCGCGGCGTTCTCCGCCGTCACCAGCACCACGGGCACCTTGACCGACGCCGGCAGCTTCGCCCCGCGCGACGCCTCGATCGCCCGGTCCACGGCCTTCTTGCCGAGGAGCTTGGGCTGCTGGGCGACGGTGGCGGTCAGCGTGCCGTCGCGGACCGCCGTCACGCCGTCCGGTGTGCCGTCGAACGCGACGACCTTGACGTCCTTGCCGGAGCGCCCGCCCAGCGCCTTGGACGCGCCGAGCGCCATCTCGTCGTTGGCCGCGAACACTCCGCCGATGTCGTGGTGTGCCTGGAGCATATTGGACATCACGTCCATGCCCTTGGTCCGGTCGAAGTCGGCCGGCTGCCGGACGACGACCTGGATGCCGGGGAACTTCTTGATCCCTTCCTCGAACCCCTGGCCGCGTTCGCGGGCGGCCGATGTGCCGGGCTGGCCCTCCAGGAAGGCCACCTTGCCCTTGCCGCCGAGCGACTGTGCGAGCGTCTTCGCCGCCAGCCGGCCGCCCGCGACGTTGTCGGACGCGATGGTCGAGCCGACGTCGCCGCCGTTGACGCCGCGGTCGATGGAAATGACCGGCACCTTCGCCCGGTTGGCGACACCGACGGCCGGCACCGCGGCGTCCGAGTCGACCGGGTTGATGATGGCGGCCTTGACGTTCTGGCTGGTGAACGTCTCCATCTGGTTGATCTGCTGGGTGGGGTCGTTCTGGGCGTCGGTGATGTTGATGTGCAGGCCACGCGCGTCCGCCTCGGCCTGTGCGCCTTCCTTGATGCCGACGAAGAACGGGTTGTTCATCGTGGACAGCGCCAGGCCCAGGTCGGTGTGGCCGCCGCGGTCGCAGCCGGCCAGGCCCAGGGTGAGGGCGACGGCCAGTCCTGCCGCGGCGGTCCGTGCCGTCCGGGCCCTCATCGGGCGCTCCGGCGCCGCAGGGTGTCGAGGAGCACCGCGAGCGCGATGACGAGGCCGGTGGCGACCTGCTGCCAGAACGCCGAGACGCTCAGCAGGTTGAGGCCGTTGCGCAGCACGGCGAGGATCAGCGCGCCGATGAGGGTGCCGGACGCCTTGCCTGAGCCGCCGGAGAGGCTGGCGCCGCCGATGACGACGGCGGCGATGGCGTCGAGTTCGTAGCCGGAAGCGGCCTGCGGCTGGGCCGAGGTGAGCCGGGCGGCGAGCACGATGCCGGCCACCGCGGCGAACAGGCCGGACAGCGCGTAGATGACGAGCTTGCGGCGCTTGACGTGGATGCCGGAGAGCCGGGCGGCTTCCTCGTTGCCGCCGATCGCGAACATCGCGCGCCCTGAGTACGTACGGGCCAGGATCAGCGCGGCGATCAGCCCCATGGTGATCATGACCAGGACGGGCACCGGCAGCCAGCCGCCGAGGGTGTCGCCGAGCGAGCTGACCGAGGCGGGGAAGGGGATCGGCGAGCCGCCGGAGATCACCAGGGCCAGGCCGCGGCCGATCGAGAGCATCGCCAACGTGGCGATGAAGGCGGGCAGTTTGCCGTACGCGACGAGGGCGCCGGAGACCAGTCCGGCGACCGCGCCGACCGCGAGGCCGAGCAGCACCGCGATCCAGACCGGAAGTCCCTCGCCGGTGGCCGCCCAGGCGACGACGGTGGCGGAGAGCGCGGCGACCGAGCCGACGGACAGGTCGATGCCGGCCGAAACGATCACGAAGGTGACGCCGAACGCCAGGATCGCGGTGACGGACGCCTGGACGCCGACGTTGAGGAGGTTCTGTCCGTTGAGGAAGTCCTGGGACAGCACCGCCATCACCACGACCAGGGCGATCAGGCCGCCCAGCGGGCCGTTCTTGAGGACCGCCCTGGTGAACCACGGTCCGAACGCGGGGCCGGGGGCCGTGGTCGGGGGCGTCTCCCCCGGGGTCTTCAGGAGATCAGTCATCGGAGCCCTCCATCGCGCTCTGACCAGGTGTTTCGTGTGTCGGGTGCGGAGTGTGCCCGGCCTGGGGCTGCGCGGCGCCGTTCGGGGACCGGACGGCAAGCTCCATCACCGCGTCCTGGGTGGCGTCGGCGGCGGCGAGTTCACCGGCCAGCCGGCCCTGCGCCATCACCAGCACCCGGTCGCTCATGCCGAGGACCTCGGGCAGGTCGCTGGAGATCATCAGCACCGCGCAGCCGGCCGCCGTCAGCTCGTTGATCAGCTGGTAGATCTCGACCTTGGCGCCGACGTCGATGCCGCGGGTCGGCTCGTCGAGGATCAGCAGCCGGGTCTCGGCCAGCAGCCACTTGCCGATGACGATCTTCTGCTGGTTGCCGCCCGAGAGGGTGCGGGCGCTCTGCCCGAGGCCGCTCATCCGGACCTTCAACTGCCCGGCGACGGCCGCCGCTTCACGCCGCTGGCCGCCCCGGTCGACCAGGCCGCGCCGGGTGTCGCGGTCCAGTCTGGCCAGCGTCAGGTTGTCCTGGAGCGAGGCGTCCAGGACCAGGCCCTGGCCCTTGCGGTCCTCCGGTACGAGGCCGAGCCCGGCCCGCATCGCCGCCCGCACATCGCCGCGCGCCAGTTCCTTGCCGTCGACCTCGACGGTCCCGGCGTCGTAGCGGTCCACCCCGAACACCGCGCGTGCGACCTCGGTGCGGCCCGCGCCGACCAGTCCCGCGAGGCCGACGACCTCGCCCGCCCGCACCTCGAAGTCGATGTCATCGAAGGCCGGGCGGGCCGGTGAGCCCTTGCTGCTGCGGACGCCGTGCCGGGTCAGGCCGCGGACCCGCAGCAGCGGCGCGCCCGGCGCATCGGGGCGCTTGCGCGGGTACTGCTCGGAGATGTCCCGCCCGACCATCAGCCGGATCAGTTCCTCCTCGTCGGTGGAGGCGGGCACCTCGTCGACGGAACGGCCGTCGCGCAGCACGGTGACCCGGTCGCCGAGCGCGCCGATCTCGTCGAGGTGGTGGGTGATGAAGATGATGCCGACGCCGTCCGCGCGCAGTTCACGGACGATGCCGAAGAGGGTCTCGACCTCGTCGGCTGTGAGCACCGCGGTCGGCTCGTCCATGATCAGGACGCGGGCTTCGAGACTGAGGGCCTTGGCGATCTCCACCATCTGGAGCCGGGCGATGCCCAGTTCGGAGACCGGGGTGTTCGGGGGGACGTCCAGGCGCACCCGGCGCAGCAGTTCGGCGGCGCGGGCCCGCATCGTCTTCCGGTCGACGAGGCCGAGCGCGGTGCGCGGCTGACGGCCGAGGAAGATGTTCTCGGCGACGGTCAGGCCGGGGACGAGGTTGAACTCCTGGTAGATGGTGGCGATACCGAGCCGTTCCGCGTCCTGCGCGGAGCGGATGTGCACCTCACGGAGCCCCTGGGCCCCATCCGTCGCACCGTCCCGTCCGCCGTGCGCTCCGCAATCGGCGAGGATGCGTCCCTCGTCGGGGCGGTGGGCGCCGGACAGCATCTTGATGAGCGTGCTCTTGCCCGCGCCGTTCTCTCCGAGCAGGACGTGCACCTCGCCGGTGCGCAGGCTCAGGTCCACGCCGTCCAGCGCGCGCACGCCGGGGAACGACTTCGTCACCCCCTCCACGCGCAGCAGTTCGCGGCCGGCCGGTACGTCGTCGTTGACGCCGGTCATGCGCTGCCCCTCTCTCCTTCGGATGTGGTGCTCGGGTGTGGTGCTCGGTGGTGGTGCTCGGGTGTGGCGCCGGTGCGTGGCGCGTCAGCCGGCCGGCGGCTCGCCGCAGGAGCGGCGGGGCACCAGCCGGGCCGGCAGCAGCACCGGGCCGGTGGCCCGGCCCTCGATGCGCGCCAGCAGGGTGTGCACGGCGGCCCTGCCCAGTTCGCGGGTGGGCTGGGCGATGACCGTCAACGGCGGGTCGGTGTGGGCGAACCACGGCACGTCGTCGTAGACCACCAGGGCCATGTCGTCGGGGATCCGCAGCCCGCGGGCCCGCAGTTCGTCCAGCGCGCCGAGTGCCATCAGGTTGTCGGTCGCCAGCACCGCGTCGGGCGGCTGGGGCAGGTCGAGGAAGGTACGCATCACGCTGCGGCCACCGGTGTGCTGGAGGTCGGGGGTGGCGCCGACGCGGGTGTCGGGCAGGTCGATGCCGTGCGCGGCGAGCGCCGTGCGGAACAGGTGCAGGCGTTCGTCGCCGGTGGGGGTACCGGCCGGCGCGACGATGATCGCGGGGCGGCGGCGGCCGAGTGCGGCGAGGTGGGCGGCCAGCTCGGTGAGCGCGGCGCGGCCGTCGGCGCGTACACACGGGGCGTCGACGCCGGGTACGGCACGGTCCAGCAGGACCAGCGGGGTACCGGATTCGACGACCTCGCCGAGCATCGCGGAACCGGTGCCGGCCGAGCTGACCAGCAGGCCGTCGATCCGCCGGTCGAGCAGTGTGCGGATGTAGTCGTCCTGCTGCTCGGGGCGTTCGCCCGCGTTGCCGATGATCAGGCTGTAACCGAGGCTGCGGGCCTCGTCCTCGACGGCGTCGGCCAGCTCGGTGAAGAACGGGTTGGTGAGGTCGCTGATGATCAGTCCGAGCGTGCCGGTGCGGGCGGTGCGCAGCGCGCGGGCGACGTTGTTGGGGCGGTAGCCCAGCTCCCGTACGGCGGCGAGCACCCGGTCCCGGGTCTCGGCGACCGGACTGTGCCCGTTGAGGACCCGCGAAACCGTGGCGACCGAGACTCCCGCCCGCTCTGCCACGTCCTTGATGTTCGCCATGGCGCCGTTGCCATCCTCTGCGTGTGATCGAGGCCGGTGCCCGATCCAGGCCGATGCCTGATCCAGGCCGATGCCCGATCCAAGCTGATGCCTGATCCGGGTGATCGATGTGTAATCGATTTCGTGGGGCCTACGTAATCGATTACACGAGGTGCCCGTCAAGACGTGCAGTTTGTGGCCTGCGTCACGCCGACCGAACGGGGAAGGGCGCGGCGCGGCTGCCGGGCGGGCCCTTCGCGGGCCCCGGAGAGGCCGCCGCGCGCAACGGCCGAGGGCCGCACCCCTGGCAGGGATGCGGCCCTCGGCGTACTGCTCTGCCGTGGTCGCGGGTCAGGCGACGGTCAGCGTGACCTCGATGTTGCCGCGGGTGGCCTGGGAGTACGGGCACACCTGGTGCGCCTTCTCCACGAGGTCCTTGGCGGTGGCCGCGTCGACGTTCGGGATCGAGGCGGAGATCTCGACCGTGAGGCCGAAGCCGCCGGCCGGGGTCTTGCCGATGCCGACGTGCGCGGTCACCCGGGAACCCGAGACGTCCGCCTTCTCCTGGCGGGCGACGACACCGAGCGCGCCCTGGAAGCAGGCGCTGTACCCCGCGGCGAAGAGCTGCTCGGGGTTGGTGCCCGCACCGCTACCACCCTGCTCCTTGGGCGGGTTGACGACGACGTCGAGCTTGCCGTCATCGGTGGCGACGCGGCCGTCACGGCCGTTCTCGGCGGTGGCCACGGCGGTGTAGACGACATCAACCTGTTGGATGGACATGAATCCTCCTGTGGTTCGCCGCGACTCGCGCCCACGATCGCGACGGCTTGCCGCCGAGCCTAACTGCCCGCACCGCCAGGTCAGTCGGCGAGGCTCACGATCATCTTGCCGGTGTTCTCGCCGCGGAGCAGACCGAGGAACGCCTCGACGCCGTTCTCGATGCCGGCGACCTTGGTCTCGCCGTACTTCAGCTCGCCGGAACGGATCCAGCCGGAGACCTCCTGGACGAACTGCTGCTGCAGCGCGCGGTGGTCGGCGACCAGCAGGCCCTGGAGGCGCAGCCGCTTGCCGATCACCAGCGCGAGGTTGCGCGGCGCCGGGGTCGGCTCGGTGGCGTTGTACATCGAGATCATGCCGCAGATGGCGGCGCGGCCGTGGACGTTGAACGCGCTGATGGCCGCTTCGAGATGGTCGCCGCCGACGTTGTCGAAGTAGACGTCGATGCCGTCGCGTGCGGCTGCCTTGAGCTGCTTGGTGACGTCGCCGTTCTTGTAGTTGAACGCGGCGTCGAAGCCGTACTCCTCGACGAGGAGCTTGACCTTCTCGTCCGAGCCGGCCGAGCCGATGACCCGGGACGCGCCCTTGAGCTTGGCGATCTGGCCGACCTCACTGCCCACCGCGCCGGCCGCACCGGACACGAAGACGGCGTCGCCCTCCTTGAAGGACGCCACCTCCAGAAGGCCCGCGTAGGCGGTCAGGCCCGGCATGCCCAGGACGCCGAGGTAGGCGGTCAGCGGGGCGAGCGAGGCGTCGATCTTGGCGGCGCTGCCCGCGTCGAGCACGGCGTACTCGCGCCAGCCGAGGCCGTGCAGGACGTGGTCGCCGACGGCGACGGATTCCGCGCGCGAGGCGATGACCTCGCCGACCGCGCCGCCGTCCATGGGCTGGTCCAGCTGGAACGGCGGGACGTAGGACTTCACGTCGTTCATCCGGCCGCGCATGTACGGGTCGACGGAGAAGTGCAGGTTGCGGACGAGGATCTGGCCCTCACCGACCTCGGGCACCGGGACCTCGCGCAGCGCGAAGTCGTCCGGGGTGGGCCAGCCGTGCGGGCGGGCGACGAGGTGCCATTCACGGCCGGTCGCGGGCAGTGCGGACATGGGTCGATCCTCCTAATGTTTCAGGTACTGAAACAACCATGCGCTCGATATTTCATGATGTCAAGCAAACGGTTATCCTGTTTCCATGACTCCGCGCGCAGACCCTCTGACCGTCGAGGTCGTCGACCTCATCGGCACCATCGTCGCCCGCTACCACGAGGAGTACGAGCACGCGGCATCCCAGCACTCCCTGACCGGCGCCCAGGCCAGGGTGCTCGGCCTGCTGGCCGTCGAGCCGCTGCCCATGCGCCGCATCGCCCAGCGCCTCAAGTGCGAGCCGTCGAACATCACCGGCATAGTCGACCGGCTGGAGTCACGCGGCCTGGTGGAGCGCCGGCCCGACCCCGCCGACCGCCGCGTGAAGCTGGCCGCCCCGACCGCCGATGGCAGGCGTACGGCCGAGCGGCTGCGCGGCTCGCTCCACTTCGCCCGCGAGCCGCTGAGCCAGCTCACCGTCACGGAACGCACGCTGCTCAAGGAACTGCTCCAGCGGATGCTGGGCACCGCACCGGAATGAGCGGGGCGGAGGACGGGGAGCCGCGCCGCCACCTGCGGCCGTCCGACGGAGTGGCCGGCCGCGCGGGGCGGCGGGTGGCCCGCGCGTGCGTCCGTGTGCCGCTCTAGCCTGACCCCATGACCTCCCAGAACTCCCCGAGCGGCCAGGACACCCAGGACCCCGGCCGCACCCGGCACACCGTCGACTTCTACTTCGACCCCATCTGCCCGTTCGCCTGGGTCTCCTCCCGCTGGATCCTGGAGGTCGAGCGGCACCGCGACCTCGATCTGCGGTTCCGGGTGATGAGCCTGTCCGTGCTCAACGAAGGCCGCGACGACCTGCCGGAGAAGTACCGCGAGCTGCTCGACGAGGGCTGGGGCCCGGTGCGGGTGTGCATCGCCGCAGCCGCGGGACACGGCGACGAGGTGCTCCGCGACCTCTACACGGCGCTCGGCACCCGCCTGCACAACGACCGCCGCGAGGACCTCACCGCCGTGATCCAGGAGTCGCTCGCCGAGGCCGGGCTGCCGGCCGCGCTGGCCGGGGCGGCCGAGACCGACCGTTACGACGAGCTGCTGCGCGCCAGCCACCACGAAGGCATGGATCCGGTCGGCGAGGACGTCGGCACCCCGACGATCCACATCGACGGGGTGGCCTTCTTCGGCCCGGTCCTGATGTCGATCCCGCGCGGCGATGACGCGGTACGGGTCTTCGACGGCGCCCGGCTGCTGGCCGGATACGACCGGTTCTTCGAACTGAAGCGGACCCGCACCGGCGAGTTCGACTTCAGCTGACCCCCGCACTCCCGGCCGCCGCTCAGCCCTGCCCCCCGCGCAGCCGCCGGGCCCGCAGCACCAGCTCCAGTTCGAAGCGGCGGTCGGGGTCGTCCACCTCGCTCCCCCACAACTCCCGTATCTGGCGCAGCCGGTAGCGCACGGTCTGCGGGTGCACGCCGAGTCTGGCGGCCACTTCGGGGGCGCCGCCGCGGGTCTCCAGCCAGGCAAGCAGCGTCTCGGCGAGCCGCAGTCCGTGCGCAGGGCCGCAGCCGGCCAGGGGGGCGAGGCGGCGGCGGCCGAGGTCCTCGATCAGTTCCTCGGGCGGCAGCAGGACCAGCGCCTCGGTGTGCTCGGTGCACTGGAGCAGATCACCCACGGGCAGCAGGCCGCGCTCCATCAGGTCGGCCGCCGCCCCGGCCCAGCGCAGCGACTTCGCCGCGTCCGCCAGGGGCACGGCGGGCCCGATCGCCCCCGACCAGCCGGCCGCGGCCCGCCGCAGCAGTTCGCCCCGCCCGGGGGTGTCGGGTTCGGGCACCACCATCCGGGGCCGTTCGCACTCCATGTCCAGCAGGATGTCGGGGGCGACGGCGGGCGCCACCGCCGCGCGGTCCGGCCGTAACAGCACGGCAACGGCGACGCGTTCGGGCAGCGGCCAGCCCAGCAGGGCCGCCTGTTCGGCGACCACCGGATCGGGTTCGTGGCCGCCCGCTCCCGCGCCCGGGGCGGCGCCCGCCCGTGCCGCCGCAGGCGCGAACAGCCGCTCCATCAGGCGCCGTTGCAGCCGTAGCCGCTCGCCCGCCTGGCGGGCCGCGGCCTCGGCGTAGCCGCGTACGGAGGCGGCGACCAGGCCGTCCAGGTACTCGAAGCCGGACTCGGCCAGCTCGTACATGGCGGGGGCCGGGATGGCGACCTGCTGCCCGATCTCGGCCAGCCGCCGCCAGGCGAGCCGGACGCCCAGCCGGTAGATCGCCTGGAGGGCGTCCAGGCTGCGGCCCTGCATGCCCTCGCCGCGGCCGAACTCCTGGAAGACGCGCGGGTGGATGTGCGGCCGGTCCAGGCCGACCGTCATGTGCGCGACGAAGTGCTCAAGGGACTGGCGGATGCCGACCAGCGCGGTCGGTTCGCCGAATTCGTCCAGCACCACCGGCAGTTGGGGGAACTCCCGGCGGATCTCGGCCAGGATGTCCTGGGCGAGCAGCGGCACTTCCGCCAGCGCCAGCGCGGCGAACCGCCGTATCTGGACGGATGGCACCTCACGCCACGCCGAACGG
Organism: Streptomyces sp. NPDC048644; assembly: GCF_043199105.1. Taxonomy (NCBI): domain Bacteria; kingdom Bacillati; phylum Actinomycetota; class Actinomycetes; order Kitasatosporales; family Streptomycetaceae; genus Streptomyces; species Streptomyces sp. NPDC048644. Next base: position 688,976 of record NZ_JBICVO010000001.1, read on the forward strand.
ACGGCACTCACCACGCGTGCCCTCCTATCCACCGGTCCGGTCGAAGGTGACCAGCGGGACGTTCGGCTGCGCGGGTGCGGTGTCCAGGGCCGCGACGACACCGAGTGCGGCGCCGACGGCCAGCGCGGCGCCCGCCAGGGCGGACAGTGCGGCGGCAAGCATTCTGTGCATGGCGCGTGAGCCCCTTCGTCGATGCCGGATCCGTCGGCGGCCGGGGCTGCCAGGAGACGCCCGGAGGGCCGCAACGACACCGCGTTCCCACAGCGCGGCACCACGGGTGGCCGCGGTGCCTGCCGAGTGTGGAAGGGCATTGACTGCCTGTCAAGAGTTGGCCTACGTTCCCGGCCCATGGCGCATCGCGCCGCCGCACGTGCACCAGAGCGTGATCCACCCCCACCGCTTCCAGGAGTGCTCGTATGCGTGATTCCGGTAAACCTGCCGCGCCGCGTTCGCTCGTGCTGATCGGCATCGGCGTCTTCCTTCTCGTCCTCGCACCCCTGCTGACCTGGTACGTCACCCCACGGGCCAAGGTCGCGCCGGTCGATGTCGACGAGACGAGCGTGTTCACCGGGACCGGCAGCTACTTCGACGTCGGGCGGCTGGCGACCCGAGAACGGCAGAAAATCACCCTCACGCAGCATGTGCTGGGCAACGTCGCGGCGAGCGGGCGGAGCGGGCACGCGGTGTGGGACGTCTCGACGGCCGTCGACACCCCGGGGACGCTGGGCAAGGACGTGCGCAAGGCGTTCCAGTGGACGACCGGGCGCTGGGTCGTCGACCGGCGCACCAACGACCCGGTGCACTGCTGCGACGAGGCGCCCACCGGGCACGACGGCGACGCCTACCTCAAGTTCCCCTTCGACCTCCAGCGCAGGACCTACCGCTGGTGGGACGACACCCTGGGAGCCGCCGTCCCGCTCCGCTTCGCCGGTACCCGGCAGGTCGGCGACCACCAGGGCTACCGCTTCACCGGGAGCGTGCCGCCCACCAGGACCGGCAGCCGCCAGGTCCCTGGGAGGCTGGTGGGCCTGCCGGGGCAGGGCCAGGTCCAGGCCGAGGAGTGGTACGCCGACGCGCGGATGTCGGTGGTCGCCGACCGGCGCACCGGCCGGATCCTCGATGTGTCCCTGTCACCCCACAAGACGCTGCGCGCCCCCGGTTCCCCGCACACCGCCGTCACCCTGCTGCACGTCGACGGCCTGCGGTTCACCCCGGCGACCCGGCGGGCAGCCGAGCGGCTCGCCGCCGCTGACAACCGCAAACTGGCCCTGGTCGGCGAGGTGTTGCCGCTGAGCGCCGGGGCGGCCGGCGGGCTGCTCACGCTGTCAGGACTGGTGCCGCTGGTCCGCGCCGGACGTCCGGGCCGCGGGGTCTGAGCGCGCCGCGCGGGCCGCGGCATGAGCGAAGGTGATGAAGCGGCCCCACCGGGAGCAGCGGATTTTGTCACTCCGGTGAGTAGCCGCATCGAACACGGCGGCGAAAACTATCCACCCCACCCGCGACGACCGACGTCACCGTCCGGCCGCCGCCCCGCCCGCCGGCCCCCCACGACCGGCCCGACCCGCGCGCACGACGGGCCCGTACAGCCGTCCCGCAGACCGTCCGGCACGGCCCGGCCCGGCACGCCCCGCCCCCACGGAGCGCGCCGGACACCCCGCACCACTCCGCACCACCGGCACCACTCAGCACGACTCAGCACGCAGTACGTCCCCCACCGCTGGTACCGCACCCTGAGACGAGTTGGATCGCAGATGCCCCAGCACGTGCAACCGTCCCTGCCCGTCGCGCCCTTCGCACCCCCCACACGGGCCGCCGGCTTACCCGCACCCCCCTCCCCTCCCACACGCACCACCCCGCCGCCGCCCGCCGCGGCGTCCCCCCGCAGGATCGTCTTCCTGGCCCGCCGTGACCTGGGCAATCCCGCGGCCGGCGGCTCCGAACTCCTCGTGGACCGGATCGCCGAAGGGCTGACCGCCCACGGCCACGACGTCACCCTGCTGTGCGGCGGACCCGCCGCCGACCGCGCCTACCGCGTGATCTCGGCGGGCGGCGACGCGGGGCACTTCCTGCGCGCCCCGCGCCGGGTGGGCCCCTGCGACCTGCTCGTCGAGGTCTGCAACGGCATGCCGTACCTCGCACCCCTCTGGCACAGCGGACCGACGTTGTGCCTGGTCAACCACGTCCACACGGACCTGTGGGGGATGCGCTACCCGGCCCCGGCGGCCCGGCTCGGCCGCCGCCTCGAACACTGGGCGCTGGCCGGCACCCACCGGCGGAACCTGATGGTCGCGGTCTCCGGCTCGACCGCCGACGCGCTGCGCGGTCTCGGCGTCCCCGGCGACCGCATCCGCCTGGTGCACAACGGCGTCGAGGAACCAGGACCGCTGCTCCCCAAGGCGCCCGAACCGCTCTTCCTCGCCATGGGCCGCCTCGTCGAGTACAAGCGCATCGATCTGCTGCTGCGCCTGTGGGAGCGGGTACGGCCGGTGACCGGCGGCCGTCTCGTCATCGTCGGCGACGGTCCCGAACGCGAGCGGCTGGAAGCGCTGGCCGGCCCCGGAGTCACCTTCACCGGCCGCATCTCCGAACAGCGCAAACACGAACTGCTCTGCTCCGCCTGGCTGTTGCTGCACCCCTCGCTCGTCGAGGGCTGGGGCCTGGTCGTGATGGAAGCCGCCGCCCGCGGGACACCCGCGGTCGGGTTCGACATCCCGGGCCTGCGCGACTCCGTCGACGACGGCGTCACCGGCCTGCTGGCCCGCGGCGAGAGCGCGTTCGCCGCCCACTGGTGCACCCTCGCGCTCAGCGCCCGCCGCCGCGAGGCCCTGGGCGCCGCCGCCGGGCAGCGCGCCGCCCGCTTCAGATGGAGTCACACGGTCGGCAGTTTCCGGGCGGTCGCCACGGAAGCGTTCGCCGCCGCCTCACCCGGGCGGTGATGCGGGGTGCGCGACCCCTCCCTGCGCCGGTCCTACACGCTCTTCCGCGCCTTCATGAACGAGCAGTCCGACCCGGAACACTGTTACGGACTGCTCGCCCGTGACGCCGCCGACCAGCTCGAACGCCATCTGCCGCTGAAGGGCGCGGTGGTCGCCGATGTCGGCGGCGGCAGCGGCCACTTCACCGAGGAGTTCCGGCGCCGCGGCGCACGCGGCGCGCTCTTCGAACCCGACCCGCAGGAACTGTCCGCCGGCGGCCGGCGCCCCCAGGCCGCGGTGCTCGCCGACGGCTACCTGCTGCCGCTGGCCGACGGCGCGGCCGACATCTGCTTCTCGTCGAACGTCCTGGAACACGTCGCCGACCCGCAGACCTTCCTCAGCGAACTGATCCGGGTGACCAGGCCGGGCGGCCTCGTCTACGTGTCCTTCACCAACTGGCTCTCCCCCTGGGGCGGCCACGAGACCGCGCCCTGGCACTACCTGGGCGCCGAACGGGCCCGCGCCCGCTACCTGCGGCGCACCGGACGTCCTGCCAAACACACCCTGGGCGAGAACCTGTTCGCCGTGCACATCGGCCGCACCCTGCGGCAGGTGCGGGCCCGCGACGACATCTCCGTCGTCTCCGCCCGCTCCCGCTACGCGCCGTTCCTCGCGGAGACCATCCCCCGGATCCCCGTGCTCCGCGAAGTCGCCACCTGGAACCTCCTCCTCATCCTCCGGCGGTTGCCATGACCCAGACGCTCGAACCGTCCACGTCACCGGGGTCACCAGGGCCCGGAGACCCCGCGGCGCCCGCACCCGCCGCACCCGCCCCGCACCCGCCCTGCCGCCGGCGCCTGCTCCTCGGCTTCTGGGCCCTCGCGCTGGCCTGCTTCCTCGCCCCCGCACCGGGCAAGATGACGTTCGAGACCAAGCTGGGGGTGACCGTCGACCCCTGGAAATTCCTCGGGGACCTCGGCGGGCTGTGGCACGACCGGGCCGGTTTCGGCGGCATCGCCGACCAGTACATCGGCTACGCCTTCCCGACCCTCCCCTATTACGGCCTGGCCGATCTGGCGCACCTCCCGGTGTGGCTGGCCGAGCGGCTGTGGATGTCGGTGATCGTCACCGTCGCTTTCTGGGGTGCGCTGCGCCTGGCCGAGCGGCTGCGCTGCGGCACCGCGCCCACCCGGCTGCTCGCCGCGGCCTGCTACGCCCTGTGGCCGACGTTCACCATCGTCATCGGCTCCACGTCGGCCGCGGCGCTGCCCGGCGCGCTGCTGCCCTGGGTGCTGCTGCCGCTGACCGACCCCCGGCTGACCGCCCGCGTCGCCGCGTGCCGCTCCGCGCTGCTGATCCCCTTCATGGGCGGCGTCAACGCGGCGTCCACACTGGCCTCGCTGCTGCCCGTCGGCCTGTATCTCCTCTCGCGTACGGGGCCGCGCCGCCCGAAGCTGCTCGCGTGGTGGCTGCCCGGCGTCGTCCTCGCCACCGCCTGGTGGGTGGTACCGCTGCTCCTCCTGGGCATCCACGGCGAGAACTTCATGCCGTTCATCGAGCAGGCGGACACCACCACAGGACCGATGTCCGCCACCGAACTGCTGCGCGGCGCCGGCAACTGGGTGGGCTACCTCGACTTCGGGAAGCCCTGGCTGCCGGCCGGCTGGACGATGACCGCCAACGCCTTCGCGGTCCTGGGCTCCGCGCTCGCCGCCGCCCTCGGCCTCGCGGGGCTCGCCCGCCGCGATCTGCCCGAGCGGCGCTGGCTGCTGCTGTGCGCCCTGACCGTCGCGCTGATCGCGCTGGCCGGGTACGGCGGCGAGCTGGGCGGCCCGCTGCACGGTGTGTGGCAGGAGTGGCTGAACGGATGGCTGCGCCCGTTCCGCAACATCTACAAGTTCACGCCCGGCCTCGCCCTGGCGATCGTTCTGGGACTTGCCCATCTCCTGGGCACGGCACGGCCGTTCGTCGCCAAGGGGACGGGAATCGGGCACGCCCGCGGCGACACGCGGGCCACCCCGCGCCGCCCCCGGATGCCCCGCCTCCTCACCCTCCTCGTCGCCGTCCTCACCCTGCCGGCCCTCGCCCTCCCCTTCCTCAGCGGCAACATCCTCCAGCCCGGCGCCTTCACCAAGCTCCCGGCGTACTGGCAGCAGACCGCCGACTGGCTCAAGACCCACAGCCCCGAAAGCCGCGCGCTCGTCGTGCCCGCGACCGCGCACGGCATCTACACCTGGGGCTCGCCCATCGACCAGCCGCTCGACATCCTGGCCGCGTCCCCCTGGGCCCAGCGCGACTTCGTCCCGTTCGGCACGGCCGGCGTCCGGCGCGCCATGGACGCCGTGGAGCAGGCCCTGATGACCGGCTCCGAAGTGCCGGGTCTGCGGGACTACTTGGGGCGGGCCGGCATCCACGACGTGGTCGTGCGCAACGACCTCGACCCGGACCAGATGGGCTACGTGCCGCCGCAGACCGTCACCCGCACCCTGGAGGCGTCCGGCTACCGCAGGACGGCGTCCTTCGGTCCGCTGATCACCGGCGGCCGGATCCACTCCGACACCCCCGTACAGATCCAGGGCCTCTACCCGCGGCTGCACTCCGTCGAGATCTACCGGCCCCGCGACACGGCGCCGCCAGGACCCGTCACCACCCGGGCCGTCGCGGACACCGCGCAGCTCAGCGGCGGCCCCGAGGCGCTGCTCCAGCTCTCCGCCGACCCGGCGCTCCGCAACCGCCCCACCGTCCTCACCGGTGACCGGCACCCGGGCACCGGCACCCCGCCCCGCCAACTGACCGCCGACGGACTGCGCCGCGCCGACACCCGCTTCGGCCTGGTCAACAGCAACACGTCCTACACGTACACCGCCGACGAGAGAAACCACCCCGACAGCGTCCAGGACCCCGGGCGGCCACCCCGGCAGATCCTGCCCACCCCCGGCATCGGCCACCAGACCACCGCCGTGCTCCGCGGCGCGTCCTCGGTCACCGCGTCCAGCAGCGGCAACTGGCTCTTCCAACTGCCGCAGTACGACCCGGCGAACGCCTTCGACGGCAACCCGGACACCGCGTGGGCCGAGGGCAGCGCCGCCGCCCCCGTGGGCCAGTGGATCCGCATCGCCTTCACCGAGCCCACCGCCATCCCCGCCACCCTCTCCCTCACCCCGCTCCCCGGCGACGGCATGCGCGCCGCCCCCACCTCCGTACGGATCCGGACCGACCGCGGCAGCGCCGACAGCCAGTTGCGCCCCGACGGCACGCGGCAGCAGGTCAAGGCGCCGCCCGGCAGGGCGAGGTGGCTGAAGGTCACCATCCTCGGCTCGCAGACCCCGCGCGCCGGCCTCTCCGGCGCGGGCTTCACCGAGATCGGCATCCCGCACGTCCAGGTGACCCGGCTGCTGCAACTGCCCACCGACGCCGAGAAGTCGAAGGCACCCGACGAGACCGTCTCGCTGCACCGTGGCAGCGACCCCGGCGGCCTGTCGCCGGTCTCCGCCGAGGTCGGTCTGCACCGCCAGTTCCACACCGGCACGGGCGCCCGCTACGCCGTGTCCGGCACCGCGCTGGCCGTCCCCGGCACGGAACTCGACCAGCTGCTGGACCGGGTCGCCCCCGAACAGAAGGACCGCATCACCGCCACCGCCGACTCCACCAGCTTCGGCTTCGGCCAGTCGCTCAGCCCCCGCAACCTCGTCGACGGCGACCTGACCACCGCCTGGATCGCCGGCGACCGGCCCACCCTGCACCTGCGCTGGCCGGGCAAGAAGAAGGTCGACCAGATCGTGCTGGCCGCGGCGGGCGGCATCTCCACCCGCCCCGAGCAGATCCTCATCAACTCACCCGACGGCGCGGCCACCGCCGGTGTCGACGAGAACGGCCAGGCCCGCTTCGACCCGATCACCACCGACCGGCTCGACATCACCATCAGCAAGGTCAAACCGCTGACCCTGCACAACCCGGTCGCCGGACAGGCCCTGCAACTGCCGGTCGGCCTTAGCGAGGTCTATCTTCCGGCGCTGGACGCGTACCGCACCCCGCGCCCGGACGCAGGCAAGCGCTTCACGCTCCCCTGCGGCAAGGGCCCGATGCTGGCCGTCGACGGCACCTTGCACGCCACCAAGGCGTCAGGATCCGTCCGCGACCTGACCGAACGCCGCCCGGTCACCGTGCAGTTGTGCGCGGGCCCGGCCCGCGACGGACACCTCGACCTGCCCGCAGGGCGCCACCGCGTGGAGGCCGGCGACCAGGGCCCGCTGGCCCTGACGGACGTCACCCTCCACAAGGGGGACGACCCGGCGGCCGGCCCGGGTACCGCGGCCCCCGCCGCCGACCACTCCGCCACCCCCTCCCGCAAGGTCGCGGCGAACGACTGGTCGGGGGACCGCCGCACCGTCGCCGTCGGCCCCGGCAAGGCCGCCTACCTCCAGATGTACGAGAACGCCAACGACGGCTGGCATGCCACCCTCAACGGCCGCCCGCTGTCCCCGCTCCGCCTCGACGGCTGGCAACAGGGCTTCCTCGTCCCCGCCGGAGCGGGCGGCACCGTCCACCTGACCTACGAGCCGGCCACCACCTACGATCTCGGCCTGCTGGGCGGGGTGTTGGGCGTGCTGCTGCTGTTGGTATCGGCGCTGGTCGTTGCCGGACGGGGGCGCCGGGGAGCGCCTGCGGCCTCGGCGTCGCCGACCTCGGTGACCTCGGTGACCTCGGTGACCTCGCTGACGCCTGAGTCGTCCGAGCCGTCTGTGGCGCCCGGCCCGCCCGCGCCGTCCTGGCTTCTGGGCTGCGTGGCCGCCACCGTGGTGGTGGCCATGGCGGCCGGCCCGTACGCGCTGATCGTGCCGCTGCTCGCACTCCTGGCCCACTACCGCGGCCAACTGCTCGCGCCTCTGGCCTTCGTGACCATGCTGGCCGCCGGCGTGATCGCCGCATTCGGCGCGGGCGAACCGATCGCCGCCGACCAGGGCGCCTTCAGCGGCACCGCCCAGGCCCTGGCCCTGCTGTCCCTGTCGGCAGCGGTGGTCAGCGTACGGCCGGGACGACGCAACTCGGCTGCTGGAGATGACCAGTTGGGCGAAACGGATGAGGCAGGAGAGGGCGCGACGACAAGCGACGGAACGGCTGACGTCGGCACGCATGCTGAGAGCGCCCCTGGCGACACCGCGCCTGACGACAGCACGCCCGACGAGAGCGCATCTGACGACAGCGCACCTGACGACAGCGCTCCTGATGGCGGTGGCGGTGGACGCCATGGGTAACGAATCGCCCGCAACGGGCACGCCCACCGGCGAAACCCCTCCCGCCTCCCTCTCCCCCTCACTCCCCCTCCCTCTCCCCCGTCTCCCCTTCCCCGTCGTCGACGAGATCGCCCGGCACTGCCTGCGGGACGACGAACCGGAGACCGTCCACATCGAGGTGCATCTGCCGAGACGCCTGGATCACACCCGGCTGCGCGCCGCCTTCCACCAGGCACTCACCCGGCACCCCCGCGCCCTGGTGCGCCAGGCCACCGCCCGCTGGTGGCACCGCCACTACACCTGGCAGCTCACCGACGCCCCCGATGTGGACCCGGTCGCCTTCCCCCCACCCGCACACGACACCCTCGCCCGCGCCAGGCAACGCGCCCTCGCCGACTGCCCGCCCCTGCACGCCTCCCCGCCCGTGCGTCTGGAGGTGCTCGAATCCCCTGACCCGTCGGACGGCACCGTCCTGCTGGCCACCCTCAACCACACGGCCCTGGACGCCCCGGCCGGCCTCCGCATCCTGGCGACGACCGCCGCGCTGTACGACGGCGCGGACAACTCCCCCGCCCCGCCGCCCGCCCGACCCTCCGCCCCCATGGATTCCCGCCCCCTCCGCACCCTCACCGGAACCCCCGCACTCTCCCGCCCCACCCACATCGCCCCCAGCCACGGCCCCGGCCACAACAACCGCAGCGGCAGCGGCAACGTCGCCGACGACTCCAGCACCACCGCCCCCCACGCCCCCCACCACCACACCGACCTCATCAGCGACCCCGGCACCGCCAACGGCATGCTGCTCGCCGACCTGCCGGTACCGGCCCGCCCGCCACGCATCGACGGCCGGCCGCCCTGGACCGTCAACGACCAACTCCTCGTCGCCACCTGGCTGATGGCCACCCGCTGGAACCGTCTCCACGGCCGCCCCGGCTCCCCCGTCGTCATCACCATGCCCGTCGACGACCGCCCGCGCGGCGACGAGATGCCCATCGGCAACGGCACCCGGCTGGTCCCGGTCGGCTTCGGCCCACAGGAGCGGCGGGACGCCGACACTCTCGCCACCGACCCGCCCGCCCCCGAGGCCATGGCCCGGCTGCTGCGCGGCACCGCGGCCCGCACCCGTGCGCTGAAGTCCGCCCCCGGCGCCCCGCTCGGCCCGGTCGGCACCGTGCTGACCACTCCGGCACTCCCCGTAGGGGTACGCCGCGCCCTGACCCGGGCGCTGCGCACCGCCGCCGTGCCCTGGACGTCCACCACCCTGCTCTCCAACATCGGCCGGGTGCCCTACCCGCTGGACTTCGGTGCGGGCGGCCGTCCGACCGCGGTGTGGTTCTCGGCACCGGCCCGGATGCCGCGCGGGCTGACCGTCACCACGGTCTCGGTCGGCGACCGCATCCAGCTGACCCTGCGCTGGTCACACACCCTCCTCGACGCCGCCGCCGGCGCCCGGCTCGGCGCCCTGTTCGCGCGCTGCCTGGCCGCCACGTCCTGGCCCCACCCCCCTCCCGGCCCGCCGCCCGCACCGCAGGCCCAGGAAGGAGACGCCCGATGACCCGCCCCCGGACCCCTCCCCGCCCCCCGGCCACACCCCCGTCACCGTCACCGTCATCCCCCTCCCCCTCCCCCTCCCTCTCCCCCTCGCCCCCACCTCCCCATCTGCCCCGCCAACGCCCGCCCTCCCTACGGGACTTCTACGAGAACCCGGACGTGCCCATCGCCTCCGGTGAGGCCCGCAGCCTGCGGCAGGCACGACTGCTGGCCCGCGCGCTGGGGCCGGCGCGCGGGACCGCGGCGGCCACCGTCCTGGACGTCGGCTGCGGCGACGGCACCGCGGCAGCCGCCGCCACAAAGGTGCTGGCCGGCCACCGCCTCATCGGCGTCGACTGGTCGCAGGACGCGCTGCGCCGCGCCGCGCCCCGCATCCCCCATGCCGTACGCGGCGAACTGACCGACGGCGGCCTGCCGTTCGCGACCGGCTCCGCCGACGCGGTGCTCTTCAGTGAAGTCGTGGAACACCTCGTCGACCCCGACGCGGCCCTGGACGAACTGCACCGGGTACTGCGCCCCGGCGGCCACCTGATGCTCTCCACCCCCAACCTCGCCGCCTGGTACAACCGCGGACTGCTGCTCGCCGGAGTCCAGCCCGTCTTCTCCGAGGTGAGCCTGCGCGGCATCCACGGCAGGCCGGGCAGCCAGGTGGTCGGCCATCTGCGTCTCTACACCGCCCGCGCGCTCCGCGGCTTCCTCACCTCATCCGGTTTCGACGTCGTACGGATCGCCGGGGCGCCGTACCACGACGTGCCGCGCCCGCTGCGCCCCCTCGACCGCGCCGCCTGTCACCTCCCGTCCCTGTCGTCGATCCTGCTCGCCCATGCCCGGCGGAGAAGGGAGTAGCGCGGTGCCGTGGTGGGGCGTGGCGTCCGCGCTGCTCGCCAACGTCCTGTACAGCACCGGCTTCGTGCTGGAGAAGCGCGCCCTGTCCGCGCTGCCCGCCCTGAGCGCCCGGCAACCCGCCCGGGTCGTACGCCACCTCATCGGCAGTCCCCTGTGGATCGGCGGCGCTCTCTCCCTGGCCGCCGGCTTCGCCGCCCAACTCGCCGTCTACCGCGCCCTCCCCCTTGCCGCGGCCCAGGGCCTCTTCGTCTCCGGGCTCGTCCTGCTGCTTCTGCTGTCGTCCGTGGTGCTGGGCGAACGGACCAGCGGGCGCGAGCGGCAGGGCATCGTGGCGATCCTCGTCGCGCTGGTGATGGTCGTCGCCTCGCTGCGGGGCGGCGACGCCGAAGCAATCGCCCGCACCGCGCCGCCCGGCACCCTGCTGGCCCTCGCCGTGCCGTCCCTGGCGGCCGGACTGCTGCTCTACCGCTCGGCGGAACGACGCGCCAGGCGCCGCCACCGGCTGCCCACCGCCGGTGTCCCCTACGGCGTGGCCGTCGGCCTCCTCTACGGCGTCAGCTCACTGGCCATCAAGGGCGTCTCCGGCCTGCTGACCTCCGGCGATCTGCTGGGTGCCGCCGCCGGGCTGCTGCGCTCGCCCTATCCGTATCTCCTCCTGTTCACCGGAGCCACCGGTCTCGTGCTGTCCCAGACCGCGTTGCAACGCTGTCGCGCCTCCCTCATCGTCCCCGTCTGCACCACCGTCACCTGCGTGTTCACCGTGGCCTGCGGAACCGTCGCGTTCGGCGAACCGCTGCCGTCCGATCCCGTACGGCTCGCGCTGCGCCTGGGCGGCACCGCCGTCGCCCTGTCCGTCCTGCTCGCCCTGCCCCGTCACGACACCCCCGCCCCGCACCCCCAGGCCACACCGACCGAACACCAACCCCCCACCGGATTACCGGAGTTGACCCATGACACCCGATGACCCGCTGCTACCCCTCCTCGCCTGCCCGCTCGACAAGGGCCCGCTGTCCCTGCTCTCCGACGGCGCCGCCCTCTACAACCCCCGGCTGCGCCGCCGCTACCCGATCCTGGACGGCATCCCCCAGCTCCTCCCCGTATCGGGTGAGGAGGTCACCGAAGCGGAACACACCGGTATCCTCCGGCGCCTGGCGCCCACACCAGGCACGCCACCGGCCCCCGCCGCCGACCAGGAGGCGCGGTCGTGACGCTCGCCGCCCGGCTGGGCCCGCGGCTGCCGCCCCGACTCGTGTCGGCCGTGGCCGCCGGTCTCTATCCCCGTTTCGAACCCGAGCTGCGGCGGCTGGCCGACTTCTGCCCCCGCGGCGGCACCGCCGTCGACGTCGGCGGCTGGTACGGCCCCTGGACACGGCGGCTGGCACGGCGCGCGCAGCGGGTCGTGACCCTTGAGCCCGTCCCCCACCTCGCCCGGCTGATCGCCTCCGTCACCCCGCCGCACGTCGATGTCGTGCCCGCTGCCGCCACCGACCACGCGGGCTGCGCCACGCTCTGGCTGCCGCCCGGCGGGCGCGGCGACCGCGGGGTCTCCTCGCTGGTACGCCGCGAGCTGCACCGCACCACCCTGGACGTGCCCTGCCTCCCCCTCGACGCGCTGGAACTCTCCGAGGTCACCGTCATCAAGATCGATGTGGACGGCGCGGAACTCGCGGTGCTGCGCGGGGCCGAGGAGACCATCGCGCGGGAACACCCGGCGCTGTTCGTCGAGTTGGAGTCCCGCATCCAGCCGCTGACGCCGGTCCTGGACTGGACGGCGGCCCGCGGCTATCGCGGCTGGGTCCTGCCGCACGACCACTGGACCCCACTGGCCGACTTCGATCTGCCCGCTCATCAGTCCCGCACCTCCCACCTCGCCGAACACGGCCTGCTGCGCCGCTCCCTCGCCCCGCACCGCCGCTACGTCAACTCCGTGCTGTTCCTCCCCGACGGCGACCGCCCCGGACCTCCCGGCGCCCCCACCGTCCACGACCATGTCCATCATGAACCCCACCACTGACAACGACCCTCCGCACGACCCCGGCACCCCCGCCGACCTGCCAGGACCTCTCGCCTTCCAGCTCGTTCTGCTGCGCCGGATGGCCGACCACCAGCCCGGCGCCGTCGAGGACGCGCTGCGCGAACTGGGGGCATCCCGCGCGGATCTGCGCGAGGCCAACCGCCGCTGGCAGGCCCGGATGCACGCGCCCCGGGCCCGCGGCGGCGTCCAGCCCTACCGCGCCCTGCTCGGCGCCCCCGAATCCGTCGGCGCCCGCCGGATCGGCGACCTGACCTGCGAGGCGCTGCTCTGGCCCGTGCCGCTCTGGCCCGACCTGCGCTTCGAGGTCCTCACCGCACCGGGCGGCACCGTCTGGAACGCCTGGCTCGTGCGGGCCCCCGGCGCCGCGGCCCCCGACCTGCGCACCACCGCCGACCTCGCGCCCTGGTCGTGCACGGTCGACGAGGCGGCCCGCGCCTTCGCCCCGGCCCGTCCGATGGAGGGCAGCGCGCCCACCCGGTGGCGTCTGGGCTGTACGGTCCCCGACCCGGCGGGCGAACTCCGCGACATCGTGCTGGAGTTCACCTGGGGACTGCTCCAGCGTCACATCGACTGACCGGCGGCCCGCCCCCGCCGACCCACCGGACACGCCCGAATCCCCGGAGCCGCCTGCCGGTTGTACCCCGCACCCGTCCCCCGACCGGACCTCCCCAACGGGCACCTGCGCAGGCGCCCCCACAGGATGGCGATGAGTGGTCCTTGCGAACGCTCCACCCATACCGGCCCACAGGGGAGGAAACTTCCATGACCATAAGCCTCGCCCAACTGCGCCGTTGCTCGGTGGCCGTCGACCTCGGATCGGCCAGGACGCGGGTGTACGTCAAGAACCAGGGGCTGATCGTCGACGAGCCGACCGTCGCCGCCGTGAACATCCGTACCGGCGCGCTGCTGGCCGTCGGCGCCGACGCCGCCGTGATGGACGGGCGTACGCCGGACTACATCCGCGTGGTGCACCCGGTGGCCAACGGCACGGTGGTGGACATCGACATGGCCCAGCGGCTGCTGCGGCAACTGGTCGGCGACAAGCTGCGCAGGACCTGGCGGCGCCGGCCCACGATGCGGGCCGCGGTCTGCCAGCCGTACGGCAGTGAGCCGCTGGCGCAGCGGGCCGCCGTGGAGACGCTGAGCGGTCTCGGGGCGCGGCGGGTCGAGCTGGTGGACACGCTGGTCGCCGCCGCGGTCGGCTGCGGTCTGCCGGTGGAACAGCCCGAGGCGACCATGGTGGTGGTGTGCGGCGCGGGCACCACACAGATCGCGGTGCTCTCGCTCGGCTCGATCGTGGCGGCCGAATCGGTCCCGGTCGGCGGCAATGCCATCGATCACGCGGTGCTGCAGCATCTGCGTCTGCACCACGAGTTGACGCTCCCCGGGCAGTCCGTCCGCCCGCTGCACCTGATGCTCTCCGGTACCGGCGGGCTCACCCAGGGCTCGACGGAGGTGCACGGCCGCGACGTGGTGAGCGGCCTGGCGCGGTCCGTTCAGGTGGACACGGAGCGGGTACGGCACGCCATCGCCACCCCGCTCACCGCCATTCTCGACGCCATCGGAGCGGTGCTGCGGCGCTGCCCGCCGGATCTGGTCGCCGACCTCGGGGAGCGCGGCATCGTGCTCGCCGGCGGCAGTGCCCTCATCCCCGGTCTGGAGCCGATGATCCAGCAGGCCACCACGATGCCTGTGCACATCGCCGACCGCCCCGACACCTGTGCCGTGCAGGGGCTCGGCGCCATGATCGAGGGCAAGGTGGAACCCCTGCACCTCGATTCGATGGCTCCGTAGCCACACGGGCGGGCGCGGCCCGCCCGGGGCCCCTACAGCGTCCGGGCGTTCCAGGCCACCACGGCGGGGCGGCCGTGTTCGGTCCCCAGGACGCCGACCGCCCCGGTTCCGAACGTGAACAGCGCGCCGCCGGAGGCCGGGAGTCCCAGCCTGCGGGCGGTCAGCACCCGCAGGAAGTGGGCGTGCGCCACCAGCGCCACGTCCCCTTCCTCCGCGGCCAGCTGCGGCGCGATCCGCTCCAGCACCCCGTCGGCGCGGGCGCCGACCTGATCGGGTGACTCCCCGGGGTGGCCGGCGGGTCCGGGGACGGCGCCGTGCGTGAACAGGAACCAGTCGGGCCGTTCACGGTGGATGTCGGGGGTGGAGATGCCTTCGTAGCCGCCGTAGTCCCATTCCCGCAGACCGTCGTCGATCTCGGGTGTGACGAGGCCGGCCAGTTCGGCGGTGCGCAGCGCCCGCGCCATCGGGCTGGCGTAGACGTGCGCGATCTTCCGGCCGGCGAGGAGTGGCCGCAGGGCGCGGGCCTGCTCCTCGCCGTCGGCGGTGAGCGGCAGGTCGGTCCAGCTGGTGTGACGTCCCGTCCGGCTCCACTCGGTCTCGCCGTGCCGGATCAGCAGCAGCTCACTCACTCGCCCTGCGCCTGCTGCCCCTGCTCGTCCTTCTGGGCCTCGGCGACCGATGCGCGGACCTCGTCCATGTCCAGGCCGCGGGCCTGGCCGATGACGTCCTCCAGGGCGGCCTCCGGCAGGGCACCCGGCTGGGCGAACACGGCGATGTTGTCGCGGACGATCATCAGCGTCGGGATCGACTGGATCTGGAACGCGGAGGCCAGCTCGGGCTGCGCCTCGGTGTCGACCTTGGCGAAGACCAGGTCGTCGTGCTTGTCGGACGACCGCTCGAAGACCGGCCCGAACTGCTTGCACGGGCCGCACCACTCGGCCCAGAAATCGATCAGGACGAAATCGTTGCCGGAGACGATGTCGTCGAAGTTTTCCTTGGTGAGCTCAACCGTGCTCATACGTGCTTCCCTGCTTCCGGTCTGTCGTGGATGTCCAGTCGGTATCCAGCTGCGGCAACGGGATCAACCCGTGACGTATTCCGCGCACCGGAACCGTCCCGCTCCCCTGCCCACCGAACGCCGTCCTAGACATCCCGATCGAGTGCGAAAACACACGTCCTGAAACACCCGCCCGACCGCCCGCCCGCGCCCCTGGCCGGCCCTCGGGTCCGGTACGCAGCCCCGGGAATCCCCGCGGGGCCGGACGACTCCAGGAACCGCCCGGCCGGCCGTCGAGCACGGCGGCTCACTCCTCCGCGGACTCCGAAGCCCAGCTGCCCAGGGTGATCTCGGCCGTGATGCCGGGCCCGAAGCCCGCCATCAGCCCGCGGTCGCCGTCGAACGACGATGCCTCGTCGAACAGCCGGCCCATGGCGTCGAGCACCACCGCGCTGGCTATGTTGCCGTACTCGGTGAGCGTGGCCCGGCTGAAGCGGAACGCCTCCGGAGGCACGTCGAGGAAGAAGCTGAGGTCGTCCAGGATGCGCGGACCGCCTGCGTGGATGATGTAGAAGTCCATCTTCCCGGCGTTCCACTGGTGGTCTTCCGCCGCGGTCTGCAGCGCCGGAGCGAGCGGCTCCATGGTCCCTGGCACCCGCTTGTCGAGCTGGAAGTGGAACCCCGTGGAACGGACCGCGTAGGAGATCCACTCCTCGGTGTTGGGGATGATGTACGAGCTGCTGCGTTCCAGGCGGATTCCGGTGCCACCGTTGCCCCGCAGCACCGCGGCGGCGATCCCGTCACCGAACAGGCCGTTGGACAGCAGGGATCCCACTCCCAGGTCGGTGGGCTGGTAGCACAGCGAACAGAATTCGCAGGCGACGATCAGCACGTTGGCGTCCGGGTACGCACGGCAGAAGTCGTGGGCCCGGTTGACGGCCGCACCGCCCGCGGCGCACCCGAGTTGGGCGATCGGCAACTGGCGCGTATCCGGCCGGAACCCCATCGCGTTGATGAGCCACGAGGTCGGCGGCGGCATCATGAAGCCGGTGCAGGAGACGTAGATGATCAAGTCGATCTGATCCGCCTCCACTTGCGCCTGGTCGAGCGCCTGCCGTACCACCGCCGGTACCCGTTCCTTGGTGTGCTCCTCGTAGATGATGCTGCGGGCGTCGAACCCGGGGTGCCGCAGCGTCTCTTCGATCGGCTGGATCAGGTGCCGCTTCTGCACCCCGGTGTGTTCGATCAGCCGGAGTACCAGGCCGAGTTGCGGGTGATCGGCGTGCAACCGCCGCGCCAGTTCGAGGGTTTCCTCGTTGGTGATGACGTGCTCGGGGACTGCGATGGCCGGCTTGCAGAGAACCGCCATGGAACTCCTCCTAGCGGACGGTGCTCCACACGGCTGAGCCCCAGGAGTGGCATGCGGGGTGTGCGCCGGCCGAAGGTCGCTTCGGCGGCGTACGCGCGAAATGGCGCGAGACGGCCCGTTGGCGCTTTCCGCGCCGCGTTCGACGTCCCTGTAGGGCGGGGACGGGCCGACCGTCGAAAGGCTGAGTTCTCGCCGTATGGGCAATTGGTGTGGCTTTGGTTGGCCCTCGCCTCACGTTACGGCAGTCAGGTGATGGCTGCATGTCGGACGGCATGCAGCCGCCGTATGGCGGTGCGGCCCGTTCCGGTTGCCGTCTTCCGGGGGCTGACGCGTCATCCGTGGCGGCCGTTTCCCCGGGCACCCCGAGGCCGCTCGCGGGAGCGGGCCGCCCGGAGCCGGATGCCGGTCGGCATACGCACGACCGCCACCGGCTCACGGCTGCGGAGATCCCGATGACCTGCCGCGGCTACCCGCCGTCCGGCCGGCGGGCCTGGCACACCGGTGTCGCCGGGGATTCCGCGGTCACCAGATGACGGGCAGGGCGAGCGGGTAGCGCCAGATCGACGTCTTGTTCCACTGCACGTCCGCGGCCGGCTTCGCCAGCTCCAGGTCGGGGAATCGCTCCAGGAGGGTGCCGAGCGCCACTTGGAGTTCGGTGGCGGCGAGCGGCGCGCCGAGACAGTGATGGCCGCCCCACCCGAAGGTCATGTGGTTCGGGCCGACGCGCTCCAGATCCAGCTCGTCGGGCCGCTCGAACTTCCTGGCGTCCCGGTTGGCCGTCAGGTAGGAGACGTGCACGACGTCCCCCTCCCGGATCTGGACCCCGCTCAGTTCCACGTCCTCCAGGGCGATGCGGGGGATGCCGACGCCCTTACGGAAGGGGATGAAGCGCAGCAGCTCCTCAAGGGCCTGCGGGAGCATCTCGGGCCTGGCGCGCAGCATGGCCAGTTCCTTGGGCCGGGTGAGCAGCGCGTAGGCGATGTTCCCGATCTGGTACGTGGTGGTGTCCTGGCCGGTGATGAGCAGCACCATGGCCATCACGGTCAGTTCCCGGTCGTTGAGCAGTTCGTCGCCGTCGCGGGCCGTGGCCAGCGCGCTGATCAGGTCGTCGCCCGGGTTCGCGCGCCGCTCGGCGGTCAGCTTCGCGAAGTAGGCGCGCATGTCGGCCTTGGACCGTACGGCGTTGTCCCGGTTGTCGACGCTGGTGTTCATCATGGTCCGCGCGTGTGCGCGCAGTTGCGCCCGGTCGCCCTCGGGGATGTCGAGGACCTCGCAGATCGTGGTCAGCGGCAGCGGCGCGGCCAGGTGCTCGAACAGGTCGGCGGGGGAACCGTGCTCCTCCATCCGGTCCAGCAGTTCGTCCACGACGTGCTGGGTACGGACCTTCATGCGGTCCATGTGGCGCGGTGCGAAGCCCTTGGAGATGAGGCTGCGCAGGCGGCTGCTGGCCGGCGGGTCCATCACGTTGATCGCCTCGTCCTGAACGATGGGCTCAGGAGTCATGCGCGGGAAGTTCCGGCCGATGACGGCGCTGCGGCTGAAGCGCCGGTCGGTGGTCACCGTGCGCACGTCGTCGTAGCCGGTGACGAGCCAGGCTTCCCCGTCGCCGTGCGGCAGCCGGATGCGGGAGACGGGCGCTTCGTTCTGGAGCTCTCTGAGCTGCGGATCGAATTCGAGGGCCTCGGCGTAGTCGAACGGACAGTTCCGCGGGGTGGACGCTGGTTCCATACGGGGCTCCAGATATGGGATCTGATGGGTGGTTCGCCACCTACTGGGACGGACGGGGCAGAGGTACCCGATCGCCCCTTGGGGCACGCACCGTATCGACCCAATTGCCCCATATGAAGTGAACCGCCCCACAAAGGGGCGGTTCACCGGAAATCCACTTTTCCCCTTCGTCTTGTTCAGCCGGCCGGCACGACGTTGGTGAGATCCACCGCGGGCCGCAGGGCACGGGCGAGTTCGACAGCGTCACCCACGGCCCACACGTGCGTGAAGAACAGCCGGGGGTATTCCGACAGGTGGTGGTTGTGCAGCTCGACGAGCTTGATCCCGCCGCGCAGCAGCGTCCTCAGTACGTCCTGGACCTCATCGGCGACCATGGCGAAGTCGCCGCTGAGCGCGGCCCGGCCGCCGCCCAGCGGCTGGAAGTTGAACGCGCTGGTCGACCCGAGGCCGGAGGGCAGGGCCAGATGGCCGTCGACGATGGTCTCGCGGCGGAGGAAGAGGCACTTGAAAAGCCCGTCCTCGATGGACCCCTTGATGCCCAGCACGGCTTCGATGGCGGCGGTGTCCAGGTCGACGGGGACGTGCTCGGGCGGCCTCGCGGGCGGCGTTCCGGTCCGGTCGAATCCCGCGCGCAGGCCGCGCGCCAGGGCCACCGGGTCGTGGCCGTGCGCGTGGACGTGGGTCCACCAGAGGTCAGGGGTCTGGGCGAGCAGATGCTTGTGGAGCGCGGTCTGCTCGATGCCGTGCTCCTGCCAGGCTTCGCTGACCTGCTGGATTTCGTCCTCGGTGACCACCACATCGCCCATCAGCATCGTGCTGCCGTCGGCGTAGCGGACGAAGGCCACGTGCGTCCCCAGTGCGAGGCCCGGTGTGACGTGGACGCCGTCGGAGAACACGTAGAGGTCCCGGCGCGGGAAGCCCGTGTGGTAGATCAACCCCCGCAGCATGTTGCCGCCGCGGCCCAGCGCGTGCGCCACGCCGCCCCAGTCCGTTTCTCTGGTGTGCACCGGTTCGACCGCCCAGCGGTCCGCACCTGCCGTCCTGGCGGGCCGTGCCTGCGCGGCGGCCGGTCCCGCCCCGGCCAGCACCGGCGCCGCCGCCGCTGCGGCCAGCAACCGCCGCCGTGAGGTGCCCGCCTGAGTGCGCGTGCCCTGTTGCCGTTCTCCAGCCGTCATCCGATCTCCTCCATGGCCAGATGAAAACATGGGATAACGGCGGAAAAGGGGATTTTTTGACCGAGTGGGCCGTAGTTGGTCACTCCGGTGGTGTCGCGTTCCGCTTCCGGCGGCGGAGCAGGAGTGGCGGCGCGTGCCGGGGCGGGGGACGCTCGGAACGCCGTCCCGACCGGCGTGGCAGGTGTCCGACACCGGGCAGGTGGCGTGCGCAATCCCTTCCCCGGAGGAGACGCGAACCATGGCCGACACCTCGACGATGCGCGATGACGGACGGGCCGGCCGGCGTTCCTGGCAGGTCATCGACGGTTCGCTGGAGCCGCTCGACTACCCGGGTCCGACGGATATGCGGTTTCCGGAAACCCTGGCCGCGCACGCGATCGAGAACTTCTCCCGCCCCGGGGACTGGGTTCTCGATCCGTTCTGCGGCTTCGGCACCACGCTCACCGTGGCCGACCGGCTGGGCCGCGAGGCCGTCGGCTTTGAACGCGACGGCGGGCGCGCCGCCTTCACCAAGACGCGCCTGCCCGACCCGTCACGCCTGCTCGTCACGGACGCCGAGCACGCGACCGCAGGGGCCTGGCCCCCGTTCTCGCTGCTGCTGACCAGCCCGCCCTTCACCAGCTTCCGCACGTCCCGGGGGCGGGACGACCGCGAGACCCATCTCGGCGACGCGCGCCGGATCTTCGCGGGGCTGCGGCGCTTCCTCGCCCCGGGTGCGACGGTGGCCGTCGAGGTGTCCCAGTTGCGTCGCCCGGAGTGGCGCTGGACCCGCCCGCTGGTGTGGGAGTTCGGCATGCTCCTGGGCGAGCTGTTCCACTTCAGCGAGGACATCGTCTTTGTGCAGACGGGTCCTGACCATGCGGCTCCCGGCTATCACCACACCCACGTCCTGGTGTTCCGCCACGAGCCGTGACCGCTTCCAGGAGGTCGCCCGCGATGCGGGACGCCCCGTCCGCGGGGTCGGGCGGGGCCGGCGGACGGGGGCCTGTTCCGGTACGCAGCACGGCTGTGAGGCCCTGTGCGACGGAGTGCGCGTCCGCATCGGCCACCGCCGCGTTCAGCCGTGCGGCGGCGGCCTCCAGGTGCACCCGTTGATCGTCGAAGTCGCGGACGCCGGGCACGACCACGGTCGGCACCCGGGACCGCACCAGTTCCTGGACGGTGTTGTACCCGGCGTGGGTGATCGCGGCGGTGGCGTGCCGGTAGATGTCGAAGCCGGGGCCCAGGTAGGGAGCGACCCGTACGGGTCCTGGCAGTCCGGGCGGCACGAGGACCTGTCCGTCGAAGTGCGGGCCGGTGAGCACCAGGACGTCGACGCCCTCGGGGACGCCGCGACGCGCGAACTCCCGTACCCCGTTCAGCGCGGCGTTGAGGAAGCCGGGGGCGTCCGCGTGCCCGCCGCCGCCGGCCACCACGGCGATCTTCATCGCTGACGTGTCCGTGGGCCAGGGGGAGCGGGTGCCGAGCAGGCGGCGCACCACGTTGGGTACCCCTACCAGGCGGACCCCGTGTGCCACGTCGTGCCGTCCGGGATCGCCCAGCAGGTAGATGCGGCCGATGGCGGGCGTGTGGCGGGCGACCCACGCGGCGGGGTCGGGCCGGTTGCGCTGGAAGCGGTGGACCAGGAACTGGGGGCAGCTCAAGTGGGCGGCGCGCTCGTACAGTTCGCGCTGCACCGTCACGTCGTGCAGTACCGCGTCCTCCGCCCGCAGCGCCTGCGCCACCAGTGCCTGGGCGAGGCGGTGGTCGACGGCGGGGCCGGTGCCGTGCAGCGGCTCGCCTACGAGGCTCTCGGCGTCGGTGGGCAGGACGGTCTGGGGGAAGCCGTGATCGTCGATGAGCCGCTGGTGGCGCTCGGTGAGCAGCAGGGAATCCCAGCCCCGGGCGCGGAGTTCGGTGTGGACGGCGATGAGGCGTGACACGTGGCCGAGGCCCCGGCCCCAGGTGAAGGAGACGACGCGGCGGGTCACGGCAGCTCCCCTGCGAGTGTGGCCGGCGCCCGGTGTGCGGCAGCCAGGTGGCGGAGGGCTTCGGTGTCCTCGCCGACGGGGCGCAGTGGCGTCACGGTCGCGTAGCCGGCGGCCAGGAGAGGCGCCTCCCCCGCGTCGTGGTACGCGGCGGGGTGGTGGGTGGCGCGGAGGAGTTCCGGGCCGAGGCGCTGGATGCTGAAGCGGGTGTCCCCGTGTGCGCCGAGGCCGGCGCGTACCACTCCGGCCAGCCGGTGCGCGGGCACGTTCGGCACGTTGAGGTTGCACAGCAGCGGTGTCCGCTGCCGGTCCCGCGCGCCGGGCAGGACGGCGGGCAACAGGACCGCGAGGGCGTGGAGCGCGGTGTCCCAGTGGTAGGGCGCGCCGTGGCCGAGGGAGACGGCGACGGCCGGCCGCCGGTGGCAGGCGGCGGTGAGCGCGGCGCCCACCGTGCCGGAGTGCACCACGGCAGGTCCGGTGTTGGCTCCGGGGTTGATGCCGGCCAGGACCAGGTCGGGTGCGGGACCGAAGGCACCTTGGCAGGCGGCGGCCACGATCAGCCCCGGCGGGGCTGCCACCGCGTGGACGGGAACCCCCGCCAGTCCTGCCAAGGTGCTCGTACGGGTGGGCACCAGCCCGTCCGGGGCGACCGCGCGGCTGGTCCCGCAGCCGCTCTCGTCCCCTTCCGGGGCCGCCACGACCACGTCGAAGTGCTGGTCGCGGAGGTACCGGGC
Source organism: Streptomyces sp. NPDC048644 (assembly GCF_043199105.1). Classification (NCBI taxonomy): domain Bacteria; kingdom Bacillati; phylum Actinomycetota; class Actinomycetes; order Kitasatosporales; family Streptomycetaceae; genus Streptomyces; species Streptomyces sp. NPDC048644. The sequence continues at coordinate 711,321 of NZ_JBICVO010000001.1, forward strand.
CAGGCGGCGCAGGCCCTCGCCCGTCACCCCGTCGTCGTTGGTCACCAGGACTCTGGTGCCTGCCGTCATGGGGTGCTCCTCCCCCGCTGCCGCCGGGATGGCCGGTGCATGCGGATCAGCCGCCGATCATGGACATGCTGCGGTCGGGGCGGACGAAGTCGGGGTGGTTGATCTTGTGTCCAGGCCACTTGTGCCAGAGAGCTTCGCGGATCAGCCGCTCCAGTGCCGCGTCGTCGGCGCCCGAGCGCAGCGCGGCGCGCAGGTCGGTCTCCTCCAGGGCGAACAGGCAGACGCGGAAGGCGCCTTCAGCGGTGGTCCGCATGCGGTTGCAGCTGCCGCAGAAGGGGCTGGTCACCGAGGGGATGAAGCCCAGGGCTCCGGGGGCGCCGTCGGCGAACCTGAAGGAGGTGGCCGGCTGGGGGGAGTCCTGCTCGACGGGGGTGAGGTCGAAGGCGGCGGAGACGGCCGCCAGCGTCTCCTCCGCCGGCACCACCTTGTCCCGCTCCCAGGTCTTTTCGGCGTCGAGCGGCATGTACTCGATGAAGCGCACGTCGTAGCCGCCCTCCCGGGCCAGCCGCGCGAAGTCGACCGCTTCGTCGTCGTTGGTGCCGCGGATGACCACGCAGTTGATCTTGACGGGGTCGAGTCCTGCTTCCTTGGCTGCCTTCAGGCCCGCCGACACCTTGGCGAAGGCGTCCCGCCGGGTCATCTCGGCGTAGCGGTGGCTCAGCAGCGAGTCGCAGGAGACGGTGATGCGGCGCAGCCCTGCCTCGCGCAGCGGCGCAGCCAGCCTGTCCAGCAGCAGTCCGTTGGTGGTGATGGACACGTCCACCCCCTCCAGCGCGCACACCCGCCGCACGATCTCGGGAAGCTCGCGGCGTACCGTCGGCTCCCCGCCGGTGATCTTGAACTCGCGCACGCCCAGGGAATGGAAGAGGCGGGCCAGGCGGTCGATCTCCTCGACGGTGAGGATCTCGTCCTTGTCCAGCCAGGGCAGCCCCTCGGCCGGCATGCAGTAGGTGCAGCGCAGGTTGCACTTGTCGATGACCGATATCCGCAGGTCGCCTGCGATGCGGCCGAAGGTGTCGATGAGCGGGCCCTGTGTGGGGGCGGGGCCCGGGTTACGCCAGTCGGGCTTCTGCGACGTCATGGCTGCTCCTTTTCGGTGCGGGGGCGGATGCTGCGTCCGTGACCACTTCCCTGAAGCGCTCCAGTACGTGGTCGGGGGACATCTCGGAGGCGTCGAGGTGGTGCACCGGTACGCGCGACGACAGTTCGGCGGCCACGTCCTCGAAGCACTGCGACACCAGGGACACGTAGGAACTGGTGAAGGAGCGCTCCAGGACGCGGTTGCGGCGCCGCATCCGGCGCATCAGCACGTCCGTGCGGGCCGTCAGGTGCACCACGGCGGCCGGCGGCGGCAGCGCCGAGGTGATCAGGTGGTGGTAGCGGTAGTAGGTCTCGTACTGCTGGGCGCTCAGCGCGCCGCTCAGCCGCATCGCCTTGGCGTAGGCCAGCGAGCTGTGGACGTCCTGGTCCAGCACGCTGCCGCTGCCGGTGCGCAGGTTCTGGAGCACCCGCAGCAGCAGGGTCTCCATCTGGCAGAGCAGCGCCGAGCCGCTGTCGCCGCGCAGATAGCGGGTCAGGTAGTTGTCCCGGCCCCTGCCGCGGCTGACCGGGACGATGTCCCGCACGTGTTCGGTCTGCGGGGCGCGGGCGGCATGCCGCTTGAGCAGCGTGCTCTTGCCCACGGCCGGCGGGCCCAGGACCACGATCGAGGCCGGCGGGCTCTCCCGCCACAGGGCGGGGACCGGATCGATCAGGCGCCGTGCCGCGCGCTCGGCCTCGGCGACGGGCATGGCCTCTTCGGCCGCCAGACCGGTGAGCCGGGGCAGCTCCTTTCTGAGGCAGTGGGCGGTGGCCGCCTCCAGCTCGTCGTCCGTGAGGCTCGCCGGCGCCCGCCACCGCATGTGCGGGCCGGGTTCCCGGTAGGTGCCCGCGCCGCGCCGCCACGTGAAGACCCGGAGGTCGTAGGGGCCGTCGCCGCGGGGTCCTGCCGGGAGGTACAGCTCGGTGAGGTAGTCGAGGCGGGCGGCGGGCACGTGGTGCCGGCAGGCGCGGCCCGCTGCCGCCGCGGCGGCCTGCCGTGCGGTGCTGCCGGGAGCGACCACGGCCCAGGGGAGGCGGGCGCGTTCGGCAGCCGTGGGCGGGCCGGTGAGCAGGACCCGGTCCCGGCCGTCGAGGATCAGGCATGCGGCGCGGCGGTGGGTGGGGCGGTGCCCCGGTGGCAGGTGGGTGAGCATCGCGGTCCTCACGACTCGGTCGGCAGCAGGCGGGGATCGGGGTGGTGCGGTGCGGCGCCCGGCGGGCCCGGCTCCCCGTCCGGCGGCCGGGTGCGGGCCCAGTGCGCCAGGGACAGCAGGGCCACCCGCTCGGCGAAGGCGACCGGGTCCGCCTCCCGCCCGGCGCGTACACAGGTCTCGCGGGGTGGCAGCAGCCAGGAAAAGCGCACGTCCCCGCAGGTCAGCGCGGTCCGTACGGCGGCTTCCCGGTACGGCGGCGAGCCGGGCAGGCGGGCCCTGATCCGGAAGTCCGGCCGCTGCGGCGGCTCTCCGCCGGGGAGGTCGGCGGCTTCAGGACCGGCCTCGACCAACCCGTGCAGCAGGCAGCCTGGCGACTCCTCCACCTGGAGGGGACGGCCTGACCTGCCCGCCCCCGCCATCGGCGGCACCCCGAGCCACCAGCACCTTTCGGCCGCGAGACGCCCGTCGGCCGCCGGTGGGGGCGGGGCGTCGATGATCTCCCCGCGCCACCCCCGGCGCGCCAGGTCGGCGCGCAGGCGGGCGGCCGATACGGGAAACAGCGAGGCCGCGCGCCATCGGGGTACCCGCGTCCCGTCGGGCAGTCCGGGCAGCACGCGCCACCGGCGGATGGGCGAGGCTTCGATGTTGGCCAGCAGCCCGCGGTAGGAAGCGGCGGGGAACCGCACACCGCCGCCGAGGTGCGGCTGCGCCTCGACCAGGCTGGTCAGCAGCAGGAGCCCGGTGCCGTCGTCCGGCTGGATCTGCGGCGCCGGCCACGGGGCACGGCCGAACACGCCGACGTAGCAGGACAGGCCCCCGTCGGTGAGGGTGCCGGAGGCGCGGCCCGGGTCGTCGCCGCTGGCCAGACACCGGTCGATGCGGGTCCACACGGTGTGCTGCCCCGGCACGTCACGGCGTGGCTGTCCGGAGGGTTCGGGAGCGGTCCTGGGGCCGTGGGCGCGGGTGGTGGCGGGCGGCCGGACGGGGTGCCCCCGCAGGCAGGCGTCGATCTCGCGGTCCAGCTCCACCAGCGGGGATCCGACGCGGGCGCGGAGCAGCAGGGCGAACAGGCCGATGCCGGACGGCGTCACCGCGCCGTCGGCGGGCAGCGGATCGTGGCGGCTGGTGATCAGCGCGGGGCCGGGGGCGGGGTCGGCGGCGAGTCCTGGCCTGATCTCGCGCAGCCGGCCGCCGTACTGCGCCGCGGAATAGCCGAGACGGCCGGTGAGGAGGTCGTCCAGGTCACTGGCTGCCACCGCCACCTCGATGTCCGGCACGTCCCCCGGCGGTTCCGCGCCGAGGGTGCCGTCCGGCCGCAGCCGCACGCTCCGTTCGGCCACAGGCAGCGCGCACGGATCCACCACGACGAAGCGGTAGACGGTCTCGCGCAACCGGCCTCCGGCGCCGTCGGCCAGTTCGCCGAGCGCGGGCACCGGTGCGGGGGAAGCGCCGGTGTCGTCACCGGGCGGGAGGCCCAGCAGCCGGTCGAGCAGAGGTTCTGGCGGGACGGAGCGGTGCTCCGCGGCGAGCGGACCTGTCCAGGCGCCGGGGCGGTAGGTGCGGTCCCGCCGCTCGCCCGTGGCCAGGACCCAGGGCAGTGCGTTCCTCTCCCGCCGCACGACCGCACCTGACGTCACGCTGATCCGGTCCCCCGGGGCGACGCGCAGCACCTTCCGCGCCGGATCACCGGCGCGCAGCGCCTGGTCCACGAGGCCGGGCGGTACGGGGAACTTGTGGCCGTTGAGCCACGCCGCATCGCCGAGCCCGTACTGGCCCTCGGGCAGCGGGACCACATGCGCAGGACGGGCCAGGTCAAGCAGCGCCGTCAGCGGATCCGCCCAGTCCGCGTCCGCTCCCGGCACCTCCCCCTCCACACTGCGGGTCTCCATGATCGGCTGACATGGCGTCAGGAGCAGGTCCGGTGCCCCGGAGGCGAGCAGCCGCTCCACCCAGGCAGGGGTGACCAGGCTGTCGACCATGTGCCACACGAAGCAGTCCGGCGTACGGACCGCCAGGCCGTGCTCGGGACCGGCGAACGTGGAGGGCGTCCACATCAGCTCAAGCCCCGGGCGCGGGTGCAGCGTCATCCAGTCGTGCACCACGGTCGTGTCGGTGAAGCCGAGCCGCCACAGGGTGTGGGCGATCCGCGGATCGTCGGGGTGCAGCACCGGCAGCGTCCGGTCCAGGCAGTGGAGGGAGGCGATGTCGAAGTGGTCGCGGTGGGAGTGGGAGATCCACACCGCGTCGGGCCGCGGCAGGGCCCGGGGCGGCAGCCGCCGGGCGGGGGCGAATCCCATCAGGCCACCGCGGTAGCTGTCGTGCAGGTGCGGATCGCACAGCAGGGTGAAACCGCACGCGCGCACCAGCACCGTGGCGTGCCCCGCGACCTCGATCGTGACGGACATACCGGCGCTCACCCGTTCCGCAGCGGCCGGCCGGGGCCGCTCGCGGCGCCCCGGCCCTCACCGGCGGCGAACTGCGGTGCGCCGAGCCGCAGTTGCGCCGCCAGACCGCGGAACGCGCGCCCCCGGCAGTACAGCGCGGCCTTCTCACCGGCCGTCATCTGCGCGAGCGTGCGCCCGTCCCCCTCGTCCGGTACGAACACGGCGTCGTAGCCGAACCCGGCGTCACCGCGCGGCCATTCGGTGACCTGCCCCCTGGCCATGCCCTCGCCGACCACCCGCCGGCCGTCCGGATGGCACAGCAGGGCCACCGTCCGCACCCGTGCGCCGCGCCGCGCCGCTGCCACGTCCGCCAGCTGCGCCAGCACCTTCGCCATGTTCTCGGTGTCGGACGCGCCGTCGCCCGCGTAACGGGCGGAGCGCAGCCCTGGCGCGCCGCCGAGGGCGTCCACCTCCATCACGGTGTCGTCGGCGATCGCGGCGATCCCGGTGGCGAAGGCCACCGCGGCGGCCTTGAGATAGGCGTTCTCCTCGGCCGTCGCCCCGTTCTCGACGACGTCGGGGAGCCATGCGGGCCTGGGCAGCAGATCCAGGCGGCCGTCCAGCAAGGCGTGGATCTCTGCGGCTTTGGCCGGGTTGGCGGTGGCCAGCACTGCTTGCAGCATGCGGAGCTCCCTCTCTGGAACAGAAGGTGGGGTTACGGGGCGTCCTGCCGTCCCGGCAACGTCGCCGGTTCCGACCTGCTGTGCCCCATGGCGAGGTATCCGCCGTCGACGGGGAGATCGGTGCCGGTGATGAAGGTCGCGCCGGAGCCGCACAGGAACAGCACGGCGGCGGCGACTTCCTCGGGCTCCCCCACCCGCCGCAGCATGTGGTGCGCGCCGAGCACCGGCCCCCAGCCGGCCCGGTCGCCGCCCGTCATCCGCTCGACCTCGGGGGTCCACACCAGCCCCGGGGAGACGCTGTTGACCCGGATGCCGTCATCGGCGAGATCGAGTGCCTGACAGCGGGTCAGCGCCAGCAGCGCTCCCTTGCCCGCGCTGTAGGTCCACTGCCCCGGCTGCGCGATGTGCCCCGAGATCGACGCGACGTTGACGACCGACGCGCCATGGGCCGCGCGCAGCAGCGGCGCCAGCGCGGCCGTCATCAGGGCGCTGCCCTTGACGTTGGTCCCCAGACTCAGGTCCCACTCGTCGGGTCTGGCCCGCTCGCTGCGGGCCAGGAACGTGGCCGCGCAGTTGACCAGGGCCCGCACCGGCAGCCCGGCGGCCCCGGCGGCCCCAGCCGCCGCGCGGCAGTCCGCCTGGAGCGAGATGTCGCCCACCACCGCGGTCGCCGCGCCCTCCAGCTCCTTGGCCGTGCGGCGGAGCGTCCCGGCGTCCAGGTCCACCACGACGACGTGTGCCCCGGCCGCGGCGAAGGCGTGCGCCGTGGCCCGTCCGATGCCGGACGCCCCTCCGGTGACCACACAGGTCGTGCCGGCGAAGTCCCGCACCGGTCGCTGTGCGGCGGGCGATGCGCGGTCAGGGGTAGGTGGCGCTGTCATGGCCTCTGTCCAAAGCTCGACGGTGCGGCGCTCCGACATGAGCGAGTCGCCCACACGTACTCATGGTGATTGGATCGACACACACCGCAACTTATGGGGGGCGCAGGGCCAGGACCCGCTGGACGAGGGAGACGGAGATGAGCAGGCATGCGGCACCCCCGCCCCGTCTCGCACTGCCCCCGGAAGACCGCCTTCGCTCCCCTCGTACAGGGTGGACGCGGGCGCACTGGGAGGCCGTCGCCGACCATCTGCTGGACTCCCTGCGGCCGTACGTCAGCCCGCACGGAGCGGCCGTGCACCTTCCCGGACCCGCCAGTTGGTCCGGTCGGCGGACCGACGGCCTCGAAGGGTTCGCCCGCAGCTTCCTCCTGGCCGCCATCCGCCTGGCCGGCGCCGGAGGCGCGGACCCGGCCGACCGGGCCGGGCGCTGGGCACGGGGACTGGTCGCCGGAACCCGCCCCGGTGGCCCGGAGGCGTGGCCGGCCCTCACCGACGGCAGCCAGCAGATCGTGGAAGCCGCCGGGATCACCCTCGCCCTGCACCTGTCCAGGCCATGGCTGTGGGACCGGCTCGCCCCCGCCGAGCAGGACCGCGTCGCGCACTGGCTCTCCGGCGTGGTCGGCCGCCGCACCCGGGACAACAACCACGTGCTCTTCCAGGTCGTCACGGAGGAGTTCCTGCACTCCATCGGCGCCATCGGCGACCGCGGCGGCATCGAGTCGGGGCTCGCGCGGGTCGAGGAGTGGTACCGCGGCGACGGCTGGTACCAGGACGGACCACGCCACCGCAGCGACTACCGCGACACCCGTGACGGAAAGATCCGCTCAGGGCCAGGACCCGGCTACGACGCCGGTGACCGCTTCGACTACTACAACGCCTGGGGATTCCACCTCTACACCCTGCTGTGGGCACGCATGGCCGGCGCCCGCGGTGCCCAACGCGCCGCCGTCTACCGGGAACGGCTCCGCCTGTTCCTGCGGCAGTACGTCCACCTCTTCGGCGCGGACGGCGCCCCGGTCCACCACGGCCGGTCACTCGCCTACCGGTTCGCCTCGCTCGCCCCCGTCTGGCTCGGCTCCTGGGAAGCGGACGAGCCGCCGCTGCCGCCCGGACTCACCCGCCGTCTGGCGAGCGAGACCCTGCGCCACTTCGTCAGACACGGCGCGCCTGACACCCGGGGGCTGCTGCCGCTGGGCTGGTACGGGCGGTTTCCGCCGGCCACGCAGGCGTACAGCGGCCCCGGAGCGCCGTACGCCGCGAGCAAGGGCTTCCTGGGACTGCTCATCCCGCCCGACCACGCGGTGTGGACCGCGACCGAACGCCAACTGCCCATCGAGGAAGGCGACTTCACTCTCCCCATGCCCACCCCCGGCTTCCTCGTCCACGGCACCCGCAGGGACGGCCTGGTGCGGCTGCTCAACCACGGCAGCCACTATCTGACGGCCCCGCCGTCCGCACACCGGGACGATCCGCACTACGCCAAGCTGGCCTACTCCTCACGCACAGGACCGGAAGTCGGCGAAGCCGCACCCGAGCGGTTCGACAACCACATCGCCCTGATCTCCCCCACCGGGGCCGTCTCGCGGCGGGAACGCATCCACCGCGTGCCCGTGCCCGGCACCTGCATCGCGTCCTGGCACCACCCGCGGACCGACGGCACCGCACCGCCCGGCGCATGCCGCATCGACAGCGTGTCCGTCGTGTGCGGCCGGTGGGAGGTCCGCGTGCACCGCGTCACCGCGCCCGCAGGCTGGACGGTCCGCGAGGGCGGCTACGCGCTCGCCGACCGCACACCCCCCACCCCCCACACCGCGGGAACACACGCCACGGCACGGCGCACCGACGGCCTCACCAGCGCCGTACTCGGCCTGCACGGCTGGAGTTCGGCACACGTACGGAGCGGGACCGGCACCAACGCCTTCGGCCCCCATTCAGCGGTCCCGTACGTCTGCGGAGCCACGAGGCCGACGGGCGACGGCCTCTACGTGTCAGCCGTCCTGCTGGGCGAATGCCCCAAAACCACCCTCGCCGAGGTGCTCCCGCAGCGATGCGCGGTAACCGTCGACGGCCTCACGGCCCGCCTCCGAGCCCCCGGACAAGGACAGTTGCTGATCAGCCCCGGCGCACCGCAACCGGTCGTCGCCGACTCCGGCGGCCACCGCTCCGCCGCCGACACCTGGCTGGACGAGTGAGTCCGACGGACCGGAGGGGGGCACCCGTGTCACATTGCTCCGAGCTGTTCCGTCAGAGGGGGGCAGGCATCAACAACAAGGAGTCGCCATGCATGCTCGCTTGAACCTCCTCGGCAACACCATCGCAGCCCGGTCCCTGCGCCACATCATCTCCGCGGACAAGGTGCTCGCGGACTCGACGCTGCCGACCGCGACGCAGGAGCTGGTGAAGCTCCGCGCCAGCCAGATCAACGGCTGTGGCTTCTGCACCGACATGCACACCAAGGACGCCACGCACGCCGGGGAGACCTCGACACGCCTCAACCTGGTCGCGGCCTGGCGCGAGGCGAAGGTGTTCACCGACGCCGAGCGCGCCGCCCTGGAACTGACGGAGCAGGGCACCCGCACCGCCGACGCGGCCGGCGGCGTCACGGACGACGTCTGGGCGAATGCCGCCAAGCACTACGACGAGGACCAACTCGCCGCCCTGGTGCTGGGGATCGCCATCATCAACGCCTTCAACCGCGTGAACGTCATCGTCCAGCAGCCCGCCGGCGACTACCAGCCCGGCCAGTTCGGGTAAGCGCCCGACGGGCGACCCCACGCTCGGCCCGTAGCCGTCAGCCTGCGGCCAGGACCTCCACCCCGAGCGCCTTGAGCCGCTCGACGACCGGGTCGTGGAGGTCGGCGTCGGTGATCAGCCCACTGACCTTCTCCCAGGGCAGGACACGGAACCGCGATGCCGTGCCGATCTTCTCGGACGAGGCGAGGACGTAAGTCTCCGCGGCCCGCGCGGACAAGGCTCGCTTCATCGCCGCTTCATCGGCGTCTCCGGTGGTCAGCCCCACATCGGGGTGCACACCGGTGACGCCGAGCAGGCAGAGGTCGGCGGAGACGTTCTGCGCCGCCTCGACCGCGGCGGCACCGCAGGTGACCGCCGAGTGCTTGAAGACGCGACCCCCGAGCAGGAAAAGCTCCGCGTGCGGATGGTCGAGCAGGGCCGCGGCGATCGTCGGACTGTGGGTGATCACGGTGCAGGCAAGATCCTGCGGGAGCGCGTGGGCGACGGCGAGTGCGGTGGTTCCGCCGTCGAGAATCAGCGCACCGCCCGGCCGCACCAGTCCGGCGGCCACCGAGGCGACCTTCCGCTTGCCGCCCGGGGCCACGGTCTGCCGGGCGGCATAGCCGACCACCGCCGGCGAAACGGGCAGCGCGCCACCGTAGACCCGCTGGCACAGCCCTTCGGAGGCGAGATCGCGCAGGTCGCGCCGCACGCTGTCCTCGGAGATCCCCAGTGCGACGGCGACATCCTTGGCGACGATCTTGCCCTCGCGAGCGAGCAGACCCAGCAGGTGATCGCGCCGTTCAGCAGCCAGCATGCACATTCACTCCCGTTCTTGCACGTTTCTGCATGTACGGTAACACCCACGACCGACGAAGCAGAGACCCCGCCGCACCCCGCAGGAGACCGCGTGACGAGCCGCCCCGGCATCGACATCCCCGACCACCGTGGCCGCACCGGCCTCGACCGGGCCGGACGCGGCCTGGACCGCAACCCCGACGTCGTGATCCGCGACGTCGAACTCACCTCCCAGGGCTGGCACGTCCTGCGCCGCACCACCTTCAACTACCGCCGCCGCGACGGACGTTGGGAAACCCAGCAGCGCGAGACCTACGACCGCGGCGACGGCGCCGTCGTCCTGCCCTACGACACCGAACGCGGCCTCGTCCTGCTCACCCGCCAGTTCCGCTACCCGGCCTACGTCAACGGCCACCCCGACGGCATGCTCATCGAAGCCGCCGCAGGACTGCTCGACGCGGACGACCCGCCCGCCGCCATCCGACGCGAGAGCGCCGAAGAACTCGGCGTCACCCTCGGCCCGCTCACCCACGTCCTCGACGCCTACATGAGCCCCGGCTCCGTCACCGAACGCCTCCACTTCTTCGCCGCCCCGTACACCCCGGCCGACCGGACCGGAACCGGCGGCGGACTCGAAGAGGAAGGCGAGGACATCGAGGTCATCGAACTCCCCTTCACCGAGGCCCTCACCATGACCCGCGACAGACGCATCACCGACGGCAAAACCGTCCTGCTCCTCCAATGGGCAGCCCTGAACGGCCCTTTCACCGCCACAGCGCCCCCGCATGACAAAGCGAACGAGGAACAGCAAAGGAACCTCAGCACCCAATAACGCAGGCCACCACCCATAGGCCGGCATTCAGCAGCGGGACTTCCCGCTCGCGCGCTCCGCCGTCGCCCGCTCCAAGTCCCAGGACCTGGACGGCTGGGCGCTGCGGACGGGACTGCCACCGGTGGCGGCGAGGGCCGCCCCCCGGCCGTCGCGCAGGCCGCGGAAGTCGGCGTCCCCCCTGACGCGCCCTCGCGTCCACTGTGCGTCCACCGGATCTTGGTCTGAACGAATGAACGAGGGCCGCCACTTCGCAGTGGCGGCCCTCGTTTCACGTTTCCGCAGGTAGAAAGGTTCTTCGCCCTGAGTGCCGCGGTGGGGCGGGTGGGACTCGAACCCACGACCGACGGATTATGAGTCCGCTGCTCTAACCGGCTGAGCTACCGCCCCCGTCACGGCGCGTCGCGCACATTTGTGCGCGCCGTCTGCCGCAGCATAGCCGCTCATACGATCTGTTGCCCGTGTGGGTCGTCGTCCGGTGACCATGCACGCTCAAGAGGACTTCGATCACGGGGTGTTCGGTTCCATGGCGCACGAAAAAGGACCCCTTCCGGGGTCCTCTTCCTTACTGCTCCCCCGACTGGACTCGAACCAGTAACCCTCCGGTTAACAGCCGAATGCTCTGCCAATTGAGCTACAGGGGACCGAGCTCCCCCGACTGGACTCGAACCAGTAACCTGCCGGTTAACAGCCGGCTGCTCTGCCAATTGAGCTACAGGGGAATGCTCTGTGTGCCTCGAATGCACCGCTGTCCGGGCTTCCGGACGGCGCGCGTTCGCTGCGACACATACATTAGCGCAAGCAGGGGGGTGCTCCGCCAATCGGTATCGCCACGGGTGATCATCAGGCCCGCAGGGCAGGCGCGGCACAGCCCAGTGATCCGGTGCGCCCGGCACCGGACGGGATCGAGCGTCATCGGTACGCGGCGCCGTGGCAGGGGTGGCACGGGGCGGCTGCGGCGGGTGCGCGCCGGTGAGAGGAAAGGGTGGAGCGATGCGCTACCGGCTCACGTTCATCGCGGGACTGGCCGTCGGATACGTGCTCGGCACGCGGGCGGGCCGGGAGCGGTACGAGCAGCTGCGCAAGGGGGCCCGGCGGATCTCGCAGAATCCCGCGGTCCGCAACACCGCGGAGTCCGCGGCGATGGGCGGCAGGGAGGCGGCGTCCAAGGCGTTCGACAGGGTTTCGGCCAAGGTCGGCGACCGGCTGCCGCACTCGGTCACCGACCGGGTCAGGTCGCTGCGGGAGCAGCGCACCCCTGACCCCGACGACTGGGGCACCAGCAACACCTGAGGCGCCCGGCGCGTCCCGGCCGTCCCCGGGGTATGCCCTGGCGCCCCCGCCGTCCGCCGGATGGGGCATCATCTGGGGCCATGGGGAAAGTCGCCGGGTTGGACAGTTCGTCCGAGAGCACACGGATCGTCGTCTGCGATACGGACACGGGTGCCGTCATCAGGCAGGGGTACGCGCCACACCCTGCCGAGAAGGGGCCTGAGGTCGACCCGCAGGCGTGGTTGATGTCACTCGGCGAGGCCGCGGGCAACGGGCTGCTGGAGGGTGTGCAGGCGATCGGCGTCTCCGCGCAGCAGCACGGTCTGGTGCCGTTGGACGCCGAGGGCAATCTCGTGCGGCCCGCGCTGCTGGGCAACGACAAGCGGGGGCAGAGCGCCGCGGCCGATCTCGTCGACTCGCTGGGCGGGCGGACCGCGTGGGCGCAGGCGATCGGGGCGGTGCCGCAGGCCACGCATCCGGTGACGAAGCTGCGCTGGCTGGCGCGCACCGAGCCGGCGAACGCGGCCAGGATCGCCGAGGTCATGCAGCCGCACGACTGGCTGGCGTGGCAGCTGCTGGGGCGCCCGGCGCGGCGTACGACGGACCGTGGCGGCGCATCGGCCACCGGGTTCTGGTCGGCGGCCGACGAGGCGTACCGGCCTGACCTGGTGGAACTGGCGCTGGGCCATCAGGTGCGGCTGCCCGAGGTGCTCGGCCCGTCCGGGACGGCCGGGTTCACGCCCGAGGGGCTGCTGATCTCGGCAGGTACGGGCGACACCATGGCGGCGGCGTTCGGGCTCGGTGTCGGGGTCGGCGACGCGGTGGTGTCGCTGGGCGCGTCGGGGTCGGTGTTCGGCATCCACCACGAGGCGCTGGTCGATCCGGACGGCACGATCACCTCGTTCGCCGATGCGACGGGGCGCCATCTTCCGGTGGTGCACACCAGCAACGCGGTCCGTGTGCTGCGCGGTACGGCGGAGATGCTCGGCACGGACCTGGAGGGCCTGTCGGAGCTGGCGCTGAAGTCGTCGGCGGGTGCGTACGGCATGGTGATGCTGCCGTATCTGGAGGGTGAGCGGACGCCTCATCTGCCGCATACCGCCGGGTCGTTGCACGGGATGCGGCGGGAGAGCATGAAGCCGGAGCATCTGGCGCGGGCCGCGGTCGAGGGCATGCTGTGCGGGCTCGCCGACGCGCTGGATGTGCTGCGCGGGCGTGGTGTGGCGGTGCGCCGGGTGTTCCTGCTGGGCGGGGCGGCCGAGCTGGGTGCCGTGCAGGCGGCGGCGCCCGCGCTGTTCGGCGTGCAGATCGTGGTGCCGCAGCCGGCCGAGTACGCGGCGCTTGGTGCGGCGCGGCAGGCGGCCTGGGCGCTGGGCGCGGCGCACGGCACGCTCGCCCCGAACGACGGCGGCTGGGTGGAGCCGCCGCAGTGGCCGGCGGCGGCGAGCCAGGTCTTCGAGCCGGGTGAGGAGCTGCCGGTGGGCCAGGCGGTGCGCCAGCAGTACACGGCGGTGCGCGATGAGGCGTATCCGGGGGTGTTCGGGCAGCAGGGCTGAGCCGGGCGTGACGGTGCGGTCGGTGGCCGGTGCGCGGTCTCAGTCGAGGTAGCCGCGCAGCTGGTCGGCGAAGGCGTGGTCGCGGAGTTTGTTGAGGGTCTTGGATTCGATCTGCCGTATCCGTTCGCGGGTGACGCCGAAGATCCGGCCGATCTCCTCCAGGGTGCGGGGGCGGCCGTCGGCGAGGCCGTAGCGGAGCTGGACGACCTTGCGTTCGCGTTCGCCGAGGGTGGACAGGACGGTGTCGAGGTGTTCGCGCAGCAGCAGGAAGGCGGCGGATTCGACGGGTGAGGCGGCGTCGCCGTCCTCGATGAGGTCGCCGAACGCGACCTCGTCCTCCTCGCCCACGGGGGCGTGCAGCGAGACCGGTTCCTGGGCCAGGCGCAGCACTTCGCCGACGCGTTCCGGGGTGAGGCCGAGCTGGGCCGCGATGTCGTCGGGGGTCGGTTCGTAGCCGCGTTCCTGGAGCATCCGGCGCTGGACGCGGACCACGCGGTTGATCAGTTCGACGACGTGGACCGGGACGCGGATGGTGCGGGCCTGGTCGGCGAGGGCGCGGGACATCGCCTGGCGGATCCACCAGGTCGCGTAGGTGGAGAACTTGTAGCCGCGGGCGTAGTCGAACTTCTCGACGGCGCGGATCAGTCCGAGGTTTCCCTCCTGGACGAGGTCGAGCATGGTCAGCCCGCGGCCGATGTAGCGCTTGGCGACGGAGACCACGAGGCGGAGGTTGGCCTCGATCATCCGGCGCTTGGCCATCCGGCCGATGACGACCAATTTGTCGAGGTCGAAGGCGAGTTGGGAGTCCAGGTCGGGGGTGCAGGCGAGTTTTTCCTCGGCGAAGAGGCCCGCTTCGACGCGGCGTGCGAGGTCGACCTCGTCGGCGGCGGTGAGCAGCGGGATCCGGCCGATCTCGCGGAGGTACTGGCGGAAGAGGTCGGATGACGGGCCGCCGGTGTCGGGGCGGGGCGGCGGCTCGGGGGCGGGGCCGTCGGCGATCGTTTCGGCGGCCGGCGGTTCGGCCTGCTGCGGCACGGTGGCCGGGCGGGCGCCCGACGCCACGTCCCCGGTCTGCTGGGGCAGGGCCTTCTCGGGCGCGGCCTGCGGGGCGCCGGCCGGCGCTCCGGGGAGACTCTGGGTCTGCACGGGGGCGACCTCCAGGGTGATCGCCGCAAAGGCGGCGGAAAGGCCGGGAGCGGTCGCGGCCGAGCCGCTGTCCGTCCCGTACGACGCGAGTGGCTGCGCGGGAGATGCACGGCCCGGGTGACCGGGTGTGCCGCGCTCCGAACTCTCAGGCACCGCTTTCAGTGTGGGGTACGACACAGGCCCGCCACGAGGGGCGTGCGTCCACTTTTTGCGTTCGTTCCGTGACCGGCCGGCTACGTCGGGGTGTCAAGGGCGGGCGCGGTGCGCGGCCGTACGCGCCCCTGGGGGTCACCTCAGAGGGCGGCGTAGCCGCGTTCGCGGAGGGACTGGCCGTACTGCTGGAGGACCCAGAGTTCGTTCTGGACGGCGTTGAGGTGCTCGGGGTCGGCGCGCGGGCCGAGGCGCTGGAGGGTGCCGCGGATTTCGGTGACGCGCTGGTTGACGGCTGCCAGGCGGACGGCGACGAGCTGTACGCCGGCGTACGCCTCGTCGGGGTCACGGCGGGTGTGCAGGGGCTCGACGAAGAGTTCGGTGACCATGGCGCGGACGGTGTCGTCGGGGGCGGCCTCGCGCACCCGCTGGACGTAGCCGTCGTCGGCCGCGCCGGCCGTGGCGCCGCCGGCGTCCTCGATGCAGCGGCGGACCGTGGCGTAGGGCGGGGCGGTGAACTCGTCGATGCCGTAGGCGTCGAAGGCCGGGGAGACGAGGTCGGGGCGCTGCAGGGCGAGCTTGAGCAGTTCGCGTTCGACGCGGTGGGCGGGGCTGCGGAGGTTGAGGGCGGGGCCGCGGGGGCCGGCGGCCCGGGGCTCGGGCTCGGCGGCGCGTTCCTGGCCGCGGGGGGCTCTGCGGCCCTGGTCCTGGCCGCCGCCCCGGCCGCGTTCGCGGGCCCAGCGGGCGAGCTGGCCGACGCGGCGGACGACGAACTGGGTGTCCAGGATGCCGAGCATGCCGGCCAGTTGGACGGCGGATTCGTGCTGGATGGAGCTGTTCTTGATGTGCGCGACGATGGGCGCCGCTTCGTCGAGGGCGGCGGCGCGGCCGACGGTGGTGTCGAGGTTGTGCCGGGAGACGAGGTGCCGCAGCGCGAACTCGAAGAGCGGGGTGCGGGACTCGACGAGGTCGGTGACGGCCGCGTCCCCCTTGGCGAGGCGGAGGTCGCAGGGGTCCATGCCGCCGGGGGTGATGGCGATGGAGGTTTCGGCGGCGAATTTCTGGTCGTCCTCGAAGGCCCGCAGGGCGGCTTTCTGGCCTGCGGCGTCGCCGTCGAAGGTGAAGATGACCTCGGATCCGGAGTGGTCCATCAGCAGCCGGCGGAGGATCTTGATGTGGCCTTCTCCGAAGGAGGTGCCGCAGGTGGCGATGGCGGTGGTGACGCCGGCCAGGTGGCAGGCCATGACGTCGGTGTAGCCCTCGACGACGACGGCCCTGCTGGTCTTGGCGATCTCCTTCTTGGCGAGGTCGATGCCGTAGAGGACCTGGGACTTGCGGTAGATGGGGGTTTCGGGGGTGTTGAGGTATTTGGGGCCGTTGTCGTCCTCGCGGAGCTTGCGGGCGCCGAAGCCGACGACCTCGCCTGAGATGTCGCGGATGGGCCACATCAGGCGGCCACGGAAGCGGTCGATGGGGCCGCGGCGGCCGTCCTGGGAGAGGCCGGAGAGGATCAGTTCCTTGTCGGTGAAGCCACGGCCGCGCAGGAAGCGGGTGAGGTGGTCCCATCCTGCCGGGCTGTAGCCGACGCCGAAGTGCTGGGCGGCGGCCTGGTCGAAGCCGCGCTCGGCGAGGAAGGCGCGGCCGATCTCGGCCTCGGGGGAGTCCAGCTGCTCGGTGTAGAACTGGGCGGCGGCTTTGTGCGCCTCCACCAGGCGGGTGCGTTCGCCCTGCTGGCGGCCGGGTGCGTAGCCACCCTCTTCGTAGCGCAGGGTGATGCCCGCCTGGGAGGCGAGGCGTTCGATGGTCTCGGCGAAGGAGAGGTGGTCGATCTTCATGATGAAGTCGACGGTGTCGCCGCCCTCCTGGCAGCCGAAGCAGTGGTAGAGCCCCTTGGCGGTGCTGACGTGGAACGACGGGGACTTCTCGTCGTGGAAGGGGCACAGGCCCTTGAGATTGCCGCCGCCGGCGTTGCGGAGCTGGAGGTACTCGGACACAACGGCGTCGATCGGGACCGCGTCCCGAACCGCCTTCACGTCGTCATCGTTGATCCGTCCTGCCACGCGTGAATTCTACGGCCGGGGTCGGACAGTCCCCTCCACGCCTCCGGTTCAGCGGACGGCCGGGGCGGTGGCCATCAGCTCCACGAAGCGTTCCAGGCCGATGTTGCCGCCGGAGACGATCACGCCGATCCGGGCCGGCAGCGGGTCGACGCGGTGGGCGGTCAGGGCGGCCAGCGCGCAGGCGCCGCTGGGCTCCGTGACGATCTTCAGCCGTTCGAAGGCGAACCTCATGGCGGCGCGGATCTCGTCGTCGCCGACCAGGACGACGGAGTCGAGCAGCTCGCGGTTGATCGCGAAGGTCAGCTCGCCGGGGGTGTCGACGGCCTGTCCGTCGGCGATGGTGCGCGGGACGGGGATCGTGACGGGCCGGCCGGCCTCCAGGGAACGGCGGGTGTCGTCGCCTGCCTCGGGCTCCACGCCGATCATGCGGATGCCGGGGACGAGCGCGGTGGCGGCGGTGGCGCATCCGGCCATCAGACCGCCGCCGCCGATCGGGGTGAGCAGCGCGTCCAGCGGCCCGGTCTCCTCGATCAGCTCCAGGGCCGCGGTGCCCTGCCCTGCCATGACGTCCGGGTGGTCGTAGGGCGGGATCAGGGTGAGGCCGCGGTCCGCTGCGAGCTTTTCGGCGAGTGCGGTGCGGTCGCCGGTGTAGCGGTCGTAGGTGACGACCTCGGCGCCGTAGCCGAGGGTGGCGTCCCGCTTGGAGCGCGGGGCGTCCTCGGGCATGAGGATGACGGCGGTGGTGCCGAGTTCCCTGGCGGCGAGCGCCACGGCCTGGGCGTGGTTGCCCGACGAGTACGCGGCGACCCCGCGGGCGCGCTGCTCGGGTGTCAGGCGGGAGAGGGCGTTGTAGGCGCCGCGGAACTTGAAGGCGCCCATGCGCTGGAAGGACTCGCACTTGATGAAGACCTCGGCGCCCACCAGCGCGTCCAGGGTGCGCGAGCGCAGTACCGGCGTGCGGTGGGCGACACCCGCCAGTCGCGCCGCGGCGTCACGGATGGCGTCGAGGGTGACGGCCGCGGCGGGGCCGGTGGGCTGGTCGGTGCCTGCGGGGCCACCGGTGCTGAGGCTCATGGCCTCACGCTACGGCAGCAGCGATTCCAGCGGAACCTCCGGATTCGCCAGTGCTTCGGCGTCCAACGGGTGCCCGGAGCGGATGAGTTGCTGGATGGGGCCCGCGACGTCCCAGACGTTGACGTTCATCCCGGCGAGCAGCCGGCCTTCGGCGAGCCAGAAGGCGGTGAACTCGCGTTTCGCGACGTCGCCGCGGCAGACGACCTGGTCGTAGGAGCCGGGCGGGGCGTAGCCGGAGTACTCCATGCCGACGTCGTACTGGTCGGAGAAGAAGTACGGGACGCGGTCGTAGCTGACCTCCTGGCCGAGCATCGCGCGGGCCGCCGCGGGGCCGCCGTTGAGTGCGTTGGCCCAGTGCTCGACGCGTACCCGGGTGTCCAGGAGGGGGTGGTCGGCGGCGGCGACGTCGCCTGCCGCGTAGATGTGCGGGTCGGAGGTGCGCAGCGCGGCGTCGACGGCGATGCCGCCGCCCGTCGCGCGGTCGGCGATGACCAGTCCTGCCTGTTCGGCGAGTGCGGTGCGCGGGGCGGCGCCGATCGCGGCGAGCACGCCGTGGGCGGGGTGTTCCTCGCCGTCGTCGGTGCGTACGGCCAGCACCATGCCGTCCTGGCCGACGATCTCGGTGAAGCGGGCGCCGAAGTGGAAGCGGACGCCGTGTTCGCGGTGCAGGTCGGTGAAGAGGCCGCCGAGTTCGGGGCCGAGCACGGTGTGCAGTGGCGTCGGTTCGGCCTCGACGACGGTCACTTCGGCGCCGTAGGAGCGGGCGGCTGCGGCGACCTCCAGGCCGATCCAGCCGGCGCCTGCGATGACGAGGTGGCCGTTGTCGCGGCCCAGGGAGGTGAGGACGCCGCGGAGGCGTTCGGCGTGCGCGAGGCGGCGCAGGTGGTGGACGCCCGCGAGGCCGGTGCCCGGGATGTCGAGGCGGCGCGGTTCGGCGCCGGTGGCCAGCAGCAGCTTGTCGTAGACGATGAGGGTGCCGTCGCCCAGGCGTACGGTCCTGGCCTCGGGGTCCAGGTGGACGGCGGGCTGTCCGAGGTGCAGTTCGATGTGGGCCTGGGCGTACCAGCCGGGTTCGTGGACGAAGACGCTGTCGCGCTCCTCCTTGCCGAGCAGGTATCCCTTGGACAGCGGCGGGCGCTCGTACGGGTGGTCGCGCTCGTCGCAGATGAGGATCACCCGGCCGGTGAAGCCCTCCGCGCGGAGGGTCTCGGCGGCTTTTGCGCCGGCCAGGCCACCCCCGACGATGACGAACGTCTGGTGTGCTTCGACCACTTGCTTCCTCCTCGTTCTCGGTGCCGTACGCCCGCTCACGCGGCCGTGCACGTCCCCGATCGTCCCCCGGTGATGTGTTCCCCCCGGTATGTGCTCCCCCGTTCCTCCCGTCTACCTTCCCTTCTGCCCCGGCGTCACCTGAGGTGTCGCCCGCGGCGACATCCTGGGTGTCCGATGCTGCCCGGCGCCGGATCCGTGGCGCCGGTGGTGTCCGAGCGTCCCGCACGGAACGTGGGGACGGAAGGGGTTCCGTCCCTTCCGGGTCACCCCTGGTTGTCCCCCGGTGTTTTGGGGGGCCGGGTGAGGCGGGTGTGCAGGCTACGGGCCGAGGCGTCGGTGAGGGCCGCGATCTGGTCGATGACGGCCCGCATCCGGGCGGTGTCGTCGTCCGCCGCGTCGAACAGCGACCGGAACTGCGGGTCGAGGCCGACGGGGGCCCGGAACTGGAGGGTGTCGGCCAGTTCGGCGATCACGATGCGCTGCTCGGCGCGGAGCGCTTCCTGGTCGGGCCGTTGCATCACGTAGCGGTCGGCGACGGCCTTGAGAACGGCACATTCCAGTCGGGTTTCGTCCGGAACCACCAGGGTGGCGCGGTAACGGGTGAGGCGCCCGGTGCCGTATGCGGCGCGGGTTGCCGACTCCGCTGCCAGGCAGAAGCGGCCGATCAGTTGGCTGGTGGCGTCCTTGAGGCGGGCCTGGGCGAGCGCGGAGCCGTCGTAGCCGTGCGGCCACCATTCCTGGTCCAGGAGGCGGTCGAGGGCGGCGGCCAGTTCCGCGGGGGCGGCGCCCGGTGCGTAGCGTGCGGCGGCGACGTCGAAGATCTCGGCGCGTTCGGGGTCGGCGAGCAGCAGGCCGGGGTCGAGGTGCCCGGCGTGCAGGCCGTCCTCGACGTCGTGCACGGAGTAAGCGACGTCGTCGGACCAGTCCATGACCTGCGCCTCGAAGCTGCGTTCCGTCGCGGGGGCGCCCTGCCGGAACCATTCGAACACCGGCAGGTCGTCCTCGTAGACGCCGAACTTCGGGGAGCCGGGGTCGGTGGGGTGCGCGCCGCGCGGCCAGGGGTACTTGGTGGCGGCGTCGAGTGCGGCGCGGGTGAGGTTGAGGCCGACGCTGACGGCGCTGCCGTCGGGCGCAGGACTGAACCGCTTGGGTTCCAGGCGGGCCAGCAGCCGCAGGGACTGGGCGTTGCCCTCGAAGCCGCCCCAGGGCGCGGCGACTTGGTTGAGCGCCTGTTCGCCGTTGTGCCCGAACGGCGGGTGGCCGAGATCGTGCGCCAGGCAGGCGGTCTCGACGAGGTCGGGGTCGCAGCCGAGTGCGGCGCCGAGTTCGCGGCCTACCTGGGCGCATTCCAGGGAGTGCGTGAGCCGGGTGCGCGGGCTGGCGTCCCAGAGGTGGCTGAGGCTGCCGGGGGTGACGACCTGGGTCTTGCCTGCGAGTCTGCGCAGCGCGGCGGAGTGCAGGACCCGGGCCCGGTCGCGCTGGAAGGCGGTGCGGCCGGGGCGCTTGTCCGGTTCGTCGACCCAGCGTTCGGCGTCGGACGGTGTGTAACCGGGGACGTCGTGCGCGCCGGGCGGGCGGCCTGGCGGGGCGTCGCCGCGCGCGGCGGGCCCTGCGGCGGCCGGCCCGCCGGTGGCGTCGGGGCCGGCGCCGCGGGGGTCCGCGTCCCGGCCGGTGCTCGGTGGTGTGCCCGTCATACTGCGACGGTAGCCGCCCCGGTGCCGTAGGGGCCGGAAGCGCTACGCGCCAGGAGCACCTGGTCGTAGCGGTGCAGTACGAGGCGGGCCAGCGCGGGGTGGTCGCCCAGGGGCGCCGCCGCGGTCCCGGGGGCGTCGGCCGCGCACTGCGCGGCGAAGCGCCCGGGGGCGGTGAAGCAGGAGGCGACGGCGATCCCGTGGTGGCCGCGTGCGGTCAGTGCGCGTACCGCTTCGGCGACGGTGGGGCGGGCCGCCGACGCGTAGGCGGGCAGGACGGGGATGCCGCCGAGCCGGGCCGAGAGCAGCTGTGCGACGGCGGCGGTGCCGACGGCGGAACGGGGGGCGCGGGAGCCCGCGGCGGCCAGGATGACGGCGGTGTGGCCCGGGGCGGGGCGGTGGTGGGGCGCCGCCTGTGGGGCGGGGCGCGATTGCCCGGCCTCCGGGGTGAACCCGGCTTCCGCCAGGCGGCCGTGCAGCGCTTCGGCGAGCAGCGGGTGCGGGCCCAGGGGTTCAGCGATCCGGCCGGTCAGGTGGGGCGCGGTGGCCAGCGCGGCCGGCAGGTCGTGGGTGACGTGGTGACCATGGCCGAAAAGCAGCGGTACGAGGACGGTGTCGCCGCGCAGTCCGTCGAGTGTCCCGGCGAGCAGCGGCCGGTTCAGCTCGATGTGGCCGAGCCGGACGGGCAGGCCGGGGCGCAGCGCGCGGACCCGTGCCAGCAGCGCGCGGACGGACCGCAGCGCGCGGGGGTCGCGGCTGCCGTGGGCGACCGCGACGAGCGTGGGGGCGTGCGGCGGCCGTGCCACGGCCCTGGCCTGACGTGCGCCCCGGCTCACGGCCGTTCCCTGTGGCCGGGGCGGGCGCGCGGCCGGGCCGGTGGCCGCGGCGGGTGGCTGCTGTGCTGTCGGCGCCGTCATGGCCCGAGCCTCGCGGCCGGGTGTTGCCCCGTCGTTTCCCGGCGGGGAACTCCGGGTGACCGACGGCCCGCTGCGGGCGGACGGGCCGGTGCGAGGGTCCGGTCACCTGCCGGAAACCGGGGGTGTCCCGGGCGTAACGGGCGTGCGGGAGGCCGGTTCGGGGACACGGTCCGTTCCCGTCCGGCAACGGGTGCGTTCCCCGGCGCACGGCGGGGCCCCTGCGCCCGGGAGGCGCAACGCACGCCGGGCGACGGCCTGTTGGGGCCACCGGGCGGGGCGCTCGGGCCGTCCCGCCCGGTGGCGCGCGCGTGGCCGTGACCGCCCGGAAGGCCCTACGCCTGGTGCGCGTCCACTTCCTTGAGGTACTTCTCGCGGGTCGCCTCGTCCAGGAACGCCGCGCGGAACGAGTTGCGGGCCAGGGTGCGCAGCGTTTCCTCGTCCAGCCGGAGTGCGTCGCGCACGGCGGTGAAGTTGTCGTCGGCGTAGCCGCCGAAGTAGGCGGGGTCGTCGGAGTTGACGGTGACCAGCAGCCCGGCGTCCAGCATCGCGGGCAGCGGGTGGTCGGCGAGGTCGTCGATGACGCGGAGCCTGACGTTCGACAGCGGGCAGACGGTGAGCGGGATCTGCTCGGTCACCAGGCGGGCCACCAGCCGCTCGTCCTCCATGCAGCGCACGCCGTGGTCGATGCGGTCCACGCCGAGGAGGTCCAGGGCCTCCCAGACGTACGCGGGCGGGCCCTCCTCGCCCGCGTGCGCCACGCACTTGAGGCCGGCTTCCCTGGCGAGCGCGTAGACCTCCTGGAACTTCGACGGCGGGTGCCCGACCTCCGCCGAGTCCAGGCCGACGGCGGCGATCCGGTGGAGGTGCGGGCGGGCCGCCTCGAAGGTCGTCAGGGCCGATTCGGCGCTCTCGTCGCGCAGGAAGCACATGATCAGGCGGGTGCTGATGCCGTACTTCTCCTGGGCGGTGTCCAGGGCGCGGGACAGGCCGTCGACGACGGTGCCGATCGGGACGCCGCGGGCGGTGTGCGCCTGCGGGTCGAAGAAGATCTCGGCGTGCCGTACGCCCTGGGCCTGCGCGCGGGCGAGGTAGGCGTCCGCGAGGTCGGCGAAGTCGTCATCGGTGCGCAGGACGGCCATCAGCGCGTAGTAGAGGTTCAGGAAGGACTGCAGGTCGGCGAAGGAGTAGGCGCGGCGCAGTTCGTCCTCGGTGGCGTAGGGCAGGGTCACGCCGTTCCGCTCGGCGAGGGCGAACGCCAGCTCGGGCTCCAGGGTGCCCTCGATGTGCAGATGCAGCTCCGCTTTGGGGAACGGCTTCTGGCGGGCGGGGGCTGCGGACGGGGAGGAAGACACGCGGGTCACACCTGTTCTGCGGTTCGGGAAGGGCCCTCCTTACGGGAAGGCCCCTCCGTGCGGGAGGGATTCCCGGTACCGGAAGGGTCCTCGTTTCGGGAGGAGCCCTCCAGGTTAGCCGGGCCGCCGGCCGGCCAGTCGCCGCCCTCGACGGGGGTGCCGGTGGCGCGCAGCCGGGTGGCGAGCGGCTCGGCCGCGAGGTACACCCAGGCCCGTACGGTCCGGCCGTCGGAGCGGGCCGCCTCGGTTTCGACGCGTTCGTAGAGGTTGTCCCGGCCGCCGGGTGTGTAGCCCTCCAGGAGGTCGAGGGTGCGGCGCACGCCGTCGTGGTCGGCGGCGCGCGGGGTGATCAGGGCGCCGTGGATCCGGGCGTCATCGGGGCCTGCGACGGCGTAGGGGTAGCCGGGGCCGTCGTAGAGCAGGGCGCCGCTGATCGTGGCGGGCTCTTCCGACGCGGTCCTGCCGCGCAGGGTCCGTGCGTGGTGGCGCCCTCCGGGGCGCAGCGTTCCGTAGACGAAGAACGGCAGGCGGTCGGGGCCGGGGGTCATGACGGCACGTATCCGGGCCGGGCGGCTCGTCCGGCCACCGGCTTCGTCGTCTCCACGGGCTGCGCGCGCACGGGATCGGCTTCCTCTCGTCGGGTGCGCCCCCGGGCGGGGCGCCTCCCCGGGGCGGCGGGTGCTTCTCCTGCAACCATGCCAGGCCGTGCCGCGTCGCTGCCCCTGAGACGGAGCGACCGCCGGCACGGGATGCGGCCGGGCGGGGTGGAACAAAGGAGCGGGGATGCGCGGGCCTGGGCTGATGCGGCGGATACGGCTGCCACGCACCCGGCGGGGGTGGCGGCGTGCGTACCAGGTCGTGGTGGTGCTGACGGTGCTCGCGCTGGCGCCCGCGACGTGGCTGAACACCTCGGCCGGCCCTCGGATGCGCACGGTCGCCGCGGCTCCGCACGCGCCGGTCGCCGTGGTGTTCGGGGCCGGGCTGTGGGACGGCGAGCCGTCGCCCTACCTGGCCGACCGGCTGGATGCCGCCGCCCAGCTGTACCGGCGCGGGACGGTGCGGGCGATCCTGGTGACCGGCGACAACAGCCGGGACGACTACGACGAGCCGGGCGCGATGCGCGGCTATCTGGAGCACCACGGCGTGCCCGCCCGCCGGATCGTCGGCGATCAGGCGGGCTTCGACACCTGGGACTCGTGCAGCCGCGCGCACCGGATCTTCGGCGTGGACCGTGCGGTGCTGGTCAGCCAGGACTTCCACATCCGGCGGGCGCTGGCGCTGTGCGCTGCGGCCGGTATCGACGCGTACGGGGTCGGCGTCGCCGCGCCGCGCGATGTGACCTGGGCGTACGGCGGCGTGCGGGAGATCTTCGCGGCGGGCAAGGCCGCGGCCGACGCGGCGCTGCGGCCCGACCCGCACTTCCTGGGCCCGCGCGAGAAGGGCCTCGCGGCGGCGGTGCGGTGACCGGGGCGACGGCTGCGGCGGCGCGGGCGCCCCGGGAGGCTCAAAATCCCGGGGGACGCAAGGTCCGAGGCTCAGAGTCCCGGGGCCTCAAACCGCCCGCCGCCGCCCGGTGTTGCACCCCGCGCCTCGCGCCCGGTCCCGTGCGGCCGTGCTGTGCGCTCAGGCCATGGTGGCGCGGGTGTACAGGGTGAGGAGTTCGATTCCGTAGTACGGGCTGTAGGAGGTCCGGTCCGCGTGCGGGCCGGACGGTCCGCCGCCGTTGAGGCCGCCGATGTTGCCGATGATGCGGCCGGTCCTGGTGTCCTCGTCGAAGTGGGTCAGCCAGGGGCTGCCGGATGTGCCGCCGTAGAACCCGCCGCATTCCATGCGCAGTTGGCGGTGGCCGGTGAGCCGGGTGGTGCGGGTTTCGCAGCGTACGGCCCGGTCCTCCGGGTCGTTGCGGACGGACGGGTAGCCGATGACGGAGACGTCGTTGGTGTAACCCGGTGTCGGGGAGAGGGTGTTGCCGCCGGTCACCGCTTCGATCCGACGGCCGCGCCGGTCCGGGGCGACGGTGGCGAACGCGAAGTCCAGGTCCGATCCGTCGCCCGTGGTGCCGTGGCCCGGGTAGGTGAAGGAGCCGGTGATCGCCCACACTCCGTACGGCTGCTTGGCCGCGCCGGAGCGGTACTGCGGGACGAACGCGGCGTTCGAGCCGGGGTTGCAGTGGCCCGCGGTGAGGATGAGGTTGCGGTGCGGGCTGCGCACCACGCTCGCGGTGCAGTAGTGGGCCCGTGAGTCCTTGTCCACGGAGAACAGCACACCGACGGACGGGATGCCGTCGAAGTGCCGGGCGTGGGGCGCGGCGTCCGCAGCGGGTCCGGTGCCCTGCGTGGCGGCGTCGGCGACCGGCTTCCCGGTGGACGGCTCCTTCACGGACGGGCCCGGGGAGGCGTCCCGGTGCGGGGCGGAACGGGGAGTGACGCTTCCCCCGGGGACGGCGGCGGCCATCTTGCGGGGAGTCCAGAAGTCGGCCGCCTCGGTGGTGTTCCAGGCGGGGTCGGCGGATGCGGCGAGTATGCGGGGGGAGGTTTTGGAGGCGCCGGCCTTGGTGTCGGTGTGGCTGGAGGTGCTGGGATGGCTTGGAGTCGCGGCCGTGGCGCCGGGTGGTGGTGCGTCGCCCGGGGCGGCGCCGGCCTGGCTCAGGGAAGCGGTGGCCAGGCACAGTCCGAGCCCGGTGCCGAGCGCGGCGGCGGCCACCCTCATCCGTCGTCGTGTCATGTCAGCGGGTCTCCTCTGCAACCCAGGCCAGATACCCGGCTGCTCCGCGGGCCACCGGAGTGGCGATGATCTCGGGGGTGTCGTAGTCGTGCGCCGCCAGGATGTGGGCCTCCAGCGCGTCGTAACGGGCGGCCGTGGTCTTGAACAGCACCTGCCACTCCTGGCTGGTCTCCACGGCGTTCTGCCACCGGTACACCGAGGTCACCGGTGCGCTGATCTGCACACAGGCCGCCCCCCTGGCCTCGATGGCACCACGCGCCAGCTCCTCGGCCTTCCGTTCGCTGTCGGTGGTCGTCATCACGGTCAGGTAGCGGGTCGGCCCCTCGTCGGGGCCTGCGGGCTCGTACGGGTCGGTCACGGATGCGCACCCTTCGGGCTCGGGACAGCGGCGGGGATCGTGGCCGCGGCTTGGCTTCGCTTGGCCGGCTTGGCTTGCGCTTGGCGACGAGAACGATCATGCGCAGGGTACGGGCGGCGATGAGGGGAGGTCGACGCCGACTCGGGCCACCAGACGCTCCTTATCGCGCTCTTGGGGCGATAAGGAGCGGTCACCGTCGGTCCGGGGAACGGAGGGGTGGGTGAGGGGGGTGACGCGGGTGGGGTCCGATACGGGGCGGGGGCGGCCCGCATGTGGGGGCGGGCGGCCCGGAGCGGCGCGGCCCGGCGTCGGTCGCTCCGCACCGGCTACGGGATGCCGGTCGAGCAGGAGGAGTCGGCTGCGCGGCGCCGTCCCGTGCTCCGGCTTGCGTCGGCCGTGGCGCGGTCCACGATGGAATGGGAGGCCACGCCGCCGGCCCCGGAATCGGAAAGGCCGCACCATGGACGACGACCGGAACGACCTGAACGTTCTCGTCCGCGATCAACTCGACGACGCCAAAGCCTCCGCACACGGCCGCAGCGCGCACTTCTTCCTGCACGACGGGCCGCTGCGGCAGACCGTGATCGCCCTGATCGCGGGCTCCTCGCTCGACGAACACAACGCACCGCCCGCGGCCAGCCTCCAGGTACTGCGCGGCCGGGTACGGCTGACCGCGGCGGGCGGGAACCGGGAGCTGCGGGCGGGTGAGATCGTGCCGATCCCGCACGAGCGGCACGGACTGCGCGCCGTCGAGGACTGCGCGGTGCTGCTCACGGCGGTCACGGCGGTAGCCGAACCGGCGCCCTCGACGACCGGCTCGGCGACCGCGCTGGGCTGACGGGGGCGGTCGGCCTGCCACGCCGGCGCGGTTGCGGGCGACGGGTGCGGTCGCGAGCGACGAGTGCGGCCCCACCCCCCTCCCATCCCAATCTCAAATAATCCCTTTCCAGTCTTCACATCTTTCTGAATTTTCCATAGACTCCAGACATGACCAGCTCGAAGGTGCAAGCGAAGGTGCCGCTGACCGGGGCGCAGGAAACCCTGCTCGCCACGCTCTACGGCAGGGCGATCGACAGCCGCTCCAAGCGGCCGGTCCTCGGCGACCCGACGGCCGTGGACGCGGTGCGGCGCATCGACTACGACTTCTCCAAGGTGCGGATAAGCGCAGGTGACGCGGGTGCCGTCGCCCTGCGTGGCCGCCAGCTGGACGAGTGGACGGCGCAGTTCCTCGCGACGCACGAGCAGGCCACGGTCGTCCACCTCGGCTGCGGACTGGACAACCGCGTCCACCGGCTCGATCCGGGGCCAGGCGTGCGGTGGTTCGACATCGACTACCCCGAAGTGATCGACCTGCGGCGTCAGTTGTACCCGGAGCGGCCCGGCTGGACGGGTATCCCCGCGTCCGTCACGGATCCCGGCTGGACGGCGAGCCTGCCGTCGGACCGGCCGACGATGATCGTGGCCGAGGGCCTGCTCATGTACCTGACCGAGGCGGACGGCACAGCGCTGCTACGGCGGCTGATGGCGCATGCGCCCAGCGGGGAGCTGGCCTTCGACGCCTTCAGCCCGTTCGCCATCCGGACGCAGCGGATCAACCGTGTCGTCACCGACGCCGGGGCGACGCTCCACTGGGGCACGACACCGGCCGGCATAGCCCGGCTGAGCCCGAGGCTGGAGCTGCTGGAGACCATCAGCGCACTCCAGATACCCGGCCGGGAGAAGCTGCCGGCCGGGTACCGGATGATGGCCCGCCTCGCGGGCCTGGTCCCCCCGGTGCGCAACATGGCCCGGATGTATCACTGCCGGCTCCACTCGGAGGCAGCAGGCGTCGCGGGGTAGCCCCTCCGTGAAGTCCGGAACAGCGCAGTGGGAGCGCGCGGGAGGTCAGCCCGCGAACCACTGGTCGAAAGCCAGCTTGCACAGCAGGGCGACGACCACGACCACCAGCACACCCCGCACGAATCCGGCACCCCTCTTCAGCGCCATCCTGGCGCCCACCATGCCGCCGATGAGGTTGAACAGCGCGAGCAGAGCGCCGAGTTGCCACAGGACGGTGCCCTGGAAGGCGAACATCGTGAGCGCCCCGATGTTGGTGCACACGTTGATGACCTTGGCGGTGGCGGACGAGGTGACCAGGTCCATGTGCAGGACGGCGGCGAGCGCGACGATGAGGAACGCGCCGGTACCGGGGCCGATCAGGCCGTCGTAGAAGCCGATACCCAGCCCGGCGAGGAGGACGGCCGCCAGCACCCGCTGCCGGGTGACGGGCCCGGACGGCGCGGGGGCGGTCCCGAAGGCGGGGCGCACGAGCACGAACGCGAGCACGGCGAGGAGGATGACCATGATCACCGGTCGCAGCACATCGCTGTTGATACCGGCGGCGAAGAACGCCCCCGTGAGCGAACCGGCAAGCGCGGCAAGGCCGATACGCAGCGCGATGCGTACGTCGATCGGGGTTTTGCGGAGATAGGTCACGGCGGCTGCCGTTGTGCCGACGATGGCGGTGGACTTGTTGGTGCCGAGGACGAAGGCGGCGGGGGTGTGCGGCAGTCCGACCAGCAGCGCGGGGAGCAGCAGCAGTCCGCCTCCCCCCACGACGGCATCGATCCAGCCGGCGGTGAGAGCCGCCAGACACAGCAGGGACAGGACGGTGAGCGATATGTCAGCGGGCACCAGGTGATCCTACGAACGCGCCAGGTCGTTCCCACCCGAGCTGGGGGTGCTACGGACCGGATACGGCCGAGGATTTGGTGGCGCGGGTGCGACATCCGTAGTAGAGGGAAAGGGCGCCAGTAGGAGGGAACGTCGGCGGTCGCTGCGCGGGGCGCGATCGGTAGACCGGTAGGGCGGGCTGCGGCTGCGGCTGCGGCTGCGAGCCGAGGGCAATCCGCAGGTCCCGGCACCCATGCTCAGTCGCATGTCCTCCCCTTCAGGAACCGCCGGTTCGAGAACTGCTGGTTCAGGAACTACCGGTTCAAGAACTGCCGGGTGAAGAACTGTCGGGTGAAGAACTGTCGGAATCCGGGTGGTTCCCGGGCTACGTGGGAAGAGGTGGGTGATGACTTCAGGCGATTGCCTCAGGCGATGACGTCGGCGGTCGCGGGCAGCGCGGCGGGCGGCACGACTGGGCCGGGACGGGGCGGTGCGGCGGGCCGCAGGGCGTTGCTCGCCGCCACCGCGGGCGGGATCGTCGAGTCCTTCGACTGGACGCTCTACGCCGTACTCGCGCCGTACTTCGCCGTGCAGCTGTTCCCCCACGACGATCCGGTGACGGCGGTGCTGGGCGCGTATCTGGGCTTCGCGGTCGGCTTCATCGTCCGGCCCTTCGGCTCGTACGTGATGGGGCGGATCAGCGATGCGCGGGGGCGGCGTTTCGGGCTGATGCTCGGCATGGCGCTCACCTCGGTGACGAGTGTGCTGGTCGCGGTGGTGCCGACGGCAGGGGTGATCGGGGTCGGTGCGCCGGTTCTGCTGGTGCTGTTGCGGCTGGTGCAGGGCGTGTCGATGGGCGGCGCGAATTCGAGCGCCGCCGCGTATGTCGCCGAGACCGCGCCGCGCCGGATGCGCTTCGTCTACAGCGCGATCTCCTACTCCGGTGTCGTCGTCGGCAACATCCTGTCGTTCGGCGTGCTGACGGTGTTGCTCGCGACTCTCGGAACGGGCGGCGTGACCGCGGGCGGCTGGCGGATCGGCTTCCTGGTGGCGGCGGTGCTGGGGCTGACGGCGCTGTGGATCCGGCGCGGCGCCGAGGAGAGCGGGGAGTTCACCGAGCAACGGGCGAGCGGTGCTGCCCGTACGGGTGCCGGGCGGCGCGCGTTGTACCGGGCGCAGGTGCGCAACAGCGTGGCGGTGTTCCTGACCACATTCGGCGTCACCGTCGGGTACTACTTCGGGACCACGTATCTGCCCCAGTACGCACACCAGTTGGGGGTGGTGTCGGACACCGAGTCGGCGGTTTCGATGCTGTTGCCGCTGCTGGTGCTGATCGGGGCGATGGTCGGTGTCGGGTGGGTCGGCGACCGGCTGGGTGCGCTGCGCACCTTGCGCGCGGGGCTGGGCGCGCTGGCCGTGGGGACGGTGCCGCTGATGCTGGCGCTTGCGCATCGGGCGCTGCCGATGTGGCTGGTGACCCTCGTCTACCTGGTGCTGATCGCGGCTCCGCTCGGCCTGGTGAACGTGCTGTTCGCGGGGCTGTTCCCGGTGGCGGTGCGGGTGGTGGCGATGGGAGTGCCGTCCATGGTGGCGACGGGACTGTTCGGCGGCACCTTTCCGCTGCTGGCGCAGGCGCTCGGCAGGGCCGGACAGTTGTCGCTGGTCCCCGTGTGGGCCGCGGGCGCGGCGGCGGTGTCCTTCGGCGCGACGTTCCTGATCCGGTTGCCGAAGGGGCGCAGGGAGGGGGGTGGCCGGTGACTGTGGTGGGCCGGTGTGGCCGGTGACTGTGGTGGTCGGAGTGGCCAGTGACCGGAGTGGCCGGAGAGTGGCCGGAGTGAGGGGGTGGGGCGGGGCGGGGGGGAGAAGGGGGGAGGGAGAGCCCGGTGCCCGCCCCTCCCCCAGGCACCCCTCCCCTCCCCTCTCCTCCCCCGCGTACTCAGGAGAAGGTGCTGGAAGAGCTGGCCGGGCTGCCGCTGGAGGTGCGTACCGGTGACGGGGTCAGTTCGGTGACCGCCGTGCTGCGGGGCGGACGGCCGGGCCCTGTAGTACTGCATATGGACGCGCTGCCGGTGTCCGAGCGGACCGGCCTGCCGGGCGGGACTTGACGGGCGCGGATCGGGTCTGCGCGGCGTTCTCGCGGGCGGTGGCCGCCCGCGGTGTGCGCAGCCCGTACCCGTCATCACCAGCCGCGTTCCTGCTCGGCCGGCAAGGCGTCGTACCGGTCGGTGAACTGGCCGAAGAACTCGTCGCTGCGGTCGGAGGCCGAGGCCGCGAAGCAGGCGGTCCGCCGGCTCGAAGGCCAAGGCCGCCGGGGCGTGGAGGCCCGCCTCCAGCCGCTTCAGGTCGAGCACTGCCCGACCCTACCCAGATGTGCGTTGAGCCTGAGCTTCCGTCAGCCGGGAAAGGCGATCCCGGAACGCATAACGATCTACCGCTGGAGTAACTAAGCTGATGTCAGTTCTTTTTTAGTATCCCAACTCCTGGCAGGAGAACGGTCGATGAGTCGTTATGCCCGGTTGGCATTTACCGAAGGTGTCCGGCATGTCCAGGAGGAGAAGGGCAGCGCTCCGGCCATGCAGCGTCTGCTCAGGGGGGACACCGGGGAACCGGATCCGCTGGGCCCCGCAGAAGCTGCCTTCATCGAGTCCCGCGACGGTTTTTACCTCGCCACGGTGGGCGAGACCGGTTGGCCGTATGTCCAGTTCCGCGGAGGGCCTCCCGGGTTCGTCCACGTGCTGAACGAGCGGACCCTGGGTTACGCAGAGGTGCGAGGGAATCGCCAGTACATAACAGGCGGCAATCTTCGCACCAATAATCGAGTTTCCATGTTCTTCATGGACTACGCCAGCCAAACTCGACTGAAGGTTTTCGGCCACCTGGAGCCCAGGACTCCATCCGACATCCCGGGGATTGACGTCCAATTGAGCGCTGCGCGCACCGAAGGGCACCCGGAGTGCTTGATGATCGCTCACATCGAGGGATTCGCCTGGAACTGCTCCCAGCACATCACTCCACGATTCACCCGGGATGAGGTCACTCGCGCCCTGGGCCCGCTCTACGAGCGGGTCGCGCAACTGGAGCAGGAGAACGAGGAGTTGAAGTCGCGGCTCGAAGAGCGGGGTTGAGGCGGACGCGAAGCATCAGGGGCGGCGGGCGAGCAGGATCTCGGCGATTGCCTTGGCCTGGAGGGCGGGAGCGGCGGAGCGGATGCGCTGGGCCGTAACATGCGCGCCATCCATCAACATAAGGAATTGCTGGGCGAGTTGCCGTGGCTCCGGGTGGCCCGCCTCGGTCAGCAGGTCGGCGATGTATTCGGCCACCGCCTGCTTGTGCTCGGCGGCCAGCCGGTAGACGGGACTGTCGAGATCGGTGTCCTCGATCATCGCGTTGATGAAGGCGCAGCCGCGGAACTCGGAGGACGCGAATCGTTCGGCGAGGGCGTCGAAGATCGCCAGGGGAGCGCCGCCGCGGGCGGTGACGGCCTGCTCCAGCCAGGCGCGCCAGCGTTCATCGCGACCGCGCAGCACGGCCAGGGCCAGGTCCTCCTTGCTGGAGAAGTGGCGGTAGAAGGACGCGCGCCCCACGCCGGAGACCTCCAGCAGGCGTTCCACGCCCACGGCTCGCACTCCTTCGGAATAGAAGAGTTCATCGGCGGTAGTGAGAAGACGTTCACGAGCTCGGGTGGCCATACCTCTCACTCTAATCGTCTTGACATTATTCGGAACCGAGTGGTACCGTCCCGCAAAATGGTACTGATCGGTTCCGAATGTCTCAGCTTGCGCCCCTGAATGACTCAGTCTGTGCGCCTGGAGGAATGATCTGTGGTCGACAACGCTGCCAGTGACGGCAAGGACGCTCCCCCGAGGCAGGGTTGGCGCGCACGTACCGCACTTCTTACGTTAGGCGCCTTCGCGGTCGGTACCGATGGATACGTGATCGTCGGCCTGTTACCCCAGATCAACAACACGCTGCATGTCAGCAGTGCCGCATCCGGCCAGTTGGTGAGCGTCTTCGCCCTGGTGTACGCGATCCTGTCACCGGTTCTTGCCGCGGTTACCGGCAAATGGCCGCGGCAGCGAGTCCTCGTCGCCGGACTCCTCCTGCTCGCGGCAGGAAATGCGGTGACCGCTCTCGCAGACGATTACGGACTCGTGCTCGCCTCCCGGATCCTGGCGGGTTCCGGTGCCGCACTGTTCACCGCGAGTGCGGTGGCCACAGCCGCGTACCTGGCTCCCGGTGAGCGGCGCGGGAGCGCCATCGCCATGGTGACCGCGGGCTCGACGCTTTCCCTGGTCCTGGGCGCTCCGCTCGGTACGGTCATCGGCAATCAATGGGGCTGGCACGCGGCGATCTGGTTCATCGCCGGCATCGCCGGCGTTGTCGCCGCCGCCGTCGCCACCCTGCTGCCCAACATCAGCGTCGGTCAGGCCGTCCCGCTGCGACAGCGCCTTGTCCCGCTCGCCGACCGGCGAGTGCTGAAAGTCCTCGCGGTCACGCTGTTGGCGTTCGTCGGCATTTTCCTTCCCTTCACGTATATGAGCGCGATCTTCGCGCCCGCGACCGGTGGCAGCCAGGACCGGCTCGCTCTGCTGCTGATGGTCTTCGGCATTGCCGCGACGGCTGGAAATCTGACGGCCGGTCGGCTGGCCGACCGGTTCAACGCGCGGATCGTTGTCGTCCTCGCCACCCTGTGCATCACCTTGGTGTTCCTGACCATGCTGGCCGCGCGGGGAACCTTCACCCTCGTGGTCGTCCTGGAAGCGGTGGCCGGCTTCGTCTGCTTCTCGGTCATCGGACCGCAGCAGCATCGCATCATCGACTACGCGCCCGAAGGCGGCGCCCCCCTCGTCACCTCGCTCAACCTGTCCACCGCGTACCTGGGGAACTTCGCCTCCAGCGTTCTCGGTGCGGTCATCCTCTCCACCGCCAGTTCCGCGGCCTTCGTACTGCCGGTGGCCGCGGCCTTCGCGCTGGCCGCATGCCTGATCGCCATGTGGACCGCGAGGTCATCAGGAGTTACCGGCGGCAATCCCGCCGAGGAAAACCGCAGCGCCACAGCGACTGCGAAATGATCTCGCCGGCGACCTGCCGGCACAACCGAAGACGATCGAGAAACGGGGATAAGTGTTATGGCCAGCGTATCGATGCAAAGAGTTGAGGCCGCCGGAGTGCCGGTCGGCTACTTCACTCAAGGAACGGGACCTGAGGTTCTCCTCATACATGGTGCCGGCGGGCATCCCGAGTCGAGCTTTGCCAATCTTCTCGACCATCTGGCAAAGGATCGAAGGCTGATTGTGCCGGGCTACTCGGGCAGCAGCTTCACCCCCCTGCCCGAAGATGGCGAATTGAGCTTCGAGTTGCTGGCCGACCAGATGATCGAGGTGCTGCGCGCGACCGCACACGGCCCGGTGGACGTCATCGGGTTTTCCACCGGTGCGGGCATCGCCTCGGTCATCGCGGCGAAAGAGCCGGAGCTCGTCCGGCGCATGATTTTCTGCGGTGGATTCATGCACTACAAGGATCCACGGCAGCGCATGTTCATCAGGACCTGGCTCAAGCTCGCCAAGCTGGACGCCAACGGGTTCGCCGACTACTCCACCATCCACGCGCTCTCGGATCGCTATCTGGATTCCATCAGCGCAGACGAACGGTTTCAGATACGAATCGGCTTGATGCCGTCCGATGGGCTGGTCGCCCTGTGCAAACTCGTGAACGACATGGACCTCAGCGGATACATGCCGAAAATCACGTGCCCCACACTCGTGGTCGCGCCGACGGGTGATCAGCTGATTCCGAACCGGTATGCGCGGCAGCTGCGGGACGCGATTCCGGGCAGCAAGTACGTCGAGCTGGACTCGGGTCATCTGGTGGCCGTGGAAAAGCCGAAGGAGCTGCTCAAGATAATCGACGAGTTCCTCGGTCAGCGTTCTTGACGTCCGGGGCCGGCTGCACGAAGAGAGCCGGCATCGCCCAGGCGATGCCGGCCTCCTCGGTCACGCCGCCGCCCTCTGCTGCTCCACACGCTCCACACGGCTCCTCCAACTCACCGCACAGGACACGGTCTTAGAAATCTCTTAAACCCCTCGACTATCTCTGCACCATGGATTCCGAGACCACTCACAGAAGCGACGCGGGCACCGGGCACACCGGACCGGCCCGGCGGCCGGGCCCGCGCCTCGGCCGCCGTGCGACGCGCACGCTGGCCGCTTCCCTCGCACTGGCCGCCACCGCCTTCGGCGTCGCGGGTTGTGACAGTGCGGCGGCCGGCACCGTCGAGGGGCGGCACGTCGAACTCCCGGTGAGCGGCGGTACGGCCGTCGTCGACACCGGTTCGCTCGCCGTCACCGCACACGCCGACGACGGGCGGACGATGGCGCTGTCCGGCCCTGCCGCCGGCGACCTGGGCGCGCCGGGTCCGGTGCGGCGTACGGCTGCGGGGGCGCGCTGGAGCTATCCGGCGAAGGGGCTGAGCGTGACCGCGCGCGCCGATCACGGACGGCTGCGGATCGCGCTGCGCGCGGACCGCGACGGGTCGGTCACCTGGCCGGTGACCGGTACCGATCCGTCCGCTTCGTCCCTCCAAGTGCCGCGCGGCGAGGGCCTGGACGTCCCGGTGCGGGACGCGTTCTGGAACTCGGCCAAGGGCGGCCTGGCGGGCAGCACGGTCGACATGGGTGCCGATCTGGCCCTCCCCTTGTGGGGCTACAGCCTGGGCGACTCCGGTGGCGGGCACGGTGTCAGCTATCTGACCTCCACCGACATCGGTACGTCCCTGCGGTTCGCCTCCGCCGGTGGCCGGCTGCGGACCACGGCCTCGCACGCCTTCGACGCCGGCGACGGCACCCGTGCGTACGAGGTGTCCTTCGCACTGACCGACGGCAATCCGGTGGCGCCCGCGGCCGACTACCGTGCGCTGCTCGCGCAGCAGGGGAAGCTGGGCAGCCTGCGCGAGAAGATCCGGAAGAACCCGGCCAACGGCAAGCTGCTCGGCGCCTTCCACGCGTACCTGTGGGGTGACGCGCGCACCGCGGACGGAGTCGGGCGGCTGAAGAAGCTCGGCGTCGACCGGATGTGGCTGGGGTACGACGCAGGTCCCGGGCCGATGGACGCGGCGGCGGTGCGGGCGGCGAAGGGCGCGGGGTATCTGGTCGGCCCGTACGACTCGTTCGCCAACGGGCAGGATCCGAAGACCGCGGACAGTCCCACGTCCGTGTGGCCGGGCCGGGTCTATCCGGACTTCTGTGTGCGCCGGGCGGACGGCTCACCGGAGAGCGGTTTCCACGGCCGTGGCTGCTATCTCAGCTCGCGGGCGTTCGAGAAGGCCGAGCCGAGCAAGCACTATCTGGCGGACCGTACCCGGGCGATGGTCGCCAACGGCGCGGACAGTTACTTCCTGGATGTGGACGCGACGGGTGAGCTGTTCCGCGATCACGGCGCGGGCCACCGGATGACCAAGGAGGACGACCGCGCGATGCGGCTCGCCAGGATGCGGCGGCTTTCACAGCATCTGGTGCTGGGGTCGGAGAGTGCGCAGCCGTGGGCCAACAAGGTGCTGGCGTTCGACCACGGCGCGGGTACGCCGGTCGCCGACGGGCTGTGGAAGCTGGAGCGCGACAAGGAGGCGTGGGGCGCGTACTACCCGGAGAAGGCCCCGAAGTTCTTCTTCAAGCCGGTGCGGCTCCCGGCGGATGTGGCCACGGCGATGTACGACCCGAAGTACCGGGTGCCGCTGTACGAGACAGCGCTGCACGGTTCGCTGGTGAACGCCGAGCGCTGGGAGCTGTCGTACGAGAAGCTGCCGGCGCAGAAGACCACCAGGGCGCTGCTCGCGATGCTCTACAACACCCCGCTGAACTACGTGCTCGACGGGCCTTCGCTGAAGCGTGACGGCGGTGAACTGGCGTCGTTGCAGCGGTACTTCTCGCCGCTGCACCGGGCGGCGGGCACCGAGCGGATGACGTCCTTCCGGTGGCTGACCGGTGACCGGACGGTGCAGCGGACGGTGTTCGGTGACGGCGCGCTGACGGTGACCGCCAACTTCGGGGACGCGGCGTACCGGGGCCTGCCGGGTGGCTGTGTGGACGCGCGGCTGCGCGGGGACGAGGCGCCCCGGCGGCTGTGCCCGGCGCGGGCCGGGGGCTGAGGCGGGTCCGCGGGGCCGGACGGTGGCCGGACGGTCAGGCGTCCGTCCGGCCCGCGGTCTCCAGGTAGCGCAGCACGGCGAGCACCCTGCGGTGTTCGGTGTCCGAGGGCGGCAGGTCGAGCTTGGTGAAGATGCCGGCGATGTGCTTCTCGACCGCGCGCTCCGTGACGGTCAGCGCGGCGGCGACGGACCGGTTGCTGCGGCCCTCGGCCATCAGCGCCAGCACGTCGCGCTCGCGCGGGGTGAGGCGTTCCAGTGCCTGGGCCCGGCGGCTCGCCTTGAAGAGGCGGCCGACCACCTCGGGGTCGAGCGCGGTCCCGCCGGCGGCGACGCGTTCGAGTGCGTCGGTGAACTCGGCGATGTCCACCACCCGTTCCTTGAGGAGGTAGCCGACGCCGGCGAAGCCCTCGCCGAAGAGCCGGTCGGCGTAGGCGGTCTCCACGTACTGGGAGAAGATCAGGATCCCGGTGTCCGGGTGGTCGCAGCGCAGCGTGACGGCGGCCCGCAGGCCCTCGTCGGTGTGGCCGGGCGGCAGCCGGATGTCGATCACGGCGGCGTCGGGGCGGTGGGCGGCGACGGCGTCGAGCAGGGCCGCGGCGTCCTGGACTGCGGCGGCCACCACCACCCCGCGCAGGGCGAGGAGTTGGGCGAGTCCTTCGCGCAGGATCGCGGAGTCCTCGGCGATGACGACGCGCACGGCAACCTCTATGTCTGTGATGTCGGTGGCGGGCTGGGGAGGCGGACGGTGACCACCGTAGGGCCACCGGCCGGGCTGTCGCAGGTCAGTGTCCCGTCGACGGTACGGATCCGGGTGCGCAGGCCGGTCAGTCCGCTGCCCGCGCCGGGGAGCGCGCCGCCCCGCCCGTCGTCGTGGACGGAGAGCCGCAGCGCGGCGGGGCCGGTTTCGGTGCGGACGTCGATGGTGACGCGGTCGGCGCCGCTGTGTTTGACGGCGTTGGCGAGGAGTTCGGCGGCGCAGAAGTAGGCGAGGGTTTCCAGGGCGGGCGGCGGCCGGTCGCCGATGCGGGTGGTGACGGCGACGGGCAGCGGGCAGTCGGCGGCGAGCCCGGTGAGGGCGGCGTCCAGGCCCTGGTCGAGTACCGGCGGGTGGATGCCGCGGACGAGATGGCGCAGGTCGGCGACGGCCTGCCTGGCGTTGCCCTGGGCGGTTTCCACGGCCGTCAGCAGCCGGTCGCGGTCGGCGTCCGCGGTGATCAGTTCGCGTATCAGGGTGAGGTGCATGCCGAGGCCGACGAGCCTGGCCTGGGTGCCGTCGTGCAGGTCGCGTTCGATGCGGCGGAGGGTGGCCGCGGCATCGTCGACGGCCTGCGCGCGGGTCTCCTCCAGGGTACGGATGCGGGCGCCGGCGGCGTCCGGGCCGAGCAGGGTGCGCAGCAGCAGGCGGTGCGGGGCGGCTGCGGTGCGCAGCAGCCGGGGCGCGGCGGCCAGCAGCAGCGCTCCCGCGGCGACCACGACCGTCCACCGGGGCCAGGTGTCCAGTTGCACGCCGTGGATCTGGACCGCCACCTTGCGTACGGATCCGTCGGCGTTGCGCAGCGTGGAGTAGTTCCAGTGCTTGATGACCGGGTGGGCGAGCATCAGCAGGCCGTAGACGTAGCCGGCCACCGCGGCGAGCAGCGGTGGGAGTGCGGTCAGCGGGGCCAGCAGGGCGCAGCCGACGGCCCGCCAGCCGGCGCGGTCGGCGAGCTGTGCCCTTCGCCAGCCGAACGCACCGGCTCCGGTGCGCCGTTCGGCGGGCGCGATCACGGCTCCCAACAGGCGCCTGGCCATGGCCCGTTGGAGGTCTCCGACGGCGAGCGCGGCCCGTACGGACAGGGCGAGCAGCCAGGGCCCCGCGGCCGTCCAGGACAGCGCGCCGCCCAGGGCGAGCCCGGCCGGCACCAGCAGCAGGCCGAGCAGCGCCACCGGCAGCGCGAGCAGGGCGTGGAGCGCCCCGGCCAGCGCGCGGGGCGTGAACGGCGCGGTCAGGAGCGTACGGGCGGCGCGCAGGGCCGCGGTCGGGCGGGGCATGGGGGTCAATGTAAGCGGCGGGCGCGGTCGTGGGCGGGGCCGCGGCGGGTGCGGTCCCGGCGGGATCTCACCGGGGCCTCACAGGGGCGGCGCGGGGCCGCTGAGGGCAGCGTTCCGCACGGGAAACAGCGGAGATGCCGGCGGGTAACAGCGGCGGCGCACGCTGGCGGCACGGCGTCGAAGGGCCCGGCGGACCGCCGGGGACCGGGCGCCCCGCCGTTCCCTGCGCCTCACCGATGGAGGGTCTCGACCATGGCCGCAGCCGCCCACCGCCCGGACACCGCAGCGCCTGCGACCTGCGCCGCGACCGCCCGTGGCCTGCCCGTTCTCGTCCTCGTCGGCCACGGCATGGTCGGCCAGCGGTTCCTTGAGGAGTTGGCGGAGCGCGGGATCACCGGGCGGATGCGGGTCGTGGTGCTGTGCGAGGAGCCCCGCCCGGCGTACGACCGGGTGCAGCTGACGTCGTACTTCGCGGGCCGCTCCCCCGATGATCTCTCGCTCACCGCGCGGGACTTCATGGCGCGGCACGGCATCGAACTGCACCTGGGCGACCCGGCGACGGCGATCGACCGGGAGGCCCGTACGGTCACCGCGCGCTCCGGCCGCGTCGTCGGCTACGACACGCTGGTGCTGGCCACCGGCTCGGCCCCGTTCGTGCCGCCGGTGCCGGGCCGGGACAGTGCGGGGTGTTTCGTCTACCGCACCGTCGACGACCTGCTCGCGATCGAGGAGTACGCCAAGAACTCCCGTACCGGCGTGGTCGTCGGCGGCGGGCTGCTCGGTCTGGAGGCGGCGGGCGCGCTCAAGGGCCTGGGCCTGCGCACCCATGTCGTCGAGTTCCACCCCCGGCTGATGGCGCTCCAGGTGGACGAGGGCGGCGGCGCCGCGCTGCGCAGGACGGTCGAGGAGCAGGGCCTGGAGGTGCACACGGGTGTGGCGGGCACGGAGATCGCGGCGGGCCGGGACGGTGCGGTCACCGCGATGGAACTGTCGGACGGTTCGCGGATCGGGACCGATCTCGTGATCTTCTCGGCGGGGATCAGGCCGCGTGACGAACTGGCCCGCGCCTGCGGCCTGCCGGTCGGCGAGCGGGGCGGCATCGACGTCGACGGGCGGTGCAGGACCTTCGACCCGGCCGTCTTCGCGATCGGGGAGTGCGCGCGGGCCGCCGACGGGCGGGTCTACGGCCTGGTGGCGCCCGGCTACGACATGGCCCGTACGGCCGCCGAAGCCATCGCCGGTGCGTCATCAGGGCCTGCCTTCACCGGGGCGGACGTGTCCACCAAGCTGAAGCTGCTCGGGGTGGACGTGGCGTCCTTCGGCGATGCGCACGGCGCCGCCGAAGGCTGCCTGGACGTCGTCTACTCCGATGCCCGCAGCGGCGTCTACAAGAAGCTGGTCGTCGGGCCCGGGGGCGAACTGCTGGGCGGCGTGCTGGTCGGCGACGCGGAGGCGTACGGCGTGCTCCGCCCGCTGACCGGCAGTGTGCCGCCGGTGCCGCCCGAACAGCTGGTGCTGCCCGCGGGGCTGACCGCGGGCGGCGGCGCGGCGCCGGGTCCTGCGGCGCTGCCCGACAGCGCGGTGCTGTGCCACTGCCATCACGTCACCACGGGGGCGGTGCGCGCCGCCGTGTCCGAGGGGTCCTGCGGTGGGGTTCCCGAAGTCAAGAAGTGCACCAAGGCCGGTACCGGTTGCGGCAGTTGCGTCAAGGCGCTGACCGCCGTGGTCAACGACGAGCTGGCCGCTTCGGGAGCCGTCATCGACACCGGGCTGTGCGGCTGCTTCCCGCACACCCGCGCCGAGCTGTACGAGATCGTCCGCACCCTGCGGCTGACCTCGTACGCCGCGCTGCTTGAGTCGCACGGCCGCCCGGCGGCCAGGGGCGGCGACGGCTGCGAGGTCTGCAAGCCGGCGATCGGTTCGATCATCGCCTCGCTGGCTCCGTCCGTGGGCGCGGGCGGCTACGTCCTGGACGGCGAACAGGCCGCCCTTCAGGACACCAACGACCATCACCTGGCCAACCTCCAGCGCAACGGCTCGTATTCGGTCGTGCCGCGGATACCCGGGGGCGAGATCACCCCGGAGAAGCTGATCGTCATCGGCGAGGTGGCCCGCGACTTCGGCCTCTACACGAAGATCACCGGCGGCCAGCGGATCGACCTGTTCGGCGCCCGCGTCGACCAGCTCCCGCAGGTCTGGGCGCGTCTGGTGGCGGCCGGCTTCGAGTCGGGGCACGCCTACGGCAAGGCGCTGCGCACCGTGAAGTCCTGCGTCGGGCAGACCTGGTGCCGCTACGGCGTCCAGGACTCCGTCCGGATGGCGATCGGTCTGGAGCTGCGCTACCGGGGCCTGCGGTCGCCGCACAAGCTCAAGTCGGCGGTCTCCGGCTGCGCCCGCGAGTGCGCGGAGGCCCGCGGCAAGGACTTCGGTGTGATCGCCACCTCGCACGGCTGGAACCTGTACGTCGGCGGCAACGGCGGCGCCGAACCGCGCCACGCCGACCTGCTCGCCCAGGACCTCTCGGATGCCGAACTGGTACGCCTCATCGACCGGTTCCTGATGTTCTACATCCGCACCGCGGACCGTCTGGAGCGCACCTCCGCCTGGCTTCAGCGCATCGAGGGCGGGCTCGACCACGTACGGGACGTCGTCGTGCACGACGCGCTCGGGCTCTGCGACGAGCTGGAGACCCTGATGGCCGCGCACGTCACCCACTACCGCGACGAATGGGCCGAGACGCTCGCCGACCCCGAGCGCCTCGCGCGCTTCGTCTCCTTCGTCAACGCCCCGGACGCGCCGGACCCGACGGTCCGCTTCGTGCCCGAACGCGACCAGGTCAAGCCGGACCCCACCCTGCTGGCCGGCCCGACCCTGCCCGTACGCACCCTGGAAGGGACCTCCGTGTGATGCCCGTACCGACGCCGCGCCCCACGACACCGCACCCGCCCGCCGAAGCGCCGCCTGCCGCGGTGGTCGAGATCCACGGTCCCGACGGCTGGTTCGCGGTCTGCCCGCTGTCCCGGCTCCTTCCCGGACGGGGCGTGGCCGTGCTGCTGCCCGACGGCGGCCAGGCGGCCCTCTTCGTCGACCGCGCGGGCCGCCCGTACGCGCTCGGCAACCGTGATCCGTTCACCGGCGCGCACGTGCTGTCCCGCGGCCTGACGGGATCGTCGGACGGCCGCCCTTTCGTCGCCTCGCCCCTGCTCAAGCAGCGTTTCGACCTGGTGTCCGGGGTCTGCATCGACGATCCGGACGTCTCGGTCCCCGCGTACCGGGTGCGGACCAGGGAGGGGTGACCGGCAACCGGACGTGCAACTCTCCGGTTGCACGATCCTTCGCGGCGTGCCAGGCTCGACGTACACGCAACCCACGGGTTGCACGTCACGGGAGAGCGGCACCCAGGAGGCACTCATGAGCAACACCACCGACGGCCACCACCACGACACCGACCGCATCGAACGGGAGATCAGCATCGCGGCTCCGGTGGCACGCGTCTGGGCGGTGCTCACCGAGCCCGAGCACGTCGGCAACTGGTTCGGCCAGGGCGAGCCCACCCCGGTCGACCTGCGCCCCGGCGGCCTCATGCACCTCGACCACGGCCCCTACGGCCAGTTCCCGACCACCATCGTGCGGGTCGAGCCGCCGCACCGCTTCGCCTACCGCTGGGCGAGCGGCCACCCCGGCGAGGTAGCGGTGGAGGGCAACTCCACCCTGGTGGAATTCACCCTCACCCCGGAGGGCGACGGCACCCGGCTGCGGGTCGTGGAGTCCGGCTTCGACGCCGTCGACATCCCCGAGGGGCGCACCGGCGCCTCGTACGAGAGCCACGCGGAGGGCTGGAGCGGGCAGACCGAGAACATCAGGCAGTACGCGGAGCGGCTCGCGGCATGAGCGCCGAATCCCCCCTGGACACCGTGGCGGACGTGCTGTCCGCCCTGGCGGATCCGACCCGCCGCCGGATACTCGACACCCTCGCCGCCCACGGCGAGGCGACCGCCACGGCCCTGGCGGCACAGCTGCCGGTCAGCCGCCAGGCCATCGTCAAGCACCTCGCCGTCCTCGACCGGGCCGGCCTCGTCACCGGCCACCGGGAGGGCCGCGAGGCGCGCTACGCCGTGCTCCCCGCCCGCCTCGGCGCCACCGCCCGCCGGATGGACCGCATCGCCGCCGACTGGGACGGCCGTCTGTCCGCCATCAAGCGCCTCGCGGAGTCGGCACCCGATCCGGACGAGCCGGGCGCGGCGGGCGGCCCCGGCACCGGGGCGGCGCCCTGACGGCGGCCGGCCTCAAGCACTGCGGCCCCAACTGCCCTGCCTCCAGGCCACATCCCCGGGCGTACGCTGGATCCCCCCCCCGACAGAGGAGTCAGGCGTGCCCCGGTGGACCACTCGCCAGATCCCGGACCAGACCGGCCGCTGCGCCGTCGTCACGGGCGCCAACAGCGGCATCGGCTATGTCACCGCCCGTGAGCTGGCCCGCAGCGGCGCCCGCGTCCTGCTGGCCTGCCGCAACGAAGCGCGCGGCAGCGCCGCCCTGGACCGGCTGCGCACCGAAGTACCCACCGCCGAGGCGGAGTTCCGCCCCCTCGACCTCGCCGACCTGTCGTCGGTACGCGCCTTCGTTACCGGACTCGACACCTTCGACCGCAGCCGCCTCGACCTGCTCGTCAACAACGCCGGTGTGATGGCGCTGCCGTACCGCACCACCGCCGACGGCTTCGAGATGCAGCTCGGCACCAACCACCTCGGCCACTTCGCCCTCACCGGCCTGCTGCTCCCCCGGCTGCTCGCCACCCCCGGCGCCCGGATCGTCACCGTCTCCAGCTTCCTCCACGTCCTCGCGAGCGTCGACCCCGACGCGCTCAACAGCAGCCGCACCTACCATCGTTGGGCCGCCTACGGCCGGTCCAAGAGCGCCAACCTGCTGTTCGTCCACGAGCTGGCGAACCGGCTGGCCGCGGCCGGATCGCAGGTCGTCGCCGCCGCCGCGCACCCCGGCTACGCGTCGACCAACCTTCAGACCACCGGCGCCAGGATGGCGGGCCGCAGGTCCGTCGAGCGCCTGATGGAACTGGGCAACCGCATCGTCGGCCAGCGCCCGGAGGGCGGCGCACTGCCCACCTTGTGCGCGGCCACCGCCCCGCACGTGAAGCCGGACGCCTTCATCGGCCCGCGCGGCGGCCTGCGCGGCGCCCCGGCCCCGTCCCCGCGCGCCCCCTGGACCACGAACGACGCGCTCTCCGCCCGCCTGTGGACCGCGTCGGAACGCCTCACCGGCGTCCGCTACGACTTCTCCGCGCCCGCCTGGCCCTGACCGCGGCGCCCCGGCCCGGACGCGGGCCCGCCCCCGCACCGCGGCGGACCGCGCTGCGCTTCCCGCTGCCCCCGGGGTAAAGTGGGCGACTTCAGCAGTGGACACGACGAGGAGGTGAGACCCATTACCGCTGTATCAGCCGGGTGCTCTCACCTCGCGACCGTGCGGTTCACCAGGCAGAGGTGACCGGGAGAGCGCCCTTCGGTACCCCGAAAGGCCCTCATGTCCGTGCGCCCTTCTCC
The DNA here is from genome assembly GCF_043199105.1 of Streptomyces sp. NPDC048644. NCBI lineage: Bacteria > Bacillati > Actinomycetota > Actinomycetes > Kitasatosporales > Streptomycetaceae > Streptomyces > Streptomyces sp. NPDC048644. The sequence goes on from NZ_JBICVO010000001.1 coordinate 755,885, forward strand.
CGTTTCCGCCTCGCCCGCTTCCCGCACCGCCGCATCCCCCGCCTCCCCGTCACCCCGCCCCGCCGTCATCGCCCGGCTGCGCGCCGCGGGCTGCGTCTTCGCCGAGGACGAGGCGGAACTGCTCCTGTCGACCGCCCGCACCCCCGCGGAACTCGCCGCCATGGTGCGGCGCCGCACGGACGGCCTGCCGCTCGAACACGTCCTGGGCTGGGCCGAGTTCTGCGGCCTGCGGATGACCGTGGGCCCCGGCGTTTTCGTGCCCAGGCGCCGTAGCGAACTCCTCGTCCGGCAGGCGGCTGCGCTCGCCGCGCCGGGCGCCGTCGCCGTCGACCTGTGCTGCGGATCGGGGGCGCTGGGCGCGGCGCTCGCCGCGCGGGTGCCGGGTGTCGCACTGCACGCCGCGGACATCGACCCGGCCGCGGTGCGCTGCGCCCGCGCCAACGTCGCCGCCGCAGGCGGCCTGGTCCACGAGGGCGACCTCTTCACGGCGCTGCCCGCCGCCCTCCGCAGCCGGATCGACGTACTGCTGGCCAACGTGCCGTACGTCCCCAGCGAAGAGGTCGGCCTGCTGCCGCCGGAGGCCCGTGAGCACGAGCCGCTGGTGGCGCTGGACGGCGGCACGGACGGGCTCGACGTCCTGAGACGGGTGACCGCCGCGGCGCCGGCGTGGCTGGCGCCCGGCGGGAGCCTGCTGGTCGAGACCAGCGAGCGGCAAGCCGACCGGGCCGCCGCCCTGTTCGCGGGCGGCGGTCTGACCCCCCGCTCGGTGACGTCCGACGAGCTGTACGCCACCGTCGTCATCGGCACCCGGCCGGGAAGGCGCCCGGCGGACCGGTGAGAAGCGGGCCGGGGGCGCGGGCGGGGCGCCCGCGCCCGTAACCGGCGTGCCAGGGGGCGGATTTGCACGGTTGCCATGCGTTCTTCACGTGCGTACGGCACAGTGGTCGGGCACCGTACGTTGATCGACGATCACCGATGAGCAGCACGGCAGGGGGCGAGGGGCCATGACAGGCACAGGCACCGGCACAGGTATCGGCAGACGACGGCTGCTGGCCGCGGGCAGCGGCCTCGCGCTGACCGGCGCCCTCGCCGCCTGCGGCTCCAACACCGGCCGCGGCGGCGGAGGTTCGGGCCCCGGGCTGAGCCAGTGGTACCACCAGTACGGCGAGAACGGCGTCGAACAGGCCGTCAAACGCTACGCCGCCGCGTACCGGAAGGCGCAGGTCGCCGTGCAGTGGCGGCCGGGCGACTACGACCGGCAGACCGCGGCGGCGCTGCTGACCGACTCGGGTCCTGACGTGTTCGAGGCCAACGGGCCGCTGCTGGACCAGATCCAGGGCGGTCAGGTCGTCGACCTGACCGCTGAGGTCGAGCCCGTCAAGGACGACTTCAACCAGGCGGTGCTCGCCCCGAAGATCTGGCAGGACAAGATCTGGGGCATCCCGCAGGCCATCGACATGCAGATGCTCTACTACCGCAAGAGCCTGCTGAAGGACGCCGGGCTCCAACCCCCGCAGACGCTCGACGCGTTGGTGGACGCGGCGAAGAAGCTGACGACGAAGAAGGCCAAGGGCCTGTTCCTCGGGAACGACGGCGGTGCCGGGATGCTGGGCGGCACCCCGCTCTTCGCCGCCGGTCTGAGCCTGATCACCGAGGACGGCAAGGTCGGGTTCGACGATCCGGCGGCGGCCAGGACCCTCGGCAAGATCCGCCAGCTGTACGCGGACAAGTCGCTGCTGCTGGGGGCGCCCACCGACTGGTCCGACCCGTCGGCGTTCCTCCAGGGCCTGACCGCGATGCAGTGGTCGGGGCTGTGGGCGCTGCCGCAGGTCGAGAAGGCGTTCGGCGACGACTTCGGGGTCCTGGCGTTCCCGAAGGACGGACCGGACGGCCGGCCTTCGGTGCCGGTGGGCGCGTACGGCGCGGCGGTCAGCGCCCGCAGCGCACACCGGGCGCAGGCCAGGGATTTCGCGAAGTGGCTGTGGGTGGAACGCACCGATTTCCAGCAGGACTTCGCGCTGTCGTACGGCTTCCACATCCCGGCCAGGATCTCCCTGGCGAAGAAGGCGGAAAAGCTGCGGAAGGGCGCGGCGGCGGACGCGGTCCGGTTCGCGACGGACCACGGCTCCGCCGAGCCGCTCCTGTGGACGGCCGCGTCCCGTACCGCCTATCAGGACGCGCTGAGCCGCATCATCAAGGACGGGGCGTCTCCGGAGAGCGAGCTGAGGACCGTAGTGCGCAAGGTCAACGCCGAGCTGGCGCGGGTCAGGAAGAAGTGACCGTCAAGACGACGGGTGCGGCGGCGGGCGGTCCTGCCGCCGTGGCGCGTCCGGCGGGCGCCGCGAAGGGCCCGCGCCCCGCCCGCTGGCTCGGCCCGCAGCGCCGCACCCTCTGGTTCTGGGTGTTCGTCGGCCCGTTCGCGCTCGGGCTCGGCCTGTTCACGTACGTGCCGCTGGTGTGGAGCGTCTACCTCAGCTTCTTCGACGCGCACAACACCGTCAGCCCCACGGACTTCGTCGGCGTCGACAACTACACGTCGATGCTGACCGACCCCGCGTTCCTGTCGAGCCTGGGCACGTTCCTGCTGTTCACGGCCTTCATCGTGCCGGCGACCTACGTGCTGTCGCTCTCCCTGGCGCTGATGGTCAACCGGCTGCGCTTCGCCCAGGCGTTCTTCCGGTCGGTGTTCTTCCTGCCGACCGCCTGCTCGTACGTCGTGGCGTCGCTGATCTGGAAGCTGTCGCTGTTCAACGGGGTGCGGTTCGGCCTGGCCAACACCGTCCTTGGCTGGTTCGGCGCCGATCAGACCGCGTGGCTTTCCACCACCGACCCGCCCTGGTACTGGCTGGTCATCGTGACCGTGCGGCTGTGGCTCCAGGCCGGTTTCTACATGATCCTGTTCCTGGCCGGGCTCCAGCGGATCTCCCCGCAGCTGTACGAGGCCGCCGCGGTGGACGGCGCGCGGCCCGGCTGGCAGGTCTTCCGGCACCTCACCTTCCCGCAGCTGCGCGCCACGTCCGTGGCGGTGGTGCTGCTGCTGGTGATCAACTCTTTCCAGGCGTTCGACGAGTTCTACAACCTGCTCAGCGATTCCCGCGGCTACCCGCCGTACGCCCGCCCGCCGCTGGTCTACCTCTACTACACCGCGCTGGGCCGGGACCAGAATCTGGGGCTCGGCAGCGCGGGCGCGGTGATCCTCGCGCTGATCATCGCGGTGGCGACCGTCGTCCAGGCCCGCTGGTTCGGCCTCGGCCGCAAGGAGGAGTGACCGCCGATGCACGACGCTCTGACCCGGGTGGGCCGCGCGCTGCGGGTGGTACTGCTGCTCGCGCTGGCCCTGCTGTTCCTGATCCCGTTCTACCTCCTGGTGCGCAACGGCCTGGCGACCGAGGCGGACATCACCGCGCCGGACTGGACCCTCTTCCCGCGCGCCCTCCAGTGGTCGAACCTGACCGAGGTCTTCGACGACCCGAACCTCCCGCTGGGCCGGGCGCTGCTCAACTCCACGCTGATCGCCGTCGCCACGACCGTCGGCACGGTGCTGCTGGCCTCGCTCGCCGGCTACGGGCTGGCCCGGATCCCCTACCGCGGCGCGAACGCGGTGTTCTACGCGATCCTCGGCACCCTGATGGTCCCGGCGGCCGTCACGTTCGTCCCGAGCTTCGTGCTGGTCTCGACGCTCGGCTGGATCTCCACGCTGCGCGGACTCGTCATCCCGACGCTGTTCAGCGCGTTCGCCTGCTTCATCTTCCGGCAGTACTTCCTCGGCTTCCCCAAGGAGCTGGAGGACGCGGCCAGGGTCGACGGCCTGGGGTACTGGCGCACGTACTGGCGGATCGTGGTGCCCAATGCCCGCCCGGTGTTCGCCGCGGTCTCCACCATCGTCTTCATCGGCGCCTGGAACGCCTTCCTGTGGCCGCTGGTGATCGGCCAGGACCAGCAGTCGTGGACGGTGCAGGTCGCCCTGTCGACGTTCACCACCGCGCAGAACCTCAACCTCCACAAGCTGTTCGTCGCCGCGGCCGTCTCGATCGCCCCGCTGGTGGTGGTGTTCCTGGTGCTCCAGCGGTACATCGTGGCGGGTGTGGAACGGTCGGGCATCGACGACTGAGGGCCGCGGCGGACCGGGTCCTGATGCGGGCGGCGGCTTCGGCGGCCGGGCAATGGGGTACGGTGCCAGGCATGAGCACGCACCCGAACGTCCGTGAGGCGGCGCCGCGACACCGCGGCCCCCACGGCGAGTGCGCGCCCCGCGGCCTGAGCTTCCTGCGCCGCCGCGGCCGGGTGGGTTCTCCCCCCGCCGCCCTCTGTACGTCCTGACGGCACCCGGTACCGGCCTTCGGCCTCCCGGCTCCCGTCACGACGCTCTCCTCCCCTCCCCCTCCTCCCCCCTGCCCTCTTCTCCCCTACCAGGAGGATCAGTTGACGGCTCTCACCGACTCCCCGCGCCCCGCCACCGCCCCCGTCCTGCGTCCGCACCACATTCCCGCCGACGGCCTGTACGAAGGCGACCGCGTCCTGCGCCGCACCCCCGACGGCTGGCAGGACCGGCCGTACGACCTGTTCGACGTCGTACCGCAAGGCCGCACCATCGGGGCCGAAATTCGCGGCCTCGACCTGTCCCGTCCGCTCTCCGCCGAGCTGCGCGCGGAGCTGAACCGGGCGCTCGTCGAATGGAAGGTGCTGTTCTTCAGGAGTCAGCATCTGACCTCCGCCGCGCAACGTGAATTCGCCGCGAACTGGGGGGAGTTGGAGACCAATCCGCTCCTGGCGACCGGCGCGGAGAAGGACGTGGTGCGCTTCGACAAGGGGCCCGGCGCCGTACCGACGTTCGAAAATGTCTGGCATACGGACGTCACCTTCCGCGAACGGCCCGCGCTGGGCGCGGTGTTGCAGCTGCGGGAGGTGCCGCCGTCCGGCGGCGACACCATGTGGGCCGATATGGCCGCGGCATACGACAACCTGCCGTCGGACATCAAGGAACGCATCGACGGGGCGCGTGCGGTGCACGACTACCTGCCGGGATTCGCGCGCTTCTATTCCGCGGAACGGCTCGCCCCGCTCCAGGAGGAATTCCCGCCGGTGGAACACCCGGTGGTACGCCGCCATCCCGAGACCGGCCGCCGGATGCTGTTCGTCAACACCTCGTTCACCACCCGCATCGTGGGCCTTCCTGAAGCCGAGAGCGACCGGCTGCTGCGCCTGCTCTTCCAGCAGGCGCACGTACCGGAGTTCCAGGTCCGCTTCCGCTGGCAGCCGGGCGACGTCGCCTTCTGGGACAACCGCGCGACCCAGCACTACGCCGTCGCCGACTACGCCCCGCACCGCCGGGTCGCCGAACGCGTCGCCATCGCGGGCGACCGGCCGTACTGAGGGCCGCGCGGCCGGGGGCGCGGCGGTGCCGCCGCCCTCAGCCGCACTTCGACCGCTCGCAGGCCGCCTCCGCCGGTACGCCCCCGCGCAGCAGTGCGGTCCCCAGCGGCGTCAGGGTGTGCAGTACGGCGTTGCCCTGCCGGAGGGTGACCAGCAGACCGGCGTCGCGCAGGACCGTCGCGTGCTGGCTGGCCGAGGCGAGCGAGACGTCGACGCGGCGGGCGAGTTCACTGGTGGTGCAGCCGACGCCGATGCCCCGGAGGATCTCCGAGCGGGTGCGTCCCACCAGCCGGCCCAGGGAGTGTTCCGGCGGCAGCGGGGGCACGGCCCGCGGCACCGGGTGCTCGACGGGGTAGACCAGGACGGGCGTCAGGTCCGGGTTGTGGAAGGTGACCGGCGTGCGGCGGCAGAAGTACGAGGGCAGCAGCAGCAGCCCGCGGCCGTCGAGATGCAGATCGCGGTCGACGGGGTAGTCGGCCTCCAGGATCGGGGCGCGCCAGCGCAGCATCGGCGGGAGGGTGGCCAGCAGTTGGTCGGCGCCGCCGTCCAGCAGGGCCCGGCCGCGGGCGGCCCGGTCGGCCGCTATGCGGGCCTGGAGCCGCGGCCAGTAGGGGGCGACGGCGGCGTCGTGGTAGCGCTGGAGGGTGCCGGCGAGGCGGCCGATCTGGCGGGCGTCGCCGTCCCCCATGGCCCGTATCCATGACGGGATCGGGTGGGCGTGGGAGAGCCTGGACAGCTCGGTGTGCACCCGCGCGGGCGGTGTCTCGCGCAGTGCGCCCAGCGCATTGTCGAGGCCCAGCAGCCCTTCGGGCGGGGTGAGGAAATCCGGGAAATAGCCCCGGGTGGGAACGAGCGGCGCCAGCAGACGCGTTTCGCCATTCAACTTCTCTCGTGTTTCTGCGCGCCATTTTCCGAACGCCGTGTCGTCACGTCGGTCGCGCAGTCGGTGAAAACTGAGGATCGTCTCCCACAGCACATCCGGACGCGCGGCTATCCGCACGCGGGCCAGATCGAGTCCACTGAAATGGACGCGTAACACCGAACCCCCACCCATGGCTTCCTCGGTTGCCCCCCGGCACGCCTGAGTATGCACGCCGACACACGCGGTCACCATGCCCTTTTGGCCAGAGTTGAAAAGGGTCGCGCTCCCCCGTGGTGAGCGGGAATGCTGTACTCAATTCAACGGCGGTACGTGCGGCACGGATTGCTCGATCCCGTGGGGGGTGATGGGCAAAGACCCGGCCGTTCGGCATTACCCGTTGAAGGCCGCCTTCCCACGCCGACATGGGAGGCGGCAGCTCCCGAGGGGGGAGTCCGGAAAAAGGCGAGGGCGGCACCTCCGCACAGGTGCCGCCCTCGTTGTGGTGCCGGACCCGGCGGCGCAGTTGAGGGTCTGGTGCCGCCGCCGGTCCGGTGGTCGCATGCCGGGTGCCGCGCGCGCCTGGCGCTCGCGTCACCCGTCGGGTCAGCGGCTGTCGCTCCCCTTCGACTCGGCTGCCGCGCGGCCCGCCTCCAGGCGGGCGACGGGGATGCGGAACGGCGAGCAGGAGACGTAGTCCAGGCCCGCCTCGTGGAAGAAGTGCACCGACTCCGGGTCGCCGCCGTGCTCGCCGCAGACGCCGAGCTTGAGGTCGGGACGGGTGGCCCGGCCGGCCGCGGCGGCGTCCCGTACGAGCTTGCCGACGCCGTCCTTGTCGATGGTCTCGAAGGGGCTGACGCCGAAGATGCCCTTCTCCAGGTAGGCGGTGAAGAAGCTGGCCTCGACGTCGTCGCGGGAGAAGCCCCAGACGGTCTGCGTGAGGTCGTTGGTGCCGAAGGAGAAGAAGTCGGCGGACTCGGCGATCTGGCCCGCCGTCAGCGCGGCGCGGGGCAGCTCGATCATGGTGCCGAGGGTGAGCTTGAGGCTGACCCCGCGGGCCTGTTCGACCTCGGCGATGACCTGCTCGGCCTCGTCGCGGACGATCTCCAGTTCCTGGACGGTGCCGACCAGCGGAATCATGATCTCCGCCCGCGGGTCGCCCTTGGCGTTCTTCCGCTCGGCCGCCGCCTCGGCGATGGCCCGCACCTGCATGGCGAACAGGCCGGGGATGACCAGACCGAGGCGCACGCCGCGCAGCCCCAGCATCGGGTTCTGCTCGTGCAGCTTGTGCACGGCCTGGAGGAGGCGCAGGTCGTTCTCGTTGGCGTCCTTGCGGGCCTCGGCGAGCGCGACCCGGACCGACAGCTCGGTGATGTCGGGCAGGAACTCGTGCAGCGGCGGGTCAAGGAGACGTACGGTCACCGGCAGCCCGTCCATCGACTCGAACAGCTCGATGAAGTCGGCCTTCTGGAGCGGCAGCAGCTCGCGGAGCGCGGCTTCCCGGTCGGCGTCGGTGTCGGCCAGGACGAGGCGCTCGACCATCTCGCGGCGCTCGCCGAGGAACATGTGCTCGGTGCGGCACAGGCCGATGCCCTGGGCGCCGAACCGGCGGGCGCGGGCGGCGTCCTCGGCGTTGTCGGCGTTGGCGCGCACCCGCAGCCGGCGCACCCGGTCCGCGTACGCCATGATCCGGTGGACGGCCTTGACCAGTTCGTCGGCGTCGTCGGCGCCGGCGTGCATCCGGCCCTCGAAGTACTCGACGACGGGCGACGGCACGACCGGCACCTCGCCGAGGTAGACCTTGCCCGACGAGCCGTCGATGGAGACGACGTCGCCCTCCTCGACGACGACGCCGTCCTTGGTCGTCATCCGGCGGGACTTGGTGTCGACCTCCAGCTCCTCGGCGCCGCAGACGCAGGTCTTGCCCATGCCGCGGGCGACGACGGCGGCGTGCGAGGTCTTGCCGCCGCGTGAGGTGAGGATGCCCTCGGCGGCGATCATGCCGTTGAGGTCGTCGGGGTTGGTCTCGCGGCGGATGAGGATGACCTTCTCACCCGAGCGTGACCACTTGACGGCGGTGTACGAGTCGAAGACGGCCTTGCCGACGGCGGCGCCGGGCGATGCGGCGATGCCGCGGCCGATGGTCTCGGACTTCGCGCCGATGTCGAAGCGCGGGAACATCAGCTGGGCGAGCTGCGCGCCGTTGACCCGCTGCAGGGCCTCGGCCTCGTCGATCAGACCCTGGTCGACGAGCTGGGTGGCGATGCGGAAGGCGGCGCCAGCGGTGCGCTTGCCGACCCGGGTCTGGAGCATCCACAGCTTGCCGCGCTCGATGGTGAACTCGATGTCGCACAGGTCCTTGTAGTGCGTTTCGAGCGTTTCCATGATCTGCATCAGCTGGTCGTAGGAGGACTTGTCGATGTCCTCCAGGTCGGCCAGCGGCACGGTGTTGCGGATACCGGCGACGACGTCCTCGCCCTGCGCGTTCTGCAGGTAGTCGCCGTAGACGCCCTGGTGGCCGCTGGCGGGGTCGCGGGTGAAGGCGACGCCGGTGCCGGAGTCGGGGCCGAGGTTGCCGAAGACCATGGAGCAGACGTTGACGGCGGTGCCGAGGTCGCCGGGGATGCGCTCCTGACGCCGGTAGAGCTTGGCGCGGTCGGTGTTCCAGGAGTCGAAGACCGCCCGTACGGCGAGGTCCATCTGCTCGCGCGGCTCCTGCGGGAACTCGCGTCCCGTCTCCTTGGAGACGATGGTCTTGAACCGCTCGACCAGCGCCTGGAGGTCGGCGGCGTCCAGGTCGACGTCGACGGTGACGCCCTTGGCCCTCTTGGCCTCCTCCAGCGCCTCCTCGAAGAGGTCGCCCTCGACGTCCAGCACGGTCTTGCCGAACATCTGGATGAGGCGGCGGTAGGAGTCCCACGCGAACCGCTCGTCGCCCGCCTGCGCGGCGAGGCCGGAAACCGACGCATCGGAGAGCCCGATATTGAGAACGGTGTCCATCATGCCAGGCATCGAGAACTTCGCCCCTGAACGCACCGATACGAGAAGGGGGTTGTCGGCCTGGCCGAGCTTCTTACCCATCTGCCGCTCAAGAGCATCAAGGTGCTCGGACACCTCGGCACGCAGTGCCTCAGGCTCCTCGCCACTGTCGAGGTAGACCTTGCAGGCTTCGGTGGTGATGGTGAAGCCGGGCGGGACGGGGAGCCCCAGGTTGGTCATCTCGGCAAGGTTGGCGCCCTTGCCACCGAGGAGGTCCTTCAGGTCCTTGTTGCCTTCGGTGAAGTCGTAGACGAACTTCGCGGACGCAGGCTGGTTTACGTGGGGATTCTGTGTTTCCGACACGGGACTGGACTCCTCGCGGACGGCTGCCCTGACGGCGAGGAACATACCCAGATCGAAGGCGTCTGGGTACGTCCACTTGGTCGACATGCGTGCGTAACCCGTCGTCCGCCACCAGATCGAAAGTTTTCCCTCGTTGCGGCATGAATTCACTATCTGAATACATCACTTCACTGAGCGACCGGATACGCCGCCATCCGCTACACAGCGTGCAACTTGCATCGAGGTATCGAACGGCGAACCCATGGCACCCAGTGCCACCGTTGGAGAGATGGAGCCCCCCTAGGGATGCTCATCTGAGCGGACCCCCTATCAAGGGTGGCGAGAATCACGCGCTCTAGCGAGTCCCGATCCCCTCATTCGAGCGACATGGAGTGCGGCGCGAGGCACGCAACAGCCGCCCTTTCCGTCGCGATCCGGACCTCTCTCCGGGCCACCGGGTGCCGAGCGACAGGATCCGGTCATAGTTCCGCGGGGCCGGCGGCCGTCAGACCCCGCCTTCCGGGCCGGGGCCGCCACGGCGCTGCGCCCGGTCGGCCGAGCGCCCGGGGATGGCACCCCGCCCGGCGGGCAGGCTGATGAGGACAGCGCACCGAGAGCCGCACACGGCAAGGAGCCAACGATGGGCCCCACCGACAGCCACCCGGACGACGCCCGCCCCACCGCCGCAGCCGGCGAGGACCGGGAACACGGCGCATCCGCCGGGGAATTCGGCAACGCGACGTACGGGCAGAAGCCGTTCCGCCGGTCCCGGAGCCACTTCGCCGACCGCGTCACGGCCGACGGCAGGGACGGCTGGCCGGTCGAGGCGGGCCGCTACCGGCTGGTGGCCAGCCGGGCCTGCCCCTGGGCGAGCCGGGTGCTGGTCTCCCGTCGGCTGCTCGGCCTGGAGGACGCGCTCTCGCTCGGCATCACCGACCCCCTCCAGGACGAACGCAGCTGGCGCTTCACCCTGGACCCCGGCGGGCGCGACCCGGTCCTCGGCATCCGGTACCTCAGCGAGGCGTACGACGCGCGGGAGTCCGGCTATCCGGGCGGCGTCAGCGTGCCGGCGATCGTGGACGTGCCCAGCGGGCGGCTGGTCACCAACGACTTCCAGCAGATCACCCTGGACCTGGCGACCGAGTGGACGGCGCTGCACCGGCCGGGCGCCCCCGACCTGTACCCGGAGCCACTGCGCGCGGAGATCGACGAGGTCATGGAGGGGGTCTACCGCGACGTCAACAACGGGGTGTACAAGGCCGGGTTCGCCACCGGGCAGCGCGAGTACGACGAGGCGTGCACGGCCCTGTTCGGGCGCCTGGAGGCGCTGTCCGAGCGACTGTCGGGGCAGCGCTACCTGGTGGGCCGCTCCGTCACGGAGGCCGACATCCGGCTGTTCACCACCCTGGTGCGGTTCGACGCCGTCTACCACGGCCACTTCAAGTGCAACCGCTTCAAGCTGGCCGAAGACCCGGTGCTGTGGGCGTACGTGAAGGACCTCTACCAGACACCTGGCTTTGGTGACACGGTCGATTTCCACCACATCAAGCAGCACTACTACCGGGTGCACACGGGCGTGAACCCGACCGGCATCGTGCCGCTCGGACCTGACCTCGACGGCTGGCTCACGCCGCACCACCGCGAGGAGCTGGGCGGCACGCCGTTCGGGGACGGCACCCCGCCGGGCCCGGTCCCCGCGGGCGAGGAGGTGCCGCCCGGGGGACGCCCCTGATCCCGGGCCGCCCCAGGGCCGTCAGCCGCCGGAGGTGTCCAGCTCCGCGTCCGCGCCCACGCCGGCGCAGTCGTAGGGGTCGTCCAGCCAGCCGTCGGGCAGGACCACACGGTCACGGCCCGAGGTGCGGCCACGCGGGCCGTCGGCGCCGGCCGGCCAGGGCTGGTCGAGGTCCAGCTGCTGGAGCAGGCCGTCCAGCTCGTCCAGCGACGAGGTGACGGCCAGGCTCCGGCGCATCTCGGAGCCGATCGAGAAGCCCTTGGTGTACCAGGCGACGTGCTTGCGGAAGTCGATCACGCCGCGGGTCTCGTCGCCGATCCACTCGCCGAGCAGCGTCGCGTGCCGCACCATCACGGCCGCGACCTCCTTGAACGTCGGCTCGGTGTACGTCCCGGTGCCCTCGAACGCGGCCACCAGATCGCCGAACAGCCACGGCCGCCCCAGGCAGCCGCGCCCCACGACGACGCCGTCGCAGCCGGTCTCGCGCACCATCCGCAGTGCGTCGTCCGCTGACCAGATGTCGCCGTTGCCCAGCACCGGAAGCTCGGGGACGTGCTCCTTGAGGCGCGCGATGGCGTCCCAGTCGGCGGTGCCGCTGTAGTGCTGGGCCGCCGTCCGCCCGTGCAGCGCGATGGCGGTGATGCCCTCGTCGGCGGCGATCCGTCCGGCGTCGAGGTAGGTGAGGTGATCGTCGTCGATGCCCTTGCGCATCTTCATCGTCACCGGCAGCGCGCCCGCGTTCGCCACCGCGTCCCGCAGGATCGCCCGCAGCAGATTCCGCTTGTACGGCAGCGCGGAGCCGCCGCCCTTGCGGGTCACCTTGGGCACCGGGCAGCCGAAGTTCAGGTCGATGTGGTCGGCCAGGTCCTCGTCGACGATCATGCGGACGGCCTTGCCGACGGTGTCCGGGTCGACGCCGTACAGCTGGATCGAGCGCGGCTTCTCGGCCGCGTCGAAGTGGATCAGCTGCATGGTCTTCTCGTTGCGCTCGACCAGCGCCCGCGTCGTGATCATCTCGCTGACGAACAGGCCCTTGCCGCCCGAGAACTCCCGGCACAGCGTCCGGAACGGGGCGTTGGTGATCCCGGCCATCGGCGCGAGCACCACGGGCGGTTGCACCGCGTGCGGTCCGATCTGGAGCAAGGTCATGGAAGCGGATTCCTTCGGCGGTCGGGGGACGGATGGCGGCGCGGCACCGGGCGGGCCGTCGTGCGACCTCCCATTGTCCCGCATCCGATGACCGGTTCCGGCAGGGCCTTCGGCCACCGGTCGTTGTAGCGTTCAACCATGCCTGAGCTGAGCCACCGGCGGCGCCTGCTCGTCCTGGCGATCTGCTGTATGAGCCTGCTGATCGTCAGCCTCGACAACACCGTCCTCAACGTCGCGCTGCCCTCCGTGCAGCGCGAACTGCACGCCTCGGTCTCCGGCCTGCAGTGGACCGTCGACGCCTACACGCTGGTCCTGGCCTCGCTGCTGATGCTGTCCGGCTCGATGGCCGACCGGCTCGGCAGGCGCCGGGTCTTCCTGGCCGGCCTGGTCGTCTTCTCGCTCGGGTCGCTGCTGTGCAGCCTGGCGCCCGGCCTGGAGTGGCTGGTGGTCTTCCGGATGGTGCAGGCGGTCGGCGGCTCGATGCTCAACCCCGTCGCGATGTCGATCATCACCAACACCTTCACCGAGCCCCGCGAACGGGCCCGCGCGATCGGTGTGTGGGGCGGCGTGGTCGGCATCAGCATGGCGGCCGGGCCGATCGTCGGCGGCCTGCTGGTGGAGTCCGTCGGCTGGCGCTCGATCTTCTGGATAAACGTCCCGATCGGCGCCCTGGCCCTCTTCCTGACCCTGCGCTACGTGCCCGAGTCCCGCGCCCCGAGGCCGCGCCGGGCCGACCCGGTCGGCCAGCTGCTGGTCATCGCCCTGTTCGGCTCGCTCACGTACGCGATCATCGAGGCGCCGGACGCCGGCTGGCTCTCCGCCGAGATCCTGACCTTCGCCCTCGTCGCGCTGATCGCGCTCGCCGGTCTCATCGGCTACGAACAGCGGCGCCGCGACCCGCTGATCGACCTGCGGTTCTTCCACAGCGCGCCGTTCAGCGGGGCCACCGTCGTCGCGGTCTGCGCGTTCGCCTCGCTCGCCGGCTTCCTCTTCATGAACACCCTCTACCTCCAGAACATCCGCGGCCTGTCCGCCCTGGAGGCCGGGCTCTACATGCTGCCGATGGCCGGGATGACGCTGCTGTTCGCGCCGCTGTCGGGGCGGCTGGTCGGCAGCCGGGGGCCGCGGCTGCCGCTGCTGCTCGCGGGCTGCGCGATGGGCGCCAGCGGGCTGCTGTTCGCGGGGTTCGACGCGGCGGCCGACAACGCGCTGCTGTTCACCGGCTACGTGCTCTTCGGCATCGGATTCGGCCTGGTCAATGCGCCGATCACCAATACCGCCGTGTCCGGCATGCCGCGCACCCAGGCGGGGGTCGCCGCGGCCGTCGCCTCGACCAGCCGCCAGGTCGGATCGTCGCTGGGAGTCGCGGTGATCGGCGCGGTGCTGGCGGGCGGTGTGCACACCGCCGCGGACCCGGCGCACGCGGCAGCTGCCGCCGACTTCGTCGCAGCCGCCCGCCCCGCCTGGTGGATCCTCACCGGCTGTGCCGCCGCCATCCTGCTGCTCGGCGCGCTGACCACAGGCCGCTGGGCCCGCGCCACGGCACGGCACACCGCCGCGCTGTTCGACGAGGAGCCGGCCCGCGGGCAGCCGTCGGCGACCACGGGCGCCTGACGTCCGCGGTCCGCCCGGGGCGCGCTGGGCGGCCGGTGCCACTCCAGGCGGGCCAGGGCTTCCAGCCGCTCCCGGGACGCGTCGTCGACCGGCGTGTACGTGAGCAGCCCGGGGCCGCGGCTGGGGCCCGTCCACAGCGACGCGACGGCGAGCCGGCCGATGCCCACCTATTGCGCCGAGCATGGCGGTTCTGGGGCTCGGCCAGGGGCTCGTGCTGCCGGTGCTGATGCGGATCGTGCTGAGCGAACTGCCGATGGCTCAGGCCGGGGTCGGCGGCGACGTCATGGTCACCACGCAGCAGTCCGGGCTCGCGCTGGGCGTGGCCACGCTCGGCACGCTCTTCCTGTCGGTGGCACCTTCGGCCGGTATCCGTGACGCGCTGCTCACGGCCCTGCTCACCCAGCTGGTGATCGACGACTGATGACGACTGACAGATATTGAAATCTGTCAGTCGTCATGCCATGCTGGGTGCACGCCACCGTCCCTCCCATCAAGGAGCACATCGTGCGCACCCGCACCCTCGGCACCACAGGACCCCGGACCTCCGCACTCGGCCTCGGCTGCATGGGCATGTCCGCCCTCTACGGCGACACCGACCGCGCCGAGTCCATCGCCACCCTGCACGCCGCCCTCGACGCCGGCGTCACCCTGCTCGACACCGGCGACTTCTACGGCATGGGGCACAACGAACTCCTCATCGGCGAAGCCCTGCGCACCGCCCCGGCCGCCGCCCGCGAAAAGGCCCTGACCAGCGTCAAGTTCGGCGCCCTTCGCTCCGTCGAAGGCGCCTTCAACGGCTACGACGGCCGTCCCGCTGCGGTCAAGAACTTCGCCGCGTACTCCCTCCAGCGGCTGGGTGTCGACCACATCGACATCTACCGCATCGCCCGGCTCGACTCCGATGTCCCGGTCGAGGAGACGGTCGGCGCCATCGCCGAGCTGGTCGAGGCGGGCCACGTCCGGCACATCGGCCTGTCCGAGGTCGGCGCCGGCACCCTGCGCAGGGCCGCGGCCGTCGCCCCGATATCCGACCTCCAGATCGAGTACTCCCTCATCTCCCGCGGCATCGAGGACAGCATCCTGCCCACCGCCCGCGAGCTGGGCATCGGCGTGACCGCGTACGGCGTGCTCGCCCGCGGCCTGATCAGCGGGCACTGGCAGCGCGACCGCACGCTCGCGGCGAACGACTTCCGCGGGATGAGCCCGCGCTTCCAGGGCGAGAACCTCGACCGCAATCTCGACCTGGTGGACGCGCTGCGCACGATCTCCGCGCAGCGGGGCGTCTCGGTCGCCCAGACCGCCATCGCCTGGGTGCTCTCCCGCGGCGACGACATCGTGCCGCTGGTCGGCGCCCGCCGCCGCGACCGGCTGGCCGAGGCCCTGGGCGCCGCCGACCTCACGCTGGACGCCGACGACCTCGCCGCCATCGAGGCCGCGGTACCCGCCGGTGCGGCGTCCGGCGACCGCTACCCGAAGGAGGCGATGGCGGACCTGGACAGCGAGCGGTGAGCGGCAGAGGCACGCGGGGCGGCTGCCGGGTACGGTCCCGTACGTACCCGGCGCACCCGCCAGGTACGGTCCGTACGTACCCGGCGCTCGTGTTCCCCGGTGGCCGCCTCCTCCGGCGGGTGCCGGGCGGGCACTCCGGGCGGGCGCGCCCGCCGGATGCGTCCGTACTCCGCCCCGTCACTCCGAAAGGCCGGCCGCGTCATGTCCTCCGAGACCCTGACTCCCGAGCGCATCCTCGAAGCCACCGAGGACGTGCTGCGCCGCTACGGCCCGGCGAAGGCCACGGTCGTCGATGTCGCGCGCGCCCTGGGAGTCAGCCACGGCAGCGTCTACCGCCACTTCCGTACGAAGGCGGCGCTGCGCGAGGCGGTCACGGCGCGCTGGCTGGACCGCACCAGCGAGCGGCTGTCGGAGATCGTCACGGAAGAGGGCCCGGCGGCCGACCGCCTGGACCGCTGGATGACCGCCCTGTTCGAGGCCAAGCGGCACAAGGCCGGTGACGACCCCGAGCTCTTCGCGACGTACATGGCGCTGATACGCGAGAGCGGCGGAGTCATCGACCGGCACATCACCGACCTGGAATCCCAGCTCACCGCCCTCATCGAAGCCGGCGTGGCCCAGGGCACCTTCACCGCCCCTTCCCCCGCCGTCACCGCCCGCGCCGTCTTCGACGCCACCGGCCGCTTCCACGACCCGGCCTACGCCCCCGAGTGGTCCCGCCCCGACATCGCCCCGGCCTTCGAAGCGGTACGCCACCTCGTCCTGCGCGGCCTGGGCGCCTGACGCCGGAGGCGGGCGTCAGGAGGGCGGCGGCCACCGGACCTGGCCACGGCCGCGTGCCCCTCAGCCCCGCCCCACGCCCAGGAAGCGGAGCACCGCCAGCACCCGGCGGTGGTCGGCGTCGGTCACCGGCAGGTCGAGCTTGGCCAGGATGCTGTTGATGTGCTTGGCGACCGCGCTCTCGCTCACGACGAGCTGCGCGGCGATCCCCGCGTTGGAGCGGCCCTCGGCCATCAGCGCCAGCACCTCGCGCTCGCGTCCGGTCAGCCGCTCCATCGGGTCGCTCGCCCTGCGTACCAGCAACTGCGCGACGACCTGCGGGTCGAGGGCGGTGCCGCCGTCCGCGACCCGCCGCAGTGCCTCGATGAACTCCTCGACGTCCGCGACCCGTTGCTTGAGGAGGTAGCCCACCCCGCTGGTGTGGGTCGCGAGCAGATCGGCCGCGTAGCGCTCCTCCACGTACTGGGACAGCATCAGCACCGCGGTACCCGGCCACTCCCGCCGGATGGACAGCGCGGCCCGCACCCCTTCGTCCGTGAAGCCGGGCGGCATCCGGACGTCCACCACCGCGAGGCCGGGCCGGTGGGCGGCGACGGCGGCCAGCAGCTGCTCCGCGTCGCCCGCTTCGGCCACCACCGTGAACCCGGCCATCTCCAGCACCTTGACCAGGCCGATCCGCAGCAGGACCGAGTCCTCGGCGATCACGGCGGTGCGCCCGCCGGCGCCCTCGGGGACCACGGCGGCACGGCTCACTTCGGGCACGGCAACTCCACTCTCATCACGGTCGGCCCTCCCACGGGGCTGCTCATCCGGAACGTCCCGTCCACCGAACGCACCCGCTGGGCAAGCCCCTTCAGACCGCTCCCCCGCGACGCGTCGGCGCCACCCGCCCCGTCGTCGGCTATCGCCACCCGCAGTATTCCGCCGAGCCGGGTGACGGTCACATCGGCCCGGGTCGCGTCCGGCGCGTGCTTGGCCACGTTGGTCAGCGCCTCCGATACGACGAAGTAGGCGACGGCCTCGACGGGCGCCGCGGCCCGCTCCGGCAGATCGACCCGCAGCCGCACCGGCAGCGGCGCTCGGGCCGCGAGCCCCGACAGCGCGGCGTCCAGGCCGAGTTCGTCGAGTACGGCGGGGTGCAGCCCGCGCACCAGGCTGTTCAGCTCCTCGATCGCGTCCTTCGCCTCGCGGTGCGCCGCGTCGATGACGTCCTTGGCCTCGGGAGGCAGATCGGTGAGCGTCGCCTTCGCCAGACCGAGGTTGAGCGCCAGCGACACCAGGCGCTGCTGGGCGCCGTCGTGCAGATCCCGTTCGATGCGGCGGCGTTCGGCGTCCGCCGCGTCCACCGCGCCCGCCCGGCTCTCGGTCAGGTCCTCGACCCGCCGCTCCAGTTCGTCGGACCGGCTGACCCCCAGCACCGCCCGCCCGACGAGATCCTCCAGCCGCACCAGACCGGCGGCCAGCGGCGGCACCGCGGCCAGCGCGAGCAGGCCGAGCGCGGTGACGTAGGCGGCCCGGGTCGTGTAGCCGGGGTGCCCGACGCGCCACTGCCAGGGCACGATCCAGATCCACACCAGCACCGTCGACGCCGCGATGCCCACCGCCAGCAGGGCGAGCAGCAGGAGTTCGAGCACGCCGAGCAGCGGGCCGATCAGGCACTGGTAGCCGAACTGCCGCCGTGCGCGCCGGAATCCGAGCCGCGGCAGCTCCACCCCGCACAGTGCGCGGAACCGCCACCGCTGGGCCTCCGTCAGGCCGTATCCGGCGGCGACGAGCAGGGCCAGCGGGACGGACAGGACCACCGGGGCGTCGGACGAGGTGCCGGCCAGCGTCTGGCCGATGAGCACCGCGGCCCAGACGAACAGCGGGACCGGCAGCAGGTGTACGAGCACCCCGGCGGCGAGGAAGAGCAGGTCGCGCCGCAGCCGCAGCAAGCGGCGCAACCAGGGCGGAAAGGTCATGTCCCCACGCTATGCGGGGTGCGCGCGGCACCGCACTGACGCCATCTACCGGTTCGGGGGTGTACCTGGTGCCACCCCAGGTCGGACAGCCGGGCTACCGACACGGGCGGCCCGGATCACAAGAGTGGAAGCCGAGCCCGAGAGCCGGGTTCCCTCTCCCTGAAAGCGGTCCCGACCATGGCCCTTGTCACCCTCAACTCCCCTGTCCCGACCGGTGGTTGGCGCCTCGCACGGGTCACGGGCGGCAGCCGTTGGCAGGGCCGGGTGCTGACCGGCGCGGGGCTCGCCCTGCTGCCGTGGACGGTCTGCCTCGCCACCACGCTGCCGCCCCGGCAGGCCGCCGCCTGGATCGCCCTCGACCTCCTGGAGGCGGCGGCCCTGCTGACCGCGGGGGCCCGCCTGCGGCGCGGCGCGCCGGGCCACCGCACGGCCGCGGCGGGCGCCGCCGTGCTGCTGACCGCCGACGCCGTCGTGGACGTCGCCACCGCGGCCGGCCCCGACCTGGCCTGCGCCGTGGCGATGGCGCTCGCCGCCGAACTCCCGCTGGCGGCCCTGTGCGCACGGCTCGCGCTGCGCCCGGCCACGCCGAACGGCCGCTGATCCGGTCCCCGCGACCCGCCTCCTTCGCCACACACGTCAGGCGCCGCCCCTCCGGGATTCCCCGGCGGGACGGCGCCTGATGCGACGCGTGGACGGCGCGACCTCGAAAGGCCCCGCGCCCCGGACTAGCAGCCGAGCAGCCGCGCGCCCAGGTACGCCTGGATCTGGTCCAGGGAGACGCGCTCCTGCTTCATGGTGTCGCGCTCGCGCACGGTCACCGCGTTGTCGTCGAGGGTGTCGAAGTCGACGGTGACGCAGAACGGGGTGCCGATCTCGTCCTGGCGGCGGTAGCGGCGGCCGATGGCGCCCGCGTCGTCGAACTCGATGTTCCAGTTCTTGCGCAGGTCGGCGGCGAGACCCTTGGCCTTCGGCGACAGCTGCGGGTTGCGGGACAGCGGCAGCACGGCGACCTTGACCGGCGCCAGGCGCGGGTCGAGGCGCATGACCGTGCGCTTCTCCATCTTGCCCTTGGCGTTCGGCGCCTCGTCCTCGATGTACGAGTCGAGCATGAAGGCGAGCATGGCGCGGTTCACGCCGGCCGCCGGCTCAATGACGTACGGAGTCCAGCGCTCGCCGGCCTCCTGGTCGAAGTACGACAGGTCCTGGCCTGACGCCTTGGAGTGCGCGGACAGGTCGAAGTCGGTGCGGTTGGCCACACCCTCCAGCTCGGAGAACTCGGTGCCGCCGAAGTTGAAGCGGTACTCGATGTCAGCGGTGCGCTTGGAGTAGTGGGAGAGCTTCTCCTTGGGGTGGTCGTACCACCGGATGTTCTCCTCACGGATACCGAGGTCGCGGTACCAGTTCCAGCGCTGCTCCATCCAGTACTCGTGCCACTGCTCGTCCTCGCCCGGCTTGACGAAGAACTCCATCTCCATCTGCTCGAACTCGCGGGTGCGGAAGATGAAGTTGCCCGGAGTGATCTCGTTCCGGAAGGACTTGCCCATCTGCGCGATGCCGAACGGCGGCTTCTTGCGGGAGGTCTGCTGGACCTGGGCGAAGTTGGTGAAGATGCCCTGCGCGGTCTCGGGGCGCAGGTAGGCGACCGACGCGGTGTCCTGCGAGGGGCCGAGGTGGGTGGAGAGCAGGCCGGAGAACTGCTTGGGCTCGGTGAAGGAGCCCTTGTTGCCGCAGTGCGGGCAGTTCAGGTCGGCCAGACCGTTCGCGGGCAGCCGCCCGTGCTTCGCCTCGTACGCCTCTTCCAGGTGGTCGGCGCGGAAGCGCTTGTGGCAGGCGGTGCACTCGGTGAGCGGGTCGGTGAAGGTGGCGACGTGGCCGGAGGCCACCCAGACCTCGGGGGCCAGGATCACGGACGAGTCGAGGCCGACGACGTCGTCGCGCGAGGTGACCATGGAGCGCCACCACTGACGCTTGAGGTTCTCCTTGAGCTCGACACCCAGCGGACCGTAGTCCCAGGCGGCCCGCGAACCGCCGTAGATCTCACTACAGGGGTAGACGAAGCCACGGCGCTTGCTCAGGCTGACGATGCTATCGATCTTGTCGGCGGCCACGGTGCTCTCTTCATACGACGACGAACGATGGATGGGGGGCGGCGCACAGCGCCACGATGCGGAGGCGGTGATGAGACGAACCAAGAATGATTCAGGGTACCGGCGGCCGTACCCCCCGGGCCAAATCGGATAACGGCCACTTCCCGCTTCGTCCCGGAACCCGCCCTTCCCTACCGGTCCGACAATCCGCTTTGTTGACAATCGTTTCCAACTTTGTTGAAAATGACTGTCATGAACATACGTCGCCTCATACCGACCGCTGCCGTCGCCGGAGCCTCCGCCCTCGGTCTCCTGGCCCTCTCCGCCTGCTCCGCGTCCGACGGCGCGGGCCGCGACAACGGCAAGCTGAAGGTGACGGCGTCGTTCTATCCGATGCAGTTCCTCGCGGAGCAGATCGGCGGGGACCACGTCGAGGTGTCCAACCTCACCAAGCCCGGCGTCGAGCCGCACGACCTGGAGCTTTCCCCGCGGCAGACCGGCGCGCTCGGCGAGTCCGGCGCGATCGTCTACCTCAAGGGCCTCCAGCCCGCCGTCGACGAGGCGATCAAGCAGTCCGGCGTCAAGAACGTCGCCGACGCCGCCGCGATGACCTCGATGGAGGAGCACGGCTCCGAGGTGGGCGGCCACCACCACACCACCGGCGACAACCACGCGCACTCCAAGTCCGAGGCGGAGGCCGGCGACGACCCGCACATCTGGCTCGACCCCGTGAAGTACGCCCAGGTCGCCAAGGGCGTGAACAAGACCCTCGCCAAGGCCGACCCGGACCACAAGGCCGACTACCAGAAGAACACCGACGCGTTGGTGAAGAAGCTGGACGGGCTGAACACCGCCTTCGAGAACGGCTTGAAGAACCGCGCGTCGGACACCTTCATCACCACCCACGCGGCCTTCGGCTACCTCGCCGAGCGCTACGGCCTGACCGAGGAGGCCATCAGCGGCATCGACCCCGAGTCCGAGCCCAGCGCCAACCGCATCAAGGCGCTGCACACCCTCGCCGGCAAGCACCACGTCTCCACGGTGTTCTTCGAGACCCTCGCCAACCCGGCCACCGCCAAGTCCCTGGCGGGCGACCTGCACCTGAAGACCGACGTCCTCGACCCGCTCGAAGGGATCACGGACAAGACCCGCGGCCGGGACTACTTCGAGGTGATGCAGTCCAACCTCGCCGCCCTCCAGAAGGCGCTCGGCAGCAAGTGACCCACCCCCAACCGCCCGCCCGGGACCGCACGTCGTGACGGAGACCACCATGAACACACCGGTGCAAGAGCCGGACCGGCAGCCGGTCATCGGCCTGCGCGCGGCCACCGCGACGCTGGGCGCCCGCCAGGTCCTGCGCGGCGTCGACCTGACCGTACGCACCGGCGAGGTCGTCGCCCTGCTCGGCGCCAACGGCTCGGGCAAGTCCACCGCCGTACGGTCGGTGATCGGCCAGGTGCCGCTCACCGGCGGCACGCTGGCGCTCTTCGGCACGGAGTTCCGCCGCTTCAAGGACTGGGCGCGGATCGGCTACGTGCCGCAGCGCACCACGGCCGCGGGCGGCGTCCCCGCCACCGTCAGCGAGATCGTCACGGCCGGGCGGCTGGCCCGTACGAAGTTCGGCCTGCTGCGCAAGGCCGACCGCGCCGCCGTGCACCACGCCCTGGAGCTGGTCGGGATGGCCGACCGCGCCAAGGACTCGGTGAGCGCGCTCTCCGGCGGCCAGCACCAGCGGGTGCTGATCGCCCGCGCGCTGGCCGTCGAGCCGGAACTGCTGATCATGGACGAGCCGATGGCAGGCGTGGACCTGGCCAGCCAGGAAGTGCTGGCCGGCGCGCTGCGCGAGCAGGTCGCCCGCGGCACCACCGTCCTGCTCGTACTGCACGAACTGGGCCCGCTGGAGCCGCTGATCGACCGTGCCGTGGTCCTCCGGGACGGCTGCGTGGTGCACGACGGCCCGCCGCCGGAGGCCGTCGGCCAGCACGCCCTGCCCGGCCACGACCATGTCCACCCGCACGCCGACCCGGCGCCGATCCGTACAGGACTGCTGAGCTGACATGGAAATCCTCGACTACACCTTCATGCAGCGGGCCCTGCTCGCCGCCCTGATCGTCGGCATCACCGCGCCCGCCATCGGCATCTACCTCGTCCAGCGGCGGCAGTCCCTGATGGGCGACGGCATCGGCCACGTCGCGCTGACCGGCGTCGGCCTCGGCTTCCTGATCAACAGCGGCTCCATCTGGGCCAGCCCGGTCTGGGTCGCCACCTTCGTCGCCATCGGCGGCTCCGTCGCCATGGAGCTGATCCGCTGGTACGGCAGGACCCGCGGCGATCTGGCGCTCGCCATGCTGTTCTACGGCGGCATGGCCGGCGGCGTGATGCTGATGAACCTGTCCGACGCGGGCTCCAACGCCAACCTCAGCACCTACCTCTTCGGCTCGATCACCACCGTCTCCTCACAGGACATGGTGACGATCTGCGTGCTGGCCGCCGTGGTCCTCGCGATCACCATCGGGCTGCGCCGCCAGCTGTTCGCGGTCTGCCAGGACGAGGAGTTCGCCCGGGTCACCGGACTGCCGGTGCGGCTGCTGAACCTCCTGGTGGCGGTCACCGCCGCGGTCACCGTCACCGTCGCCATGCGGGTCGTCGGCCTGCTGCTGGTCTCCGCGCTGATGGTGATCCCGGTCGCCGCCGCCCAGCAGATCACCCGCAGCTTCGCGGTGACCTTCGTGCTGGCCGTGGCGATCGGCGTGGGCGTGACCCTGACCGGCACCGCCACCTCGTACTACGTCGACGTCCCGTCCGGCGCGACCATCGTGCTCTTCGCCATCGTGCTGTTCGTGCTCTTCACCGCGCTCGCCGCTCCCCTAGCGAAAAAGCGCGCGCGGGCAGCCGCCGACGGCGCGAAGGGGTGCACCCTGGAAGTACCCGGCAGCCGGACCGCGGCGGACGACGTGAGCGTCTGACCGTACGGGTAGGTGCCGGGTGACGGGGCAGGTCAGGAGTGCGGGTGACCCGCCCGGGACAGCCGGTAAGTGTTCCACCGGCGTTCCGGTCATCACCTGGCACAATGGCCCCACCCGTCCAAGGGGGACGGCCACGACCTAGGGAGGCAACGGTGGCGACGAGCGCGGGATCTCCGGTACGCGGCCGGTCGACGCGGCAGCGGACCGCGGTGTCCGCCGCACTCGACGAGGTGGACGAGTTCCGCAGTGCGCAGGAGCTGCACGACATGCTCAAGCACCGCGGCGACTCGGTCGGGCTGACCACCGTCTACCGCACGCTGCAGTCCCTCGCCGACGCAGGCGAGGTGGACGTGCTGCGCACCAGCGAGGGCGAGGCGGTCTACCGCCGGTGCAGCACCGACGACCATCACCACCACCTGGTGTGCCGGGCCTGCGGCAAGGCCGTCGAGGTCGAGGGCCCTGCGGTGGAGAAGTGGGCCGACCAGATCGCCGCGGAGCACGGCTTCCGCGACGTGGCGCACACCATCGAGATCTTCGGCACCTGCGGCGACTGCGCGGGCGAGCAGCCGGACGCGGCACAGGCGTAGCCGCAGGCGCGAACGAACGGGCCGCCTCTCCCTGATCCGGGGAGGCGGCCCGTTCGGCGTTTTCGGCGTTCCGCCGCCGCTACGACAGGCCCTACGTCGCCGACTCGCCCTCAGCGACCGGCGCCGCGCCGAACCTGCGGTCCCGCTTCGCGTACTCCAGGCAGGCTTCCCAGAGGTTCCGGCGGTCGAAATCCGGCCAGAGAATGTCCTGGAACACCATCTCGGCGTAGGCGCTCTGCCAGATCAGGTAGTTCGACGTCCGCTGCTCGCCGGACGGCCGCACGAAGAGGTCCACGTCCGGCATGTCCGGGTAGTACATGTACTTCGCGAGGGTCTTCTCGTTGACCTTCGCCGGGTCGAGCTT
The DNA here is from genome assembly GCF_043199105.1 of Streptomyces sp. NPDC048644. Classification (NCBI taxonomy): domain Bacteria; kingdom Bacillati; phylum Actinomycetota; class Actinomycetes; order Kitasatosporales; family Streptomycetaceae; genus Streptomyces; species Streptomyces sp. NPDC048644. Next base: position 780,187 of record NZ_JBICVO010000001.1, read on the forward strand.
GCCCGCCTTCACGTCCGCCGCGATCCCTGCGGCGGCGTCCGCGATCTCCGCCCGACCGCCGTAATTCACGCAGAAATACAGCGTCATCGCGTCATTGTTCTTGGTCTGCTCCTGCGCGACCTGGAGTTCCTGGACGACGGACTTCCACAGCTTCGGCATCCGCCCGACCCACCGGATGCGGATACCCAGCGCGTCCATCTCGTCACGCCGCCGCCGGATGACGTCCCGGTTGAAATTCATCAGGAAACGCACCTCGTCGGGCGACCGCTTCCAGTTCTCCGTCGAGAAGGCGTACAGCGAAAGGTTCTTCACACCCATTTCGATGCAGCCCTTGAGTACGTCCATGACGACGCCCTCGCCGACCTTGTGCCCTTCGGTGCGCGGCAGCCCGCGTTCCTTGGCCCAGCGGCCGTTCCCGTCCATGACGACGGCGACGTGTTCCGGCACCAGTTCGCCGGGAATCTTCGGCGGACGCGCGCCGGAAGGATGCGGCTCGGGCGTCTCGTATTCACGCCGGTTACGGCCCAGAATCCCGCGTCGTGCCATGCGCCCCACGTCTCCCATATCTCAATCGCCCTGGGCCGGATCAGGCCGGACCGGGCCGGATTACGTCTCGTCCTGCGTCTCGTCGATTCCTGCACACCGGGCCCCCGTCACGCGCTATTTCTCCACGTACCGGAGGGAACGCAGACCCCGCTCCAGGTGCCAGTGCAGATACGCGGCGACGAGCCCGCTGCCCTCGCGGACATGCCGAGGCTCGCTCGCGTCCGCCGTCTCCCAGTCGCCGGTCAGCAGCGCGCTGAGGAGCCCGATGGCCTCAGAGGAGGGTACGACGCTTCCCGGCACCCGGCAGTCGCCGCACACCACACCTCCCGAACCGACCGAGAAGAACCGGTTCGGGCCCGGCAGTCCGCATTTCGCACAGCTGTCGAAGCTCGGCGCGTAGCCGTTGACGGCCAGCGAGCGCAGCAGGAACGCGTCCAGGACCAGATGCGGCTCGTGCTCCCCGCGCGCCAGCGTCCGCAGCCCGCCGACCAGCAGCAGGTACTGCTGCACCGCCGGCTCGCCCTCGTGATCGGTGAACCGCTCGGCCGTCTCCAGCATCGCCGTGCCCGCCGTGTAGCGGCCGTAGTCGGTGACGATCCCGCCGCCGTACGCCGCGATCGTCTCGCTCTGCGTGCACAGCGGCAGCCCGCGCCCGATCAGCTCGCTGCCGCGCGCGAAGAACTGCACGTCGACGTGGGAGAACGGTTCGAGCCGCGCCCCGAACTTCGACTTCGTCCGCCGCACGCCGCGCGCCACCGCCCGTACACGGCCGTGACCCCGGGTGAGCAGCGTGATGATCCGGTCCGCCTCACCCAGCTTCTGGGTGCGCAGCACGATGCCGTCGTCGCGGAACAGACTCATGGGGGCCATTCTCGCGCATCGGCCGGACGCGGCCGGCCCTGCCCTTGGAGACCTCAGGCTCAGGACGCGAACTTCTCGATGGCCGCCGTGGTGACGGGGGTGAAGAAGTTGACGAGGTTGCCGTCGGGGTCGCGGAACAGCAGCGACCTGTTGCCCCAGGGCATCGTGGTGGGCTCGGTGACGAAGTCGGTGACGAAGCCGGTCAGCTCCTGGTGCACGCGGTCCACGTCGTCGACGCGGAACTCGGTGATCACGCTGCGGTTGTCCGCCGGGCGGGCCGAGCCAGGGGCGAACAGCGGGACGGTGCCGGTGCCGGCGATAGCGAGGGTCGCGTGGGGAGTCCTGAGTTCGGCGAAGTCCTCGGTAGCCCACGCCGCCTGCACCCCTGTGACGCGCTCGTAGAACGCGACGAGGCGCGCGACGTCGCCGGTGATGATGCGGATCGAGACGAAGTCCATGGTGATCTCCTCGGCTGCGGGAACGGCTACGGGAACGGCTACGGGAACGACTGCGCCTCGCAGGCTAGGAGAAATAGCGGACAGAATCGGTCCAGTATTCGCGTTAGGTTGGGACCATGCCTCGCCCCACCGGCCGCGTGCTGACACTCCTTGAACTGCTTCAGTCGGGCGGTACGCGGACGATGGCCGAACTGGCCGACCGGCTCGGCGTCGACGGTCGCACCGTGCGGCGGTACGTGGACCAACTGGCCGACCTCGACGTGCCCGTGGAGTCGGTACGCGGGCGCTACGGCGGGTACCGGCTCGCTCCCGGATACCGTCTGCCTCCGCTCATGCTCAGCGACGACGAGGCGCTGGCCGTACTGCTCGGGCTGATCGCCGGCCGCCGGACAGGGCTGATGACGGCCGGGCACACGGCGAGCGAGACCGCATCGGCCAAGATCCGGCGGGTGCTGCCCCGGCACATCGCCCGCCGGCTCGACACGCTCCTGGACTCGCTCGCCTTCACGGACCGGCCCGGCGAGTTCGCCACCCCGGACGCCGAAGCCCTGCTCACCCTCGCCGACGCGGTACGCCACCGCCGCCCCGTCTCGCTCAGATACACCGACCGCGACGCCCGGCACAGCGAACGCACCCTGCACGCGTACGGGATCGTCGCCCATGCGGGCCGGTGGTACGTCACGGGCAAGGACCCCGGGATCGGCGAGGACCGGACCTTCCGGCTCGACCGCATCACGGACGCACGGACCCTGCCCGGTTCCTTCGATGCACCCGCCGATCCCGATCCGGCACAGCGCGTGCTGTCAGGCTTCGCCACGGCCGAGTACCGGCACGAGGTGATCTTGCGCATCCATGGGACGGCCGAGCAGATCCGCGCCCACCTTCCCGCCGCCGTCGCGAGCCTGGAAGAGCTGGAGGAGTACGAGCCCGTGGCGGGCGAAGCCCCGGCGACCGAGCACCGGTTGCGCGTCCGGCTACGGGTGGAGCGGCTCGACTGGCTGCCGCCGGTATTGGCCGCACTCGACCGGCCGTTCGTCATCGAGCGCCCCGCTGAACTGCGCGACCTCGTCACCGCGTTCGCGGACCGCCTCGCGTCCCACGCCCGCCGGACCTGACCCGAGGGGGAACCGACGTCAGGCCACCTCTCCTCTGCTGCGCGCGTTCAGGTACGCCGTGGCCGCGCTGAGGCGTTCGGCGACGGTTGCCTGGCGGGCGTCGGCGGCGGGGCAGTCCCACTCCCTGCCGCCGCCGATCGGGCGCAGGCAGAGGCGGGGCCCTTCGTACGCCATGACCTTGCCGACCCGTCCCGTACGGGTGTCCACCGCGAAGGTCCACAGCGGTGGCCGGTCCGCCGTCACCGCCGGTCCCTCAGCACCGCTGCCAGCCGTCGCGCCACCTCGGTGGTGCACCGGCCCAATTCAACGAGTGGGGGAAGTGAAAAATGTGTGTAGGAGACGATGTCGGGGCCGAGTGACGGCAGCACGATACCGACGCCGGCGAGCGCTTCCTCCAATTCCTTGGTGGCTTCTTCAACTTCCTTGGTGCGGTTCATCCGCCGACCTCCACGCTTTCGCTGAGATATTCCCCGTTCTCATTCCCAGCGTGCCGGTACGGAACTAGGCTGCGCAATGAGCGACAGGCAGCAACTGCCGCGCAGACAAGGGGAGTAGGTCATGGCCAAAGGTCCACTGAGCGGTCAGCAACAGGCCGCCTGGGAGTACTTCGGAGCGGAGCTGAAGCGGCGAAGGGAGAATGCGAGCCTCACTCAGGATGCCCTGGGAGCCCTGGTTTTCGTCTCCGGCGGCTATATCGGGCAGTTCGAGCAGGCGATTCGTAAGCCGCAGTTGGATGTGGCGATTCGGATCGATGAAGTTCTACAAACCGAGGGCTTTTTCGAGCGACTGTGGCGCAAGCTGATCGATGACAAGCGGTATGCGGATTACTTCACAGCAGCGGCCGATCTGGAACGGCTGGCGACGAAGATCTGTGACTTCGAGCCGATGATCGTGCCTGGGCTGCTTCAGACCGCGGCGTACGTACGGGCCATCATGCTCGCCAACGACCCACTCACCGCAGAGGAGTACGTCCAAGAGAGCGTTGGCATCCGACTGGATCGAGCGCTCATCCTCAAAGACGCTGCCCGGCCCATGTATTGGGCGGCCCTGCACGAAGCTGTGCTGCGTGTACCTGTGGGCAGCCCGAGCATCATGGCCGAGGAGCTAACGCACATCGCGCAGCTTGCACGCGAGCGGAAGATCATCGTGCAGGTCCTTCCGTTCGCGGCGGGTGCGTACCCCGCCATGGGCAAATCGTTGCGGCTCATGGAGTTCGAGGACGCCCCGCCAACTGCCTATACCGAAGGCGTGTATTCGGGGAATCTGCTGGACGATCCGGCCATAGTGAAGCGCGCACAGGAGGGCTACGATCTGCTGAGGGCCGCCGCGCTGTCGCCGGAGGCGTCCCTGGCCCTGATCGAATCGGCGGCGGAGGACTACACACGATGCGCGAGTACGACCTGACCACCGCTCAATGGCGCAAGAGCAGCTACAGCGACCAGAACAACGGTAACTGCGTCGAGGTCGCTCACGACTTCCCGGGCGCCGCCTCCTGGCGTAAGAGCAGCTACAGCGACCAGAACGGCGGCAGCTGCATCGAGGTCTCCGACAACCACCCCGGCATCGTCCCCGTCCGCGACAGCAAGAACCCCACAGGTCCCGCGCTCGTCTTCCCCGCCACCGGCTGGTCGGCGTTCGTGACGGCCGTCAAGGGGGACGGGTTCACGCTCGGCTGAGATGCGTCGCTGCTCCACCCAGGCCCCGTCCGCCCCCGGGTGACGGGGCCTCGCCATGTCCGGTCCACGTCCGGTCCATGTCCGGATCGCGCCCCTTCGCGCAACAGGGACGGAACGTGACCTTCCGCACTTCTCCGACGACCGTAGGTACGGGCCCTTACGAAGCGCCGACACGCCGGTAGCATCCCGTCACATGATCGGCCGCTCCACGCGATGCCACCGGAGGCCGTCCGGCGGCATCGGGTGCTCGACGCCGTGACGACCGGCCGCCCCCGTTCCCCACGAGGATCCCGATGACATCCATACCGGAGGCGCTGTTGTGGTGCCTCAGTGCAGGATCGGCCGCCGCCGTGGTGCTGGCGGTTTTCCTGTTCCGAGCACGGACGCAGCGGAACGGGCTCACCGAGCGCCTGACCGCGTCCGAGGAACAGGCCGCGGCCACGGTGCACAGCAACACCGAACTCACCGCCAGGCTGCGGGCCACCGAGACGGAGATCCGGCACCTCGCCAGCACCCGTATCCCGGACCTCACCACCGCGATCGCCCACCCGCACGTGCCCGTACGCGGGTTGCTCGACCCCCGGTTCGCCGGTTCCGAGACCGACCACGCGCTGACCGCCGTACTGGACCAGATCCGCGACGCGGTCAGCAAGGAGCGGCTGCGCGTGGACGCCGCCGCCCAGTCCACGCTGCGCGGTGCGACCACCACCATCCAGTCGCTGCTCTACCGCCTCCAGACGGCGCTTCAGGACATGCAGCACCGCTACGACGACCCGGACGTCGCGCAGGACCTGCTGAACGCGGACTTCCTCAACGAGCAGGCGCTGCGGCGCATTCAGGCAACCGGTGTGGTGTGCGGCGCCTGGCCCGGCCTGACCCGTGAGGACTCCTACCTCGCCGAACTGGTCGTCGGCTCCGCCTCCCGGCTGCGCGGCTACGAGCGCGTGCAGATCAGCAACCAGCTGCGCGACCCGGTGGCCGTCGTCGCCCGTGCCGTCGAGCCGGTGGCGATCACCGTCACCGAGCTGCTGGCGAACGCGCTGCACCACTCGCACCGCGAACTGCCCGTCACCGTCACCCTCCAGCAGGGCAACCGCGGCGCCTCGGTGATCATCGACGACTACGGCGTCGGCATGCACGCCGACGAGGTCGCGCACGCGATGAATCTGCTGTCCGGCGAGGACGACGTGCTGCTGACCCAGCTCGGCGACCCGCCGCGCTCCGGCTTCGCGGCGGCCGGCCAACTGGTGCGCCAGTACGGCTTCGGCGTGCACGTCGAGTCGTCGCCGTACGGCGGGGTGCGGGCCGTGGTCTACGTGCCGGGCGACCCCCTTCTCACCGTCCTCGACGAGAGCCGACAGCCCATGTCCGTGATGGCCCCGCTGCCGCACAGGTCCGGCGCTGCGGACCGGTCCGCCGTCCTGCCGACCGGTGCCTCATCGCCCGCCGGCTCGCACGCGCCCGCCCACGCGGCGCCGAGCCACGCCGCTCCTTCCCACGCGGCGCCCTCGCACGCCGCCCCGTCGCACGCGGCACCGGCCCACGCCGCGCCCGTCCATGCCGCGCCCGCGCACGCCGCGCCCGCGCAGCCCGGCCCCGCCGATGCGCCCGCCGACCCGCCCGCCGAGGGTGAACTGCCGCGCAGGCGACGCCGTAAGCCGGCCGCCGAGCAGGAGCAGAGCCTGCCGCGCACCGAGCCGGTCCACGAACGCACCCCGGAAGAGGCCGCCTCCCGCTGGGGCGCACTCCAGCAAGGCACCGAATCCGGCCGCGCCGCAGCCCAGTCAGAACCCCCTCGCAGCCCCGAAGGGAACCCCCAGCCATGAACACCCCGACCCGCCGCCGTGTCACCGAGGACAAGTCCTGGGTGCTGGCCCCTCTCCTGGAGCTGCCGCATGTTATCCACGCCGCCGTGATCTCCGGTGACGGATTCATCGAGGGAGCGTCGCCCGGCCTGAAGCGTGAGGCCGCCGAAGGCGTCGCCGCCATGATGTCCGCACTCCAGGGAGCGGGGCGCGCGGTGACCGCGGCGTTCGCCGAACAGGACGACGCCAAGCTGCGGCAGACCGTCATCGAGTCCGAACAGGGCTGGGTCTTCGCCATCCCCTCGGGCGAGAACACCTGCCTGGCCGTCTTCGCAGGACCTGAGGTCAACATGGGAGTCGTCGCGCACCACATGCAGATCCAGGTCACGACCCTGGGCAACAAGGTCATGAACAGCCCGGCTCGGGACCTCGGCAGCCCCGCATGACCCCGCGCCAGAGCAGCAGGCGCCTCGTACCGGCCTATCTGGCGACCGGCGGACGCGCCCAGCCCAGCCGCAACACGTTGGACCGGCTCACCCTGCTCCACAGTGCGGGGATGCCGATCACCAGTGACGTACGGCCGGAACAGCACCGGATCCTGGAGCTGCTCCAGCCCGGTGCCCTGTCTCTGGCCGAGGTCGCAGCCCATCTCCACCTGCCTGTCAGCGTGGTGAAGGTGCTGGTGGCCGACCTCGTCGACGCCGGCCGCCTGCACTCCCGTGTCCCCATACCCGAAGCCGAGCAATTCGACCGGCAGATCCTGGAGAGGGTTCTCGATGGACTCCGCTCTCTCAAGTCCTAGCAGCGGCCCCGGCACCGACGGCATGTACCTGTCCGGGGCCGACCAGACCCTGGTCAAGCTCCTGGTGGCAGGGCCGTTCGGGGTCGGGAAGACCACCCTCATCCGTGCGCTGTCGGAGACGCCGCCGCTGCACACCGAAGAGGTGATGACGCAGTCAGGCGCGCTCGTCGACGATCTCGCCGGGGTGCGGGAGAAGACCACGACCACCGTCGCCATCGACTTCGGGCGGCTCACGCTCCCCGGCGACCTGGTCCTGTACCTGTTCGGCACGCCGGGCCAGAAGCGCTTCCGGCCGCTGTGGCAGGACATCGCCCGCGGCGCACTCGGGGCGCTGGTCCTCGCGGACACCCGCCGCCTGGCGGACTCGTTCGAGGTGATGGACATCATCGAGGAGGCGGGGCTGCGCTACGCCGTCGCGGTCAACACCTTCCCCGACGCGCCGCAGCACGACATCCACTCGCTGCGCGACGCCCTCGACCTGCACCCCGATACGCCACTCGTGATGTGCGACGCCCGTGACCGTGACCAGTCCGTCGACGCGCTGATCGCGCTCGTCGGCCACGTTCTCGCCCATACGCCCCAGGAGAACCAGACCTCGTGACTTCCCCGTACCAGCCGGGCGCCGCCCCGCCGCCCGGCTGCCCCGCGCACGCCCACGGCGGCGCGGCCACCGGTCCTGCGGACGCCTTCGGCCAGGACGCCCACACCCAGGACGCCTTCGGCCAGGGCGGCTACGCCCAGGAGGCCCCCGCGCAGGGCGGCCACCCCATGGAGCGGACCGACCGGAACTCGCTCGTGCGGCTGTACGACCCGGAGTTCGCGGCCGACCCGCACCGCTTCTACGCCTACCTGCGGCAGTACGGCGCCCTGGCGCCCGTGGAGATCGCCACCGGCGTGACCGCGATGCTGGTCACCGACTACCGGGCCGCGCTCGACCTGCTGAACGACGACGCCACCTGGTCGAAGGACTCCCGCAGCTGGCAGGCGACCGTGCCGCCCGACTCGGCGGTGCTGCCGATGCTGGGCTGGCGCCCCAACTCCCTGTTCGCCGACGGCGACGTGCACCGGCGGCTGCGCCAGGTCATCACCGACAGCTTCCAGCTCGTCGAGCCGCACGAACTGCGCACCCGGGTGCGGCGGGCAGCGGACAGCCTCATCCGGAAGTTCGGCGCGCGCGGCGAGGTGGACCTCGTCCCCGAGTACGCCCAGCAGTTGCCGCTGCTGATGTTCAACACCCTCTTCGGTATGCCCGACGAGTACGGCGAGCAGCTGATCGCGGCCATGGGCGGGCTGATGGACGGGGCGACGCCGGAGGAGGCCGCGAAGGCCGACGCGGCGTTCTCGGCGTACATCATGGAGCTGGTCACCCGGAAGAAGAACCAGCGCGGTCCCGACCTCACCTCCTGGTTCCTCGACCACCACAACGGCCTGTCCGACGACGAGGTCATCGCACAGATCGTCGTGACCATGGCCGCGGGCAACGAACCGCTGGCCAACCTCACCGCCAACGCGCTGTCCCGGATGCTCTCCGACGACCGCTACTACAGCACCCTGTCCGGCGGCGCGCTGACCCCGCAGGACGCCATCAACGAGGTGCTGTGGAACGACCCGCCGATGACCAACTACTCCGCCCACTACGCGCGCCGTGACGTGTTCTTCCACGGCACGTGGGTGCGCGCGGGACAGCTGGTGATGGTCTCGTACGCCGCTGCCAACACCCAGTTCGGTACGGTCTCGCTCGGTGAGGGTTCGGGCAGCGGCGCGCACCTGGCCTGGGCGGCGGGGCCGCACGCCTGTCCCGTGCAGCGGCATGCGCTGGTGATCGCGACCACCGCGATCGAACGACTCACCGCCTGGCTCTCCGACATCGAACTCTCTGTTCCGGCAGCAGAGTTGCAGTGGCGGCCCGGCGGGTTCCAACGGGCTCTCGCAGCTCTTCCGGCCCGCTTCACCCCCATCACCCCCGATCAGGCAGGAGCCACCCCATGGGACAGCAGCTCGTCGCCATCGACCCGACCGGATCCGATATCCACGCAGAGGCAGACCGCCTCCGCGAGCTAGGCCGCGCCACCCGCGTCCAGCTTCCCGACGGACCGGAGGCGTGGGCGATCACCAGCCACAGCCTCCTCAAAGAGCTGCTGACCGACCCGCGGGTCTCCAAGAACGCGCGGGAGCACTGGCCCGCCTGGCAGCGCGGCGAGTACCACGAGACCTGGCTCCAGACCTGGGTCGGCGTCAGCAACATGTTCACCGCGTACGGCGCCGACCACCGGCGGCTGCGCAAGCTGATCGCGCCCGCCTTCACCGCCCGGCGCACCGAAGCCATGCTGCCGTCCGTCGAGCGCATCACCGCGTCCCTGCTCGACGGACTCGCGGCGGTACCGGCCGGCACCGCCTGCGACCTGCGGGCCGGCTTCGCGCACCCGCTGCCCCTCCAGGTCATCTGCGAGCTGTTCGGCATCCCCGAGGGCGACACCCGCACGGAGCTGGCCCGGCTCGCCGAGATCATCATGACCACCGTCGACCCGGAAGAGGCCGGGGTCACGCTGGTGGCCACCCAGGAACTCCTGGGCAACCTGGTCGCGTTGAAGCGGCGGCAGCCCGGCGAGGACCTGACCAGCCTGATGGTGTCCGAGCGGGACGACGAGGGCCACACGATGAGCGAGCAGGAGCTGATCGACACGCTCCTGCTGGTCCTGATCGCCGGCCACGAGACCACCGTCAACCTCATCGGCAACGCGGTGCACAACCTGCTGACGCACCCGGACCAGCTCCAGCTGGTGCGCGAAGGGAAGGCGTCCTGGAACGACGTCATCGAGGAGACCCTGCGCTGGTCCCCGAGCGTCGCCAACCTCCCGCTCCGCTTCGCCGTCGATGACATCGCCATCCCGGACGGGCCGACCATCCGCAAGGGCGAGGCGATCCTGCCCGCCATCGCGAGCACCGGACGCGACCCGGAGCAATTCGGCTCCAGCGCCGCCGGGTTCGACATCCTGCGGCCCAACGTCGAGCACCTCAGCTTCGGTTACGGCGTGCACCGCTGCCTGGGCTCCCCGCTGGCCCGCATGGAGGCCAAGGTCGCCCTCCCGGCGCTCTTCGACCGCTTCCCCGACCTGGAGTTCGCCGTTCCCCCGGCGACCCTGGAGCCCTCGGGCGGCTTCATCGTCTGCGGCTACCGCACCCTGCCCATCCACCTGACGCGCGGCTGACCCGCCCGTACGGCCACCGGCCCCGCCGCCCTCCATGGGCGGCGGGGCCGGTGGCGTGTCCGGGCGGGCCGGCTCAGGACGGAGTGCGGGCCGCCGCCAGCAGGCGGTCGGTGTCGGCGGGGCAGAGCTTCAGGGCGGCGCCGACGGTGCCGAGCACCTCGCGTTCGGCGGGGGTGTAGGAGCCGTCGGCGAGGGCGATACGGGCCCCCTGGAGGAGCAGCGATTCGCGGCCCGCCGGGGCGAGGTGCGGCGCCAGCGGCTCCAGGGACGCGTGCAGTTCGATGGCGAGCGCCGTGCCGCAGGGGTCGAGGCCGCCGCGGGGACGGCGGTCGCCCGCGCCGAGCGCTTCGACGGTGCCGCTGAGTGCCCCGGTGTCGGCGGCGAGCGCGGCGAGCAGGGTGAGCAGCTGGTCCTCGGATGAGTCCGCGAAGCCGGCCGCGCGGACGGTGTCGACGGCGGTGTCGCGTACCGCCTTGGCTGACGTGCCGCCGGCCGCGAGTACGGCGAGGGTGACGGTGTGCACGGCGTCGCGGAGCATCGCGGAGAGCCGCACGGTGGTGGGGTGGTCCAGCGCGTCCTGGCCGAAGTGGCCGTGGCAGGCGGAGCATTCGATGACCGGGTCGGCCGCGCCGCGGGAGAGCAGCGGGATGCCGAGTACGGTCAGGCGCCGGTGGCCTGTCCTGCGGAGGTAGTTGCGGTCGCCGCCGCAGTCGGGGCAGAAGAACTCACCATCGGCGACGGTACGCCAGGACGTGCACACGCCCAGCACACACATCTTGTGCCTCACGCCAGACCTCCGTAACTCCCCCGCAGCCTTCAGGACACGGGAAGTAACACCGTGGCCACGTCGCCGTATTGACGTGATGTTAGCCACATCCGTGATGCGGCGTCAGCACCTCGAACGGACAACTGGCCGAATGACGAAGGGTGCGCCCGCGCGCGGGCCGCTGCGGGCGGCCGTCCGACGGCGCCGGCCGGGCGCGAACGGCGGCCGTCCGGAAGCGGGTACGGGCAGGTGAGGACGGGTCGGTGGCCGCACGACACGGTGCCCCGGTGCCGCGTACGCGAGGCGTATGCGGCACCGGGGCACCGGGAAAGTGGCCGAAGGGCGGGCGCCCGCACACGGCGCCGGCCCTCCGGGACGGTCAGCGTCCCGCGCGGTTGACCGCGGAGGCGACGGCCTTGATGGACGCACGCACGATGTTCGCGTCGATGCCGACGCCCCACAGGACCTTGTCGCCGATGGCGCACTCGACGTACGCGGCGGCCTGGGCGCCCGCGCCCTCGCTCATCGTGTGCTCGACGTAGTCCAGGACCCGCACGTCCGCGTCGATGGCGTGCAGCGAGTCGATGAAGGCGGCCAGCGGGCCGTTGCCCGATCCCGTCAGGACCGTGTCGGCGCCGTCCACCACGGCCTCGACGGTCAGCGCGTCGGTGCCCTCGCTGGTGGTCGATGTCTGCGCGGAACGCAGCGCGATCCGGCCCCAGGCATTGTCCGGGGTGGGCAGGTACTCGTCCTGGAAGGTGGCCCAGATGGCGGCCGGGGTGACCTCACCGCCCTCCGTGTCGGTCTTCTCCTGGATGGTCCTGGAGAACTCGATCTGCATCCGGCGCGGCAGGTCCAGCTTGTGGTCGTTCTTCAGCACGTAGGCGATACCGCCCTTGCCGGACTGCGAGTTGACGCGGATGACCGCTTCGTAGGAGCGGCCGACGTCCTTGGGGTCGATGGGCAGGTACGGCACCGCCCACTCGATCTCGTCCACGGTCCTGCCCGCGGCGGCTGCCTCGGCCTCCATGGCGTCGAAGCCCTTCTTGATGGCGTCCTGGTGGGAGCCGGAGAAGGCGGTGTAGACCAGGTCGCCCGCGTAGGGGTGGCGCGGGTGGACCTCCATCTGGTTGCAGTACTCGCTGGTCCGGCGGATCTCGTCGATCTGCGAGAAGTCGATCTGCGGGTCGACGCCCTGCGAGAAGAGGTTCATGCCCAGCGTCACCAGGTCGACGTTGCCGGTCCGCTCGCCCTGCCCGAACAGGCAGCCCTCAACGCGGTCGGCGCCCGCCATGACCGCCAGCTCGGCGGCGGCCACCGCGGTGCCGCGGTCGTTGTGCGGGTGCACGGACAGGCATACGTGCGCGCGCCGGGACAGGTGGCGCGACATCCACTCGAAGCGGTCGGCGTGCGTGGAAGGCGTCGAACGCTCCACGGTGGCCGGCAGGTTGAGGATGATCTCGCGGCCCTCCTCGGGCTGCCAGACGTCGCAGACCGCTTCGCAGACCTCCAGGGCGAAGTCCAGCTCGGTGTCGGTGAAGATCTCCGGGCTGTACTGGTAGCCGAAGATCGTCTCGTCGCCCAGGATCTTGTCCGCGTACTCCATGACCAGCCGCGTACCGTCCACCGCGATCTGCTTGACCTGCTCCTTCGAGCCGCGGAACACGACCCGGCGGAAGGTGGGCGCGGTGGCGTTGTACAGGTGGACGGTGGCCCGGTGGGCGCCGCGCAGCGACTCCACGGTCCGCTCGATCAGCTCCTCGCGCGCCTGCGTCAGCACGGAGATCGTGACGTCATCGGGGATCGCGCCCTCTTCGATGATCGACCGGACGAACGCGAAGTCGGTCTCGCCGGACGACGGGAAACCGACCTCGATCTCCTTGTAGCCCATCTTCACCAGCAGGTCGAACATCTCGCGCTTGCGGGCCGGCGACATCGGGTCGATCAGCGCCTGGTTGCCGTCCCGCAGGTCCGTGGACAGCCAGCGGGGGGCCTTGGTGATCCGGTTGTCGGGCCAGGTGCGGTCCGGGATCTCCACGGCTTCGTAGCGGCCGTACTTGTGGACCGGCATCCCGGAGGGCTTCTGCAGCGCGGTGGCGTTGGTGACCGGAGTGGGGCGGCCGACAGTGTTCTCGGCGTGGCTCGACGGGTTCGTCATGATGCGTAGGGCTCCTCGTGTGTCCGCTGGACCGGCCGACGGGGCGATATATCGCAGCACCGAACTCCGCGGGGAGGGGGTCGGCCTACGACTACAGGCCCTCGCCGCGGCAGCTAAGGAGAAGCAGCCCGAAACGCATGATGCACAGCACCCTAACCGAGGTCGGCGAGCTACGGCGGCCCGTATCAGTATGCGGGACCGAGGGGACGTAACCGCCTGACTGCGATCAACCACACGTTTTCGGGAATCCCGGCAGCGGGCAGTGACAACTGCATCACGCAATGCGACATTTGAAAGATGGACGTCACCTCAACGCCGGACACCCCGGCCACCCCGGTCTTCTGCACGATCGTGCCGCCCCACCTTCTCGACAAGCTGGCGCAAACCGACGATCCTGCCCGCAACGAGCCGGCCCGCCGCACTCTCGACCACGACACACAGCTGCGCACCCGGCGCCACGAAAACGCCCGCGCCACCACCGCACGCGCCGCCGCCGAAGCCCCGTCCGGCAAGCCCAACCGCACCATCTACGACGCCGGGCACGCCGAAACACTCCCCGGCACCAAGGTCCACAGCGAGGCCGACAGCCCGTCCAAGGACGCCTCGGTCAACCGCGCGCACGCCGGTCTCGGCGCGACCTTCGACCTCTACCTCAAGGTCTACGGCCGGCACTCCATCGACGGCGCCGACCTGCCGCTCAACGCCACCGTCCACTACGGCCAGAAGTACGACAACGCCTTCTGGGACGGCGAGCGGATGGTGTTCGGCGACGGCGACAACGACCTGTTCCTCGACTTCACCATCCCCGTCGACGTGATCGGGCACGAACTGACCCACGGCGTCACCCAGTACACCGCCAACCTCGACTACACCGGCCAGTCCGGCGCACTCAACGAATCCATCTCGGACGTCTTCGGTTCGCTGATCAAGCAGTACTCCCTCAGCCACAGCGCCGATCAGGCCGACTGGCTGATCGGCGCCGACCTCCTCGGCCCGAACGTCACCGGCAAGGCCCTGCGCTCCATGAAGGCACCGGGCACCGCGTACGACGACGACGTACTCGGCAAGGACCCCCAGCCGGCCAAGATGAAGGACTACGTCGAAACGCAGGAGGACAACGGCGGCGTCCACCTCAACTCCGGCATCCCCAACCACGCGTTCTACATCGCCGCGACCACCATCGGCGGCAACGCCTGGGAGCGCGCGGGCCAGGTCTGGTACGACGTGCTGACCGGCGGCCACCTCGCCAAGAACGCCAAGTTCGCCGACTTCGCCGCCCTCACCATCAAGGCGGCCCAGGCCCGCTACGGCGCGGGCGCCGAACACGAGGCCATGGTCAAGGCGTGGTCGCAGGTGGGCGTCACCCCCACCGAATAGCGCACTCCGGGGACGTCCCGCCCGCCCTGCTGGGTAGGAGCCACCCATGCGCATTCACATCCGACGCACCGGTGGCTTCGCCGGCATCGAGCGTCGCGCCGAGGTCGACACCTCGGCGCGGCCCGACGCCGACGACTGGCACACCCTCGCCACCCAGTCCCTCGACCAAGGCCACAACGAGCCCCCGGTCGGCACCCCCGACGGCTTCAGCTACCAGATCACCGTCGACGGACGAACGGTCTACTGCTCCGACCCCCGCCTGACCGATGAACAACGGAAACTGATCACGCGGGTCATGAAGGAGGGGGCGTAGCGGGCGTAGGGGCCACACCGAGAGCGTCCGCAAAGGCTCCGGCTCACGTCGGCGGAATCACCTCTTGAGGCAACCTTCCGGTTTGCTTCGGGGGACGGTTCCGCCGGTTTTTTTGTCGCGCTCCAAGCACGTCAGTATCTGCGGCGCCCGTTCCGCACCGGGCTCGGCTCTTTGCTGCACAATCCACTCTTTACGTTCCGAAAAGGCCATCGAGCGAAAAGCCAGGGTTACTGGCTGCTGTCTTCCGTACTGACGGGGGCGGGGATGCTCGCCCATCTGGCCACTGAACCCGCCTCGCTTGTCCGGCAAGTCACCGGAAAGCACGAAATACACGAAACAATGGGAGGACGAGTGTTTTTGAGCACGCTGGCAGCGTGCGCGGCGGGGGCACTCTTCTTGATCATCTTCGGGGCGGCGAGAGGATACGGGTTCCTCATATCCGGCCAGGGGTGACACGGCTCCGGTTGCGGTGCTCCGACTGGAGGCTGCGACCTTCCTCTCTCCCAACCCCTTGACGGGGTTACCGGCGGTTAAGAAGATCCGCCTCATGGATACGACACCGGCACATCCGTCCCCCCTCCCCCGCTTCCCCTCCAACTTCCTCTGGGGTGTGTCCACTTCGGCGCAGCAGATCGAGGGGGCCGTCGGTGAGGACGGGCGGGGGCGGTCCGCGTGGGATGTGTTCGCCGGGGAGGGTGGGCGGATCAAGGACGGGTCGGATCCGCGGGTGGCGGTCGATCACTACCACCGGTACCAGGAGGACGTGGGGCTGCTGCGGGAGCTGGGGGTCGGGGCGTACCGGTTCTCGGTGGCGTGGCCGCGGGTGGTGCCGGACGGGAGCGGGCCGGTCAACGCGGCGGGGCTCGACTTCTACGACCGGCTGGTGGACGCGCTGCTGGCGGCCGGGGTCGAGCCGCTGCCGACGCTGTTCCACTGGGACACGCCGCAGGCGCTGGAGGAGCACGGCGGGTGGCTCCGAAGGGAGACGGCCGAGCACTTCGCGGCGTACGCGGATGCCGTCGCGGCGCGGCTCGGGGACCGCGTGCGGCGGTGGATCACCCTCAACGAACCGGCCGAGCTGACGCTGCTCGGCTACGGCATCGGACAGCACGCGCCCGGCCGGCAGCTGGTCTTCGACGCGCTGCCCGCGGCCCATCACCAACTGCTTGGCCACGGCCTCGCCGTGCAGGCACTGCGCGCCCGGGGCGCCACCGGCATCGGCGTCGCCAACTCGCACGGGCCGACCTGGCGGGCCTCCGACGACGAGGCGGACGTCGCCGCCGCCGATCTCTACGACCTGCTGCTCAACCGCCTGTTCGCGGAACCGCTGCTGCTCGGCCGCTACCCGGACGAGGGCCTGGCGGCGATGCTGCCGGGGCCGGTGGCCGAGGACCTGAAGATCATCTCGCAGCCGCTGGACTGGTACGGGATCAACTACTACCAGCCGACGCTGGTCGGCGCCCCCGAGCCGGGCGGCGGCGACCGTCCCACGGACTTCGGCGGCATCCGCATCCCGCCGCAACTCCCGTTCGCGCCACGGGAGATCGCGGGATACCCGCGGACGGACTTCGGCTGGCCGGTGGTCCCCGCCGCCCTCACCGAGCTGCTGCTGACCTTCCGCGAGCGGTACGGCGCGAGCCTGCCGCCAGTGATGATCACGGAGAACGGCTGCTCGTACGAGGGCGTCGACGACCGCGAGCGGATCGCCTTCCTCGACGGACATCTGCGGGCGCTCCACGAGGCGATGGCGGCCGGCGTCGACGTACGCGGCTATTTCGTCTGGTCGTTGATGGACAACTTCGAGTGGGCGGAGGGCTACGCGCGCCGCTTCGGCCTGGTGCACATCGACTACGCGACGCTGGCGCGCACCCCGAAGGCGTCCTTCCACTGGCTGCGCGACGTGCTCCGGGAGCAGGCGCGGGGATGACCGTGCCGGCCGCGGACGCCGGGGCGCTCGCGGAGCCGTCCGCGCCGGTGGGCGGCGGCTGGACGGCCTCGCTGTCGCTGGCGAACGGCGCGATCTGGGTCGGCTGGTACGGGCCGTTGCAGATCCTGCTCGCCATGCAGGCCGCCGAGTTGGCGCCGCCCGGCACGTCCAAGGAGTCGGTGCTGGCCTGGGTGACCGGCGCCGGCGCCGTGGTCTCGCTGGTCGCCAACCCGCTGTTCGGCGCCCTGTCGGACCGTACGACCTCGCGGTTCGGGCGGCGTACGCCGTGGATCGCCGCCGGGGTGCTGGGCGGGGCGGCGGCGCTGGTGCTGCTGGCCGGGGCACGGACGGTGTGGGCGATGGCGGGCGGCTGGTGCCTGGTGCAGCTGACGCTGAACGCCGCGTTCGCCGCGGTGACCGCCGCCGTGCCGGACCGGGTGCCACGGCGGCAGCGCGGCGCGGTGGGCGGCTGGCTGGGCGCGGCGCAGATCCTGGGCGTGCTGGCCGGGACCGGGCTCGCGACGCTGGCCGGCGGGCTCACGGCCGGCTATCTGGCCTGCGCGGCGTTCACCGTGCTCGCCACCCTGCCGTACCTGCTGCGCCGGGACCTCGTGCTGCCCGCGGGCGCCCGGCCGCCGTTCACCTGGCGGTCCTTCGTCACCGGCTTCGGGTTCGACCCGCGCCGCCACCCGGACCTCGGCTGGGCCTGGCTGACCCGCTTCCTGATCAACCTCGGCAACGCGCTGGCGCTGCTCTACCTCCTGTACTTCCTGCGGGACGTGCTGCACCGGCCCGACCCGCAGGGCGGCGTGCTGATCCTGACGGCGGTCAACGGCGTGACGCTGCTGGGCACGGTCGTCGTCGGCGGCTTCTGGTCGGACCGGGTCGGGCGGCGGCGGCCGTTCGTGCTGTGGTCCGGTGTGATCATGACGGTCGCCACCGTGCTGCTGGCCTGCTGGCAGACCTGGACCGGCGCGCTGGCCGCCGCCGCGCTCCTCGGCATCGGCTTCGGCGTGTTCACGTCCGTCGACTTCGCGCTGATGACGGACGTGCTGCCGGCCGCGGCGCACCGCGGCAAGGACCTCGGCGTCCTCAACATCGCCAACTCGCTGCCCCAGGTGGCGGCCCCGGCGCTGGCCGCCCCGGTCGTCGCCCACCTCGGCGGCTACCGCGCGCTGTATCTCGTCGCGGCGGCGATCGGTCTGCTGGGTGCGCTGCTGGTCCGGCGGATCCGCGGGGTGGCGTGAGGCGGGACGGCGGCAGCCTCGGCCTGCTGGGGGCCTACCTGGTCACCGGCGTGGCCTTCGCCCTAAGGAGTTCGCCGACCCGGCCGCCGCGCTCGATCCCCTGCACATGGGGATCAACGGGTGGCCCGGCTGGATCGCACTGGCCGCCTTCGTGGCCTTCCTGGCGCTGACGGGCCGCCTCCGGCCGTCCCGCTACGTCCTGCCGGGACCGGCCCGATCCGCACCACAGCCCATCCTGACCGAGCCGGTCCGGAGCGGGCCCGTGCCCTAGAACCCCAGCTTGCGCAGCTGCTTCGGGTCGCGCTGCCAGTCCTTGGCGACCTTGACGTGCAGGTCCAGGAAGACCGGCGTCCCGAGCAGCGCCTCGATGTGCTTGCGGGACTTGGTGCCGACCTCCTTCAGGCGCTTGCCCTTCGGGCCGATGATGATGCCCTTCTGGCTGGGGCGCTCGATGTAGACGTTGGCATGGACGTCGAGCAGCGGCTTGTCGGCGGGCCGGTCCTCGCGGGGGATCATCTCCTCGACGACCACGGCGATGGAGTGCGGCAGCTCGTCGCGTACGCCCTCCAGCGCGGCCTCGCGGATCAGCTCGGCGACCATGACCTGCTCGGGCTCGTCGGTGAGGTCGCCCTCCGGGTACAGCGGCGGGCTCTCAGGCAGCAGCGGTACGAGCAGGTCGGCGAGCAGGCCGACCTGCTTGTCGCCGACGGCGGACACCGGAATGATCTCGGCCCACTCGATGCCCAGGTCCTGGCCGAGCTTGTCGATGGCCAGCAGTTGTTCGGCCAGCGCCTTGGAGTCGACCAGGTCGGTCTTGGTGACGACAGCGACCTTCGGGGTCTTCTTGATGCCGGCCAGTTCGGCGGCGATGTAGCGGTCGCCGGGGCCGAGCTTCTGGTCGGCGGGCAGGCAGAAGCCGATCACGTCGACCTCGGCCCAGGTGGTGCGCACCACGTCGTTGAGCCGCTCGCCGAGCAGGGTGCGCGGCTTGTGCAGGCCCGGGGTGTCCACGAGGACGAGCTGCGCCTCGGGGCGGTGCACGATGCCGCGGACGGTGTGGCGGGTGGTCTGCGGCCGGTTGGAGGTGATGGCCACCTTCGTGCCGACCAGAGCGTTCGTGAGGGTGGACTTGCCCGCGTTGGGGCGGCCGACGAAGCAGGCGAAGCCGGCGCGGTGCGGGGCTGAGGAGTCTGTACGAGCGCTCATGGCGCCCATTGTCCCCGATCCCCGGGGCCGCTCCGACCACCGGCGTACGCCGGTGGCCGGACACAGGCTCTCAGAGCTGCGGGCCGCCCGCCGGGGTGTTGCCGCGCAGGGTGCCGTCGGGGCCCGCGACCAGGACCGGCGTGCCGGGGCCGCCGAGGTCGCGTACCGCCGCGCGGTCGGCGTCGGCCGCGTCGTCGGCATCGGTGACCACCGCGGCGGCCTCCAGGGACTGCGCGCCGCTGGCCACGGCCATCGCCACGGCCGTCTGCAACGCGCTGAGCCGCAGCGATTCCAGGGCGACGGTGCCGGCGACGTAGGTGCGTCCGGTCTCGTCGCGCACGGCGGCGCCCTCGGGCACGCCGTTGCGGGCCCGCGCCGAGCGCGCGAGCGTAATGATCTTGCGGTCTTCCGGGTCCAGTGCTGCGGCTTCGCTCATACGGCCGAGCATATGCGGGGCGGCGGCTGCCCGGCCGCGCGGGGCACGGCACCGGAGCACGGGCACCGGCGGCGGTCTACCGGCGCGGTGCGCGGCCGGAGCGGGCGGACCGCGGCGACGGCGGCACGGCGGCGGCGGACGGCTCCGACGACGGCGCGCAGGACACGGAAACGGCGCCGGAGCGCGGCGTCGGGAGCGGGCCCGCCGCCGTGAACCGCGCGGCCCGCACCTGCGCGCGGGACGCCGCGTCGAGCAGCACCACCGAGGCCGCGTCGGCGAGCGCGGCGGGCAGCGCGGCGGCGGACCGGGTGCCGGCCGGCGGCAGGGCGGCGAGCAGCCGCCCGAGGCCGCGGCAGTGCCGGGCGAAGACACGGCGGCGCACCCAGCGGTCGCGAGCCCGCTGGCCCGACAGGGCGACGACGGCCCCGACGTCCAGCACCACGAGATGCAGGGTCCGGCCGCGCCGCGCGGCACACCACGCCAGCAGGCGCCGCAGCCACGGCCGGCTGCCGCAGTCGTGCACCAGCAACGGCCGGTCCCCGACCAGCTCGGCGCGCAGCCACAGCAGCAGCCTGGCCCGCGCCCAGGGCCGGTAGACCGCGTACGGCAGCCAGTCGGGCATCACCGCCTCGCAGGCGACGTGGACGGTGCGCGGGTCGATCACCGCCACATCGGCCGCCGCCGACCAGCGGTGCAGCAGGGTGCTCTTGCCGCTGCCCGGCAGCCCGGAGACCACGACGACGGCGCCCGGCGGGTAGCTGAGAGTGGCCGGGACGGTGTCCGCGGCGCGCAGGTCCCGCAGGCCCTGCGGGCGGGTATCCCGCGCCGGTGACGCGGCGGCCTGCGGGTCTGCCGCGCCCGCCCCTTCGGTGCCTGCCACCTCGAACTCCCCCGCTCGCGCTCCCCTTGCCCGCCTTCCCCCGCCGCCAGCTTGGCACAGGCGCCCGCCCGGCCCCAGGCCCGCGGCCTGGCGTGCGCACCGTCCGTGCGGTTCAGCCTGCCGACGCCCCGCCGACCGTGCCGTGGTGAGTGTCCGCGGTGGCGCGGACCGGCTCGCACAGCACGGTAATGATCTTGTTCCGGCGTCCTGCCGTCGACTCCGCGGTCAGCCGCAGCGCGGTCAGGTCCGGGTCGTACCTGTCGTCGGAGAGATCCACCTCGGCCGTCGCACCGGCGATCGGCACCCGGCCCAGCAGCTTGGCGAGCAGCCCGCCGACCGTCTCGACGTCCTCGTCGTCCAGCTCGGCCAGGCCGTACAGCTCGCCGAGATCGCCGATGTCCAGGCGGGCGGTGACGCGGTAGCGGCCGTCGCCCAGCTCCTCGACCGGCGGCAGCTCCCTGTCGTACTCGTCGGTGATCTCGCCGACGATCTCCTCCAGGATGTCCTCGATCGTGACGATGCCGGCCGTGCCGCCGTACTCGTCGATGACCACCGCGACGTGGTTGCGGTCCTGCTGCATCTCGCGCAGCAGGTCACCGGCGTTCTTGGTGTCCGGCACGAAGACCGCCTGGCGCATCGCGGAGGAGACCAGCTCGGTCTCCGCGTCCCGGCTGATGTGCACCTTGCGGGCGAGGTCCTTGAGGTAGACCATGCCGACGATGTCGTCCTCGTTCTCGCCGGTCACCGGGATCCGCGAGAAGCCGGAGCGCAGTGCGAGGGTCAGCGCCTGCCGGATGGTCTTGTACCGCTCGACGGCCACCAGGTCCGTACGCGGCACCATCACCTCGCGCACCAGGGTGTCGCCGAGCTGGAAGACGGAGTGCACCATCCGGCGCTCCTCGTCCTCGATCAGCGACTCCTTCTCGGCGAGGTCGACCAGCGACCGCAGCTCCGCCTCGGAGGCGAACGGCCCCTTGCGGAAGCCCTTGCCCGGGGTGAGGGCGTTGCCGAGGAGGATCAGCAGCTGCGGGACCGGGCCCATGATCCGGGCCAGCGGCAGCAGGACGTACGCGGCGGCGGTGGCGGTGTTCAGCGGGTGCTGGCGGCCGATGGTGCGCGGCGAGACGCCGACCGCGACGTACGAGACGAGCACCATCACGCCGATGGCGACGGTCAGCGCCTCCCACGTCACCGCGAACGAGCGGACGCAGGCGTACGTCACCAGGACACCGGCCGCCATCTCGCAGCCGACGCGCACCAGCAGGGCAACGTTCAGGTAGCGGGTGGGGTCGGCGGCGACGGCAGCGAGCTTGGCGCTGCCGCGGCGGCCGGAGCGGACCGCCTCCTCGGCGCGGAAGCTGGTGGTACGGGCCAGGCCGGCCTCCGCGCAGGCGGCGAGCCAGGCGATCACGACGAGCAGTACCGCTACCGCGATCAGTTGGGTGGTCATTCCCGTCGCCCGGTCAGGTCAGGGTGGGGGCCGGGGACGGGCCGTCCAGGCCCCGCTCGGCGCGCCAGCCGTCGATGATGGCCGCCTGGAGGCCGAACATCTCCGCCTTCTCGTCCGGCTCTTCGTGGTCGTACCCCAGGAGGTGCAGCACGCCGTGGACGGTGAGGAGTTGGAGTTCCTCGTCCATGGAGTGCCCGGTCGGGGCCGCTTCGCCCTGCTGCTTGGCGACCTCGGGGCAGAGCACGATGTCACCGAGGAGCCCCTGCGGGGGCTCCTCGTCGTCCTTGGCCGGCGGACGGAGTTCGTCCATCGGGAAGGACATGACATCGGTCGGGCCGGGGAGGTCCATCCACTGGATGTGGAGCTGCTCCATGGCCTCGGCGTCCACGACGATCACGGACAGCTCGGAGAGCGGGTGGATACGCATCCGGGCGATGGCGTAGCGGGCGACGTCCAGGACGGCCTGCTCGTCGATGTCCGTTCCGGACTCGTTGTTGACGTCGATCGACATGAGGGGGCTGACTTCTCGCTTCTCGTCCGCGGGCCGGACCTGACCGGCCCTGAGGGCTAGCCGCTGTTGCGGCTGTCGTACTTCTCGTATGCGTCGACGATACGGCCCACGAGTTTGTGCCGGACGACGTCCTGGCTGGTGAGGCGGGAGAAATGCACGTCGTCGACGTTCTCCAGGATCTCCTGGACCTGCCGCAGGCCGCTCTTGCCGCCGCCTCCGGGAAGGTCGATCTGGGTGATGTCACCCGTGATGACGATCTTCGAATCGAAGCCGAGACGGGTGAGGAACATCTTCATCTGCTCGGGGCTGGTGTTCTGCGCCTCGTCGAGAATGATGAAGGCGTCATTAAGGGTGTTGTGCGTGAGCAGGTAGTCCTGGGTGACGTAGAGAGAATCCTCGGCGGCCACCTGGATACAGACGGTCTCCTCCCTGCCCGCCGGCTCGATGCTGTCGATGAAACGCATCGGGCGGCCTCCGCCCCCTTCCGCGTGGTACTTGTCCCGCTTGCGGCCGAGACGGAAAGGCTCGATGCCTTCGGGGAGGCGGATGTCGATGATGTGGGCGTCGTGTCGGTGAGCCGCCCTCGCGCTGCCCTGCCGGCGGCCTTCGGCCATGCGCCGCCGGGTGTAGGCGACGCCTCCGAGCGACTGGACCAGTGAGACGACATCGTCGCGGAGCAGGATCGACGTGGTCGTGTACTGGATGCGGCAGGTGCGGTCGGCCTGCACAACCGGGCCGCCGTCGGAATCGAGGAGTCCCTGGAGCAGCGCAAGCCGGACGTCGGCGGTGTTGTACAGGTAGTCGTCGGGGACGAACTTGGTGTGTGAGCGGCTGCCCAGCAGATCCAGCGCGCGCAGACTGCGGGTGACCGGGTTTTCGATCGTGACTACGTCACCAGGCGCCTTGATCCGGTTCAGGACATAATCCGGCCCGCTCTTCAAGCGCACCTGAACACCCTCAAGCGCGGCCTCCAGCGCTTCGGCGAGTTCAGGGTCCTCGCTGGAGAACGACGGTGTGGTGGAGCCGGTGATGCATCCATCGCCGAGCAGCAGTCCCAAAGCGTACGGATCCATGGGGACCGCTCGCTCGGGGAAACTGACCGGAGCGGTGAGCATCGGCAGCTCGTACCGACGGGCGTGCGCCGCACGCAGGTTGCCGATCATCTCCTGGGTCTCCAGGACCCGCCACGGCTTGTCGCGACGCTTGTCCGAGGCCGTGCGGACGGTCCACAGGTGTTCGCCGCAGCACAGCGTCCAGGAGCCGTCCTGCGCAGTGACCCGGTAGATGTCCCGCTCGCCCTGCGGATAGACCCCGAGGACCGGAGTCGGCTCACCGTTGGAGCCGATCACCAAGTCACCGACCTGGAGGTCACCGATGGGGCGCCAGCCGTCCGGCGTCAGGACGTTCGTGAAGATCGGTTGACTCCGGCCCCGCATATAAGCCAGCGGCGCGACCTCGATCGTCCCCGCCGCCATCAGGCGCGGAATCGAATCCGGGTCGAGCATGTCGTGCAGCGCGTCGTAGAGGGGGCGCAGGTACGGGTCGATCTTTTCGTAGAGGGTGCCGGGGAGGAAGCCCAGGCGTTCGCCCGCCTCGACGGCGGGGCGGGTGAGGATGATGCGGTTGACCTGCTTGGCCTGGAGCGCCTGTACCGCCTTGGCCATCGCGAGGTAGGTCTTGCCGGTGCCCGCGGGGCCGATGCCGAAGACGATGGTGTGCTGGTCGATGGCGTCGACGTAGCGCTTCTGGTTGAGGGTCTTGGGGCGGATGGTCCGGCCCCGGTTGGAGAGGATGTTCTGGGTGAGGACCTCGGCCGGTGTCTCGCCTTCGGTGCCCTCGCCGTTCTCCGCCGCGCGCAGCATCGCGATGGAGCGTTCCACGGCGTCCTCCGTCATCGGTTGTCCGGTGCGGAGCACCAGCATCATCTCGTCGAACAGGCGCTGGATGAGGGCGACTTCCTCGGCGTCGCCGACAGCGCTGACGTCATTGCCCCGGACATGGATGTCCGTCGCGGGGAACGCTTTCTCGATCACGCGCAGAAGCGAGTCTCCCGATCCCAGAACCGTCACCATGGGGTGCTTGGCCGGGACGGTGAACTGGGCGCTCGCCTGCGGTTCGCTGGGTGTCTGAGTCATGGGCCGGCGCTGTGGCCTGCTCAACCCCCGTCCTTTGCTGCTAAGAGGTGCCTGCGGCTCGACTCCTTGGATCTCCAGAGTACGACGGTGCACTGACAACCCCGAAAGTTTTTCCGGCCCGCAGGGGAATCCGGCCCCGGGCGCCCCGTGTTCAGGCCGGCCGGCGGAAACCGATGGTCGGGACGGCGCGGGCCAGCGGTGAGCAGCGGTCGGCGGCGGGCAGCACCGCGTCCAGGAAGGCGTACTGGCGGCGCAGGGCGGCCGGTGCGCCCGCCGTGCAGCCGCGCACCTGCTGCCACCAGGCGGCGATCTCCGCCCAGCCGGGTGCGGAGAGCGAGCCGCCGAATTCCTGCACGGACAGGGCGGCGGAAAGACCGGCGAAGGCCAGCCGGTCGGCGAGCGGCCACTCGGCGAGGGTGCCGGTGACGAAGCCGGCGACGAAGACGTCCCCGGCGCCGGTCGGGTCCAGCGCCTCGACGGCGATGGCGGGTACCTCGGCGCTCTCACCGGTGCGTCCGTCGACGGCGCAGGCGCCCTCGGAGCCCATGGTGACCACGGCGAGCGGCACCCGCTCGGCGAGCTTGCGGGCGGCGGCGCGCGGGTCGGATGTGCGGGTGTAGCGCATCGCTTCCTCGGCGTTGGGGAGGAACGCCTCGCAGTGTTCGATGCCGTCGAGGTCGGCGGGATCCCAGCGGCCGGTGTCGTCCCAGCCGACGTCGGCGAAGATGCGGCTGCCGCGGGCGGCGGCGCAGCCGAGCCAGCCCTCCCGCCTGCCGGGCACCAGCGACGCGACGCAGGCGCGGGAGGCGGGCGGGCAGCCCGGGGCGTGGCCGCCGTCGAAGGCGTTCTCCGGCTGCGGTGCCTCGTGGCCGTGCGAGACCATCGTGCGCTCGCCCTCGTAGGCCATGGAGACGGTGACCGGGGAGTGCCAGCCGGGGATGGTGCGGGACAGGGTGAGGTCGATGCCCTCGCCCCGGTCGAGCGCGTCCCAGCAGTACTCGCCGTACATGTCGTCGCCGAACGCGGCGGCCAGCGAGGTCCGCAGTCCGAGGCGGGCCAGTGCGGTGGCCATGTTGGCGACGCCGCCGGGGCTCGATCCCATGCCGCGGGCCCAGGATTCGGTGCCGCGTACCGGCGCGGAGTCCAGTCCTGTGAAGATGATGTCGAGGAAGACCGTGCCGGTGAGATAAACGTCGGTGGCGGGGTCACCGGGGGTTCTCAGCGCGGCCAGTGGGTCGAGTGCCGCCGTGGCGGCTCCCGGCCGCGTGGGCTGCTGCTTCTGTCGTCGGCCACCGATCACCGTGCTCGCCCCTCTCGTCCCGGCAGGTGCCGCCAGTGTGCCTGATGCTGCGGTACGTTCCGCCCCATGAGGCTCACGATTCTCGGCGGTGGCGGTTTCCGGGTGCCGTTGGTGCACCGCGCGCTGCTGGACGACCCGGCGCACTCCGTCTCCGAACTGACGCTGTACGACACCGATCCGCGGCGGCTCTCGGTCATCGCCGAGGTGCTGGCGCGGCAGGCCGAAGGGCATCGGGCGCCGGTGCGGGTGCGGCTCGCCCATGGCCTCGACGACGCGTTGGCCGGGGCCGATTTCGTGTTCTCCGCGATCCGGGTGGGCGGCACCGCGGGGCGGGTGCGCGACGAGCGGATCCCGCTGGACGAGGGGGTGCTCGGGCAGGAGACGGTGGGCGCGGGCGGGGTGCTCTACGGGCTGCGGACGATCCCGGTGGCGCTGCACATCGCCGAGCGGGTCGCGGCCCTGGCGCCGCGGGCCTGGGTCATCAACTTCACGAATCCGGCGGGCATGGTCACCGAGGCGATGGCGCAGGTGCTGGGCGACCGGGTGGTGGGGATCTGCGATTCGCCGGTGGGTCTGGTGCACCGGGCGGCCCGCGCCGCGGGGGCCGATCCGTCGGCCTTCGGCACGCCGGGCCGGGTGACGTACGACTACGTCGGCCTCAACCACCTCGGCTGGCTGCGGTCGTTGGCGGTCGACGGCCAGGACGTGCTGCCGGGGCTGCTGGGGGACGCGGCGGCGCTGGGGTCCTTCGAGGAGGGCAGGCTGTTCGGCGCGGACTGGCTGCGCGTCCTGGGGGCGCTGCCCAACGAGTATCTGCACTACTACTACTTCCGCCGGGAGACCCTGGCGTCGGTGCGTGGGGCGCGGGAGACCCGGGGCGAGTTCCTGGACCAGCAGCAGGGCGGCTTCTTCGAGCGGGCGGCGGCCGGTGGCCACGGGGATGCGTACACGCTGTGGGAGCGGACCCGGCTGGAGCGCGAGGAGACGTATCTGGCCGACAGCCGCAAGGCGAGCGGCGGTTGGCAGCGGGACAGCTGTGATCTGGAGGGCGGTGGCTACGACCGGGTGGCGCTCGCGCTGATGCGGGCGCTGGTGGACGGCGGCGGCACCCGGCTGATCCTCAACGTGCGCAACCGCTCGACGGTGCCGCAGCTGGCGCCCGACGCGATCGTGGAGACGGTGTGCGAGGTGGGGTCCGACGGTCCGCGTCCGCTGCCCTGCGCGCCGCTGCGTGCGGACCAGTTGGGGCTGATGCTCCAGCTCAAGGCGGTGGAGCGGGCGGCGGTGGAGGCCGCGATGTTCAAGGACAGGGACGCGGCGCTGCGCGCGCTGGCGCTGCATCCGCTGGTGGACTCCCCCGCGGTGGCCGCCCGCATTCTGGAGCGGGCGGCCGAGGAGGCGTGAGCGGGAGCCGGCTCAGTGGCCGCGCTTGATCCACTCCTCCAGGTGCGGGGCCTCGTCGCCGATGGTGGTGGGGTCGCCGT
Source organism: Streptomyces sp. NPDC048644 (assembly GCF_043199105.1). Lineage (NCBI taxonomy): Bacteria > Bacillati > Actinomycetota > Actinomycetes > Kitasatosporales > Streptomycetaceae > Streptomyces > Streptomyces sp. NPDC048644. The sequence continues at coordinate 807,849 of NZ_JBICVO010000001.1, forward strand.
GTCCGGTGCGGACGACGGTGTGCGGGGGCAGGGACAGCAGCCGGTCGCGGATCGAGCCGACGAGGGTCGGGAAGTCCGAGAAGGACCTGCCGGTGGCGCCTGGGCCGCCCTGGAAGAGGGTGTCCCCGGTGAAGACCGTCTCCAGGGCGGGTGCGTGCAGGCAGACCCCGCCGGGTGCGTGACCCGGTGTGTGCAGCACCGTCAGGTCCACTCCCGCGATGGTCAGAACCTGCCCGTCGGCCAGTTCGCGGTCCGGCGGGGTGCCGGGGTGGGTCTGCTTCCACAGCGGCAGGTCGTCCGGGTGCAGATGGATCAGGGCACCCGTACGGGCCGCGAGGGCGGGTGCCGCGTCGATGTGGTCGTTGTGCGCGTGGGTGCAGACGATCGCGCGCAGGGTGCGGTCGCCGAGGGCTTCGATGATGGCGTCGGCGTCGTGGGCGGCGTCGATGACCAGCGCTTCGTCGTCGTCGCCGACGATCCAGACGTTGTTGTCGACGTCCCAGGTGCCGCCGTCGAGCGAGAAGGTGCCCGAGGTGACGAGGTGGTCGATGCGGGCCGTCATCAGAGCGTCACCACCGAGCGCAGGACGTCGCCCGCGTGCATCCGCTCGAATGCCTGCTCCACGCCGTCGATGCCGATGGTCTCGGTGACGAAGGCGCCGAGGTCGATGCGGCCCTGCTGGTGCAGGTCGACGAGCATCGGGAAGTCGCGGGACGGCAGGCAGTCGCCGTACCAGGAGGACTTGAGGGCGCCGCCGCGGCCGAAGACGTCCAGGAGGGGGAGGTCCAGGGTCATCTCGGGGGTGGGGACGCCGACCAGGACGACGGTGCCGGCCAGGTCGCGGGCGTAGAACGCCTGCTTGTAGGTCTCGGGGCGGCCGACCGCCTCGATGACGACGTCGGCGCCGAAGCCGCCGGTCATCTCCCGGATGGCTTCGACGGGGTCGGTGGTGCGGGAGTTGACGGTGTGGGTGGCGCCCATGGAGCGGGCGGTCGCCAGCTTCCGGTCGTCGACGTCCACCGCGATGATCTTCGCGGCGCCGGCCAGCCGGGCGCCGACCACGGCCGCGTCGCCGACGCCGCCGCAGCCGATGACCGCCACGCTGTCGCCGCGGCCGACGTTGCCGGTGTTGATGGCGGCACCGATGCCGGCCATCACGCCGCAGCCCAGCAGGCCGGCGACGGCGGGTGAGACCTCCGGGTCGACCTTGGTGCACTGCCCGGCGGCGACCAGCGTCTTGTCGGCGAACGCGCCGATGCCGAGGGCCGGGCTCAGCTCCGTGCCGTCCTTCAGCGTCATCTTCTGCTTCGCGTTGTGGGTGTCGAAGCAGTACTGCGGACGGCCCCGCAGACAGGCCCGGCACTGCCCGCACACCGCGCGCCAGTTGAGGACGACGAAGTCACCTGGCGCGACGTCCGTGACACCCGCGCCGACCGACTCCACCACACCCGCGGCCTCGTGGCCGAGCAGGAAGGGGAACTCGTCGTTGATGCCGCCCTGCTTGTAGTGCAGGTCGGTGTGGCACACCCCGCACGCCTGGATCGCCACCACGGCCTCGCCAGGACCCGGGTCCGGGACCAGGATCGTCTCCAGCCGGACCGGCTCGTTCTTCCCTGGCGCAATGACGCCGCGCACTTCCTGTGCCATCGGTACAGCCCCTCTCAAAAGATCACGTACGGGACCACTGTGGCGTACCGCCACCGAGCCGCGCCACACCGTACGCGCGCGGCGGCCCCGCGCGCGAGATCACGGCGGTGATCACAGCCGTATCCATGATCCCCGTCTCCGGGCCGCGGTCACCAGCGCGGCACGGCGGGGGTGACCCAGGCGGGGTCGGCGACGCGCATCGCGGCGGCGTCGTCGCGGGAGCGCAGCCCGCCGTCGTCGGCCAGCCAGCGGCGGTGCAGCGCGGCCAGCCGGTCGCGGTCGACGGTGACGCCGAGCCCCGGCGCGTCGGACACGTCGAGCCCGCCGTCGCGGAAGGCGAGCCGCTCGGTGAGGACGTCTTCGGACTGCCACGGGTAGTGGGTGTCGCAGGCGTGGCCGAGGGTCGGGACGGTCGCGGCGACGTGGGTCATGGCGGCGAGGCTGATGCCCAGGTGGGTGTTGGAGTGCATGGACAGGCCGACGCCGAAGGTGCGGCAGAGCGCGGCGAGTTCGCGGGTGGCGCGCAGCCCGCCCCAGTAGTGGTGGTCGCAGAGCACGATCTGCACGGCGCGGCGCGCGAAGGCCGTCTCGATCTCGTCGAACGTCGTCACGCACATGTTGGTGGCCAGCGGGAGGACGCGGCCACCGTGCCGGGCGTCGCGGAGCGCGGCGGCCACCTCGGCCATCCGGGCGGTGCCGCTCGCCGGGTCCTCCAGGTATTCCAGGACGTCGTGCAGCTCGGCGGCGACCGCAAGCGAGGTCCGTACGCTCCAGGCGCCGTTGGGGTCGAGCCGCAGCGGCTGCCCCGGGAACGCGGCGGCCAGCGCCCGGACGGCCGCGATCTCCTCACCGGGTGCGAAGACGCCGCCCTTGAGCTTGAAGGAGGCGAAGCCGTAGGTGTCGGCGAAGCGGCGGGCCTGGGCGACGATGCCCGCCGGGTCCAGCGCCGCGCCCCAGTCGTCGGGCTCGCCGCGGCCCTCCGGGTGGTGCGCCCAGCGGTAGAAGAGGTAGGCGCTGTAGTCGACGCGGTCGCGGACCTTGCCGCCGAGCAGCGCGTGGACGGGGAGCCCGGCCGCGTGGCCCCAGGCGTCCAGGCAGGCGACCTCGAAGCCGGAGAGCACGGAGAGCCGGAGCTTGTCCGCGGTCTGCACGCCGCGCAGCCCGCCGGCGTCGACCGCTGCGGCGTCGGTGGCGGCGGGCGACGCACCGCAGACCCGGGCGGCGAGCGCGGGCAGCGCGTTCAGGTCGGTGACCCGGCGGCCGGTCAGCGCGGCGGCCAACGGGCGGGCCAGATCGAGGTAAGCGGTGTCGCCGTAGGTCTCGCCGAACCCGGTGGCGCCGCCCGCGGTGACCACCTCGATGATCAGCCGCGGGGTGTACGGCTGGTGCACGCCCTGGGTGTTCAGCAGCGGCGGGTCGGCGACCAGGATCGGGGTGAGGCGGACTTCGGTGATGGTCAGGCCCGTGGCGTCGGTGGCAGCCGGGCGCGTGGCGTCGGTGGTGACCAAGGTGACGCTCCTGTCTCCATATGAAGATGACCTTCATGGATGCAGCTGGAGGCTAGGAGCGCGGCACCCGGCCGTCAATACCGCCCAACGCCACGCGGCGGCCGGGGAGTTAGCTCCGTACGAGCGCCGTCGCCAGCAGTTCGGCGGCGCCGGCCAGCAGCGGCTCGTCCACCGGTGCCTCGGCATCGGGGCGGGTGGTCAGGACGGCCAGCACGAGCGGCGCGCCGTCCGGTGTCCAGGCGATGCCCACGTCGTGGGCGGTGCCGTAGTCGCCGGTGCCGGTCTTGTCGGCGACCGTCCAGTCGCTGGGGAGCCCGGCGCGGAGGCGCGCACCGCCGGTGGTGTTGGCGCGCAGCCAGCCGGTCAGCCGCCTGCGGTCGCCGCGGGTCAGCGCGCTGCCGAGGGTCAGCTTCGCGTAGGTACCCGCGATGGCCGCCGGGCTGGTGAGGTCCGTGGTGCGCCAGGGTTCGGCGGAGTTCAGCTCGGGCTCCCAGCGGTCGAGCCGGGTGACCCGGTCGCCGATCGAGCGGCAGAAGCGGGTGACGGCCGTGGGGCCGCCCAGCTCGCGGAGCATGAGGTTGGCCGCGGCGTTGTCGCTGTATTCGAGGGCGGCTGCGCACAGTTCGGCGACGGTCATGCCGTGCGCGAGGTGCTCAGGCGTGCCGGTGACGGGCGCGTGGCCGGCGTCGGCGACGTCCTGTTCGGTGTACCGGATGCGCCGGGCGAGGAATTCGCCGTTCCGGTCGAGGTCTCTCAGGATGGCGGCAGCGGCGGCCGTCTTGAACACCGAGCAGACCGGAAAGGTCTCGTCCGCGCGGTAGCGCACGGTGGCGCCGGTGACCGTGTGCCGTGCGAACACCCCGAGCCTGGCGCCGTGTTGCCGTTCCAGGTCGCGCAGTGCCCGCACGGTGCCCTCGTCGGCGCGCGGGGTGGCCGCCTGCGCGGGGCCGCCCATCGACACGGCGGCGAGCGCAGCCCCGGCGCCCAGGGCGATGACGGTGCGGCGGTCCGGACCGGTTTCGAAGGCCCTCATCAGCACTTTCCCCTCTCTGTTGTGGCTCCCGCGCGCGGTAACCCTTTACCAACCGTTGAATCTTCGCGCGTAGAACCGGCGTTGAGCCTCTGTTAAACCTACGGGAGTCCCCTGCTCAGACTCCCTGAAGGAGCCGCGTCATGCCCCTCCCCGTCCTCTCCCGCCGTGCCCGCGTCGGCGCCGCGACGGTTGCCGCCCTCGTCGCCGGGACCGCGGTGTTCGGCGTGGGCCAGGCCACCGCCGAGCACGCGGTGCCCCGCACCGACAAGGAGATCCCGAACCTCACGCAGGTCCAGGACCAGATCAAGGCGTACTACGGCGACACGGTGACCGCGGACGGCGAGCACTACGCGTCCCCGCACAGCAACTACGCGCGCCAGGTCCGCGGCATCGAGGCGAAGGCCCGCAGCTACCTGACCCGCGCGCTCGACCGGCAGCACGGCCACACCGCGCAGCCCGCCGACGCGAAGACCGGCAAGCACGCCAAGAAGCCCGCGATCGTCCTCGACATGGACGACACCACCCTGCTGACCTACAACTACGAGCTCCAGGTCGGCTTCCACCACACCGAGGAAGCCCAGGACAAGTACCTCGAATCGACCGACATGGACCCGGTCTTCGGCATGGACCGGCTGGTCAACTGGGCGCACGCACGGGGCGCCGAGGTCTTCTTCCTCACCGGCCGCAAGGAGGCGCAGCGGGACTGGAGCGTGCGCAACCTCAAGAACGTCGGCTACGGCGTCCCGCTGGACCGCTCGCACGTCTACCTGAAGGACAAGGAGCACCCGCCGGCGTACCTGCCCTGCGGTGCCACCTGCTCGACCGTCGAGTTCAAGTCGGGCACCCGCAAGCACATCGAGTCCCTCGGCTACCGCATCGTCGCCAACTTCGGGGACCAGTACAGCGACCTGCGCGGCGGCGCGTCCGACCGCACCTTCAAGCTGCCGAACCCGATGTACTACCTGCCGTAAGCCCTGTCCCCGCCCGGTCACCCGCCCGCTCAGTGCCGTCGGGTGGCCGCGCGGGCCGGGCCTTCGGGTACCCGCCGGACGGAGCGCTGCCAGGCCGCGGCGATCTCGGCGGGATAGCGCCGGGCGCTGCGGGTGAGGGTGACCCCTGTGGTGAGTTCGGCGACGTCGTTGACCTGGAAGCGGGCCGGTGTCCCGTCGCTCAGCGCGCCCCAGCTCTTCGCGCCCTGCCGCAGCAGCCGGGTGCCGTAGCCGCTGAGGTTGCGCAGCCGCAGGCCGTCCTCGTCGACGGTGGCCACCACGTGCCGGCGGCTGACCCGGCGCAGCAGCGGGTCGGGCAGCAGCCCGTACAGCGTGATGCCGCCCTCGCCCGGTGCGCGGCCCAGGACGACGGTGGTGCCCGCGTCGAGGGTGAAGCGGTGCACGCAGGCGTCGTCGACCAGCAGCTTGAGCTGGCTGACGGCGGTGCGCGGGCCGTCGTCGACGAGCGGGGTGCGGTGCAGCTCGCACAGCGGCACGTCGCGGCGCACGTACGGCAGCCGTACGGCGGTGCCGCGGCGGGTGTCGTAGAGCGTGCAGCCGCGTTCGGGGCAGCGCCAGGAGCGCTTGACGATCTCCGTCATCGGGCGGCGGTCCCGGCCCTTGAGGAGGCCGTGCGCCTTGAGGTCGGACTCCTCCAGCTTCCGCGAGTTGTCCGCGGCGCTGCGGACGCCCATGTCGCGCTCGTGCAGGGCGACGGCGCGGTCCGGCGCGGGCCGCATGCCGAGGAACTGCCCGGTGTCGCCCTGGATCCAGGGGTGGACGAGCCGGAAGTCCTTGAAGTCGTCGTCGGAGACGACCGGCAGGCCGGTGACGTCGGCCAGCGCGAGCAGCGGTTCGTCGGCGTCGTCCGCCTCCTCCACCAGGCCCTGTTCGATCCAGTCCGCCAGCAGCCAGGGCTCGTCGGGGCCCGGGTACTCGTGCACGCCGTGACGCAGGCTGCGGTCGGCGATGGCGTACACCCGGACCTCGCGGTCGCTGGTGCGCCGCGCCAGCGCCTCGACGACCAGCCGCAGGCGGTCCAGGGAACGCCCGTGGCGAGGGCCGACGCGGCTGTTGCGGACGACGTCGGAGAGGTCGATCAGCGCGTCGGCGTCCTGCGGGGTGGGGGCGAGGTGGCGGGCGAGGAACGCGAGGCGGTGGTCGGGGCTTTGGGGCATCGGAGAACTCTCCCGGTCCGAGGGCGGGTGGCCGCTACTGCTTCTTCCAGACCGTCAGGCGGCCGGAGACGTCGGGCAGATCGCCGTCATGGGTCGGCGTGACCTTCGTGACCTTCAGCATGGCGAGGTTGTCCTTGTCGGTCACGGTGCACAGCAGGGTGCCGACGGGGATGGTCTCCTCGAACTCCTGGTAGTCGACGGAGCCGGGCAGTGCGTCGGACTGCGAGCCCTCCAGGCACTTCTCGGGGCTCTCGCCGGCCCCCTTGCCGAACGGGGTCTGGAACTCCCAGCGGTCCTTGAGGACGCTGCCGATGATGATCTCGTCCTTGTCGTAGTCGACGGTGCGGGAGTTCACCCGCGGGATGTCCAGATCGACTCCCGCGTCGTCGGAGTCCCGCGGCGAGCGCAGCTCGAACGGACGGTCCTTGACCAGCGTCGTGTAGGCGGGGCGCGCGGGCCCGGTCGGGTCCTTGACCGGCTTGCCGCCGCCGGTCGCCGTCGGGCCTGGCGTGGGACCGCCCGTCGGGTCAGGACCCGGGGCGGGCTTGTCGCCCGGCAGTATCGCCTTGACGGCGAAGGTCCCCGCCACCAGCAGGACGGCAGCGGCCACGCCCATCAGGACCTTGCGGCGGAGACCGCCGGTGAACCGGGCGGGCGCGGACGGCGGCGGTACGGCGCCCTCATGCGGGCCCGTACCCGGAGCAGCGGGTGCGGGGCCGTGGCCGGAGCCGGTTCCCGTGCCGTACGACGGACCCGTGCCGTACCCCGTACCGGGCGACGGCGGGACGCTCCCTGCCGGGCGGCTCACCGGGCCCCACGGCGGCAGGGTGCCGCGCGCGGCTTCCGGCTCCGGCTCGATCACCGGCTCCCACAGGCTCTCCACCGCACGCGCCCGCCGTCCGACGGCCGCGTCGAGCGGCGCGGGCAGCCATCCTTCCGCGTCCCGCAGTGGCCGCCCGGCGCCGCGCTCGCACAGCTCGACGGCCTCGTCCGCGGTGATCCGGGCGGCCGGGTCCACGGTCAGGCACCGGTGCAGCAGCGGTCGCAGCTCCTCGGGGTAGCCGGACAGGTCGGGCGGGTGCTCCGCGCTGTTGGCGATCTTCGTGGCCACGGTCATCCAGCCGCCCTCGCCGTACGGATGCCGCCCGGTCGCCGCGACCGCCGCGATCAGGCCGAGCGAGAAGAAGTCGCCCGCGTATCCCACCGCTTCGCCGAGCGCGTGCTCGGGCGACATGAAGTGCGGGGTGCCGATCCGCCCGCCGACGCTGGTCAGCTGGGTGGCGTCGGTGGCGCGGGCGATGCCGAAGTCGATGACGTACGGACCGGACGCGGCGAGCATGATGTTGCTGGGCTTGAGATCGCGGTGCACGACATCGGCCGCGTGGATCGCCGCGAGCGCCCGCGCCGTGCGGCCCACCAGATGGAAGGCGGCGGGCAGCGGCAGCGGCCCGAACTCCGCGAGCGCCGTGTCCAGCGGGATACCGGGGACGAACTCCGATATCGATGACGACCTCCCGTGATACTGCCGCGACGTCCCGGCGGCACGGTGCCCGGATCCCCGGCGTCCGGCCTCCGCCGCCCACGGCAGATGCCCCCGCACACCGCCGTCCATCACAGCACATCGCCGGCGGAAGATCCCACCGGTTCCCACGATCAACGGCGGTGAAGTGCCGCCCCTTCAGCGCCTCTTGGGGACCGGCACCCGCATCAGGTCACGGGCGACGGTGAGTTCGCCGGTGAACCCGGCCTCCCGCGCCTGCCGTTCGAACTCGCCGGGGTCGGTGTAGCGCTGCGAGAAGTGCGTCAGGACCAGATGCCGCACACCGGCCCGCACCGCCACGGCGGCGGCCTGTCCCGCCGTCAGGTGGCCGTGATCGGTGGCGAGTTGCACGTCCTCATCAAGGAACGTCGACTCGATCACCAGCATGTCGGCCCCGTCGGCGAGCGCGTGCACGCCGTCGCACAGCCGGGTGTCCATCACGAAGGCGAACCGCTGGCCGCGCCGCATCTCGCTCACCTCGTCGAGCGTCACGCCGTGCAGCTCACCCGCCCGCTGGAGCCGCCCGACGTCAGGGCCCGCGATGCCGCGCTCCGCCAGCAGCTCGGGCAGCATCCGCCGGGCGTCGGGCTCCACCAGCCGGTACCCGTACGACTCGACGGGGTGCGAGAGCCGGTGCGCCTCAAGGACGTACGCGGCCGAGCGCTCAAGCTCGCCGTCGGTGGCCACCGGCCGCTCCACCAGACGGACCGTCTCGCGGTACGCGGTGGAGTAGCGCAGCCGGTCGAAGAAGTGCTGCCCGCTGGCCGGGTAGTGGGCGGTGACGGGATGCGGCACCCGGTCGAGGTTGATCCGCTGGATCACCCCGGCGAGGCCCAGCGAATGGTCACCGTGGAAGTGCGTCACGCAGATCCGGTTGAGGTCGTGCGCCGCGACCCCGGCGCGCAGCATCTGCCGCTGGGTGCCTTCGCCGGGGTCGAACAGCAGCCCCTGGCCGTCCCACCGCAGCAGGTAGCCGTTGTGGTTGCGGTGCCGGGTCGGCACCTGGCTCGCGGTGCCGAGGACGACCAGTTCGCGTACGGACAACTCGGTTCCCCGGCCCCGTCAGACCAGGCGCTGGAGGTCGCGGCCACCCAGCACGTGCGCATGGGCGTGGAAGACCGTCTGCCCCGCGCCGGGACCGGTGTTGAACACGATGCGGTAGCCGGTCGCGTCGACCTTCTCGTCACCGGCCACCCGGCCCGCCTCGCGCAGCACATCACCGGCGATGGCCGGCTCAGCCGCCGCCAGTTCCAGGGCGTTCGCGTAGTGGACCTTGGGGATCACCAGGACATGGGTCGGCGCCTGGGGATTGATGTCGCGGAAGGCGACGGTGGTCTCGGACTCCCGGACGATGGTCGCCGGCACCTCCCCCGCCACGATCTTGCAGAACAGGCAGTCGGCCTGCGGTTCTCCCGCCACCGGTGGACTCCTCCCGGGTCTTCGCCCGCCGTCGGCGCCGGACGGACCGTTTCGGGCCGCGTCGTGGCCGCACCGGGTCGCGTCACGGCGTACGCGGCAGGCGCCGTACGCACCGTGCGTACGCACTCGGATGCTACCGGGCCGGTCGGGCGCCCTTTGTGTCCTAGGCTGGCCCCGAAGACCGCATATCGCCCACAACCGGGAGTTAGTGCACCATGGCAACCACGCGCACCGCCAAGACCCACTGGGAAGGCAACCTCCTGGAGGGCAAGGGCACCGTCGCCCTGGAATCCTCCAAGGTCGGCACGTACGACGTGAACTGGCCGGCCCGCTCGGAGCAGCCGAACGGCGTCACCAGTCCTGAAGAGCTGATCGCCGCCGCCCACTCCTCCTGCTACTCGATGGCCTTCTCGCACGGCCTGGCGGGCAAGGGCCACACCGTCGAGGCCGTCGACACCCAGGCCGACGTGACGTTCCAGCCGGGTGAGGGCATCACCGGCATCGCACTGACCGTCAGGGCCCGCGTCCCCGGCCTGTCGGAGGCGGACTTCCAGGCCGCGGCCCAGGACGCCAAGGCCAACTGCCCGGTGAGCCAGGCGCTGGCCGGCGTCAAGAACATCACCATCGACGCGCAGCTGATCTGACCCGCGCAGGGGTGAACTACGGTGCGCCGACGGGCCCTTGGGCCGGTCGGCGCACCTTTTACGCGGCGGCGGATCAGCTCCAGCGGCCGGTGCGCCCCAGCAGCAGCGCGGTGGCCGCGGTACCCGCCGTGGAGGTGCGCAGGACGGTCGGGCCCAGGCGGTAGGGCCGGGCGCCCGCGTCGGCGAACGCGGCCAGCTCATCAGGCGCCACACCGCCCTCGGGGCCGACGACGAGCACGATGCTGCCGGTGGCCGGCAGCGCGGCGGTGGCCAGCGGGGCGCTGCCCTCCTCGTGCAGCACGGCGGCGAGGTCCGCCTGCGCGAGCAGCTCCGCGACCTGCCGGGTCGTGCAGGGCTCCGCGACCTCGGGGAAGGCCAGCCGGCGCGACTGCTTGCCGGCCTCGCGAGCCGTGGCCCGCCACTTCGCCAGCGACTTCGCGGCCCGCTCACCCTTCCACTGGGTGACACAACGCGACGCCGACCAGGGGACGATGGCGTCCACGCCAGTCTCCGTCATGGTCTCCACGGCCAACTCGCCGCGGTCGCCCTTGGGCAGCGCCTGCACGACGGTGATCCGCACCGCAGGCTCCGGCTCACGGCGCAGCTCGGTCACCGCGACCGTCAGCCGGTCCTTGCCCTCGACGGCGGCGACCGTGCCCCCGGCGCCCGACCCGGCGCCGTCCGTCAGCACGACCTCCTCGCCGACCCGCAGCCGCCGCACCGACACCGCGTGCCGCCCCTCGGGGCCCGTCAGCGTCAGCGTGCCGCCGGGCCGCATGTCCGCGAGGGACTCCACCAGAAAGACCGGGGCCGTCACGCCGCGTCCCCCGCGCCGTCCCGGTCCAACCCGCCGCGCGCCGCGTCCAGTTCGGACATCAGCAGCTCCACCAGCTCGCCGGCCGGCAGCTCCCGCGCCATCCGGTGGCCCTGCCCGGCCCACAGCGCCATGCCCTGCGCGTCCCCCGCCTTCGCGGCGGCCTTGCGCAGCCCCGAGGTGAGCTGGTGGACGGCCGGGTAGGCGGCCGGCGCGTACGGTCCGTGCTCCCGCAGGAAGCGGTTGGCCAGGCCGCGGGCCGGGCGGCCGGTGAACGCCCGGGTCAGCTCGGTGCGGGTGAACAGCGGATTGGTCAGCGCCCGCTTGTGCAGCTCGTGCGCGCCGGACTCCGGGGTGATCAGGAAGGCGGTGCCGAGCTGCACCAGGGTGGCACCCGCGGTCAGCGCGGCGGCGATCTGCGCCCCGCGCATCAGCCCGCCCGCCGCGACGACGGGAATCTGCACGGCCTCGCGGACCTGCGCGATCAGCGAGAGCAGCCCGATACCGGCGCCCGTACCGTCCGCCTGCGGGTCATCGCGGTGGGTGCCCTGGTGGCCGCCGGCCTCAATGCCCTGGACGCAGACCGCGTCCGCGCCCGACCACTGCGCGGCCTGCGCCTCGGCGGGGGTGGTGACGGTGACGATGGTGTACGTGCCGACCGCAGCGAACGCGTCCAGCACGGCGCGCGAGGGGCAGCCGAAGACGAAGGAGACGACCGGCACCGGATCCTCGCGCAGAATCGCCAGCTTGGCCTCGAAGCCGTCGTCGGAGCCGCCGCACGCGTCGACCTCACCGAGCGGCGTCTCGTACCAGGTGGCCTCACCGGCGAGCTGGTCGCGGTAGACGTCGACGGCCGCGGTGTCGGCGAGCGGCGGCTGCGGCATGAAGAGGTTCACGCCGAAGGGCCTGCCGGTCAGCCCGCGCAGCCGTTTGATCTCCTGGTACATGCCGTCGGCGGTTTTGTAGCCGGCGGCGAGGAAACCGAGGCCGCCGGCGTCACTGACGGCGGCGGCCAACTCAGGCCGGGAGACGCCGCCGGCCATCGGGGCCTGCACGATCGGATGGCGGCAGAAATCGGTCAGCGCGGTGGACATGACCACATCGTGCCACGCCCACCGCGCCGCTCCGCACCGGGTCGGGCACACACCGTGCCCCGACCCCACAAGCCGTTGGCCTACCGCCCGTTGGCTGTGCCTGTCCGGGGGCAACCCCCGGCACACGCGCCTACCGCCCGTTGAACGCATCCTTCAACCGCGAGAAGAGTCCTTGCTGTCCGGGTTGGCTGTGCCTGTCCGGGGGACAACCCCCGGACCCCCGGCACACGCGCCTACCGCCCGTTGAACGCATCCTTCAACCGCGAGAAGAGTCCTTGCTGTCCGGGTTGAAACTGGCCCGTGGGGCGCTCTTCACCACGGAGCTTGGCCAGCCGCCGCAGCAGCTCTTCCTGCTCGGCGTCGAGCTTGGAGGGTGTCAGCACCTCGACGTGGACGATCAGGTCACCACGGCCGCCGCCGCGCAGATGCGTCACGCCCCGCTGGTGCAGCGGGATCGACTGGCCGGACTGGGTACCGGGCCGTACGTCGATCTCCTCCATCCCGTCCAGCGTCTCCAGCGGACACTTGGTGCCCAGGGACGCCGCGGTCATCGGGATGGTGACCGTGCAGTGCAGGTCGTCACCGCGCCGCTGGAAGACGGAGTGGGCCAGCTCGTGGATCTCGACGTAGAGGTCGCCGGCCGGGCCGCCGCCGGGACCGACCTCGCCCTCGCCCGCGAGCTGGATCCGGGTGCCGTTGTCGACACCCGCCGGGATCTTCACGGTGAGGGTGCGACGCGAGCGGATCCGCCCGTCGCCCGCACACTCGGGGCACGGCGTCGGCACGACCGTGCCGAAGCCCTGGCACTGCGGGCACGGCCTCGACGTCATGACCTGGCCGAGGAAAGAGCGGGTGACCTGCGAGACCTCACCGCGACCGCGGCACATGTCGCAGGTCTGCGCCGAGGTGCCTGGCGCCGCGCCCTCGCCGGTGCACGTGGTGCACACGATGGCGGTGTCGACCTGGATGTCCTTGGTCGTGCCGAAGGCCGCTTCGTTCAGCTCGATGTCGAGCCGGATCATCGCATCCTGGCCGCGCCGGGTCCGCGAGCGCGGGCCGCGCTGCGAGGAGGCACCGAAGAACGCGTCCATGATGTCGGAGAAGTTGCCGAAGCCCGCGCCGAAGCCGCCGGCCCCGCCACCGCCGCCCGCCTGCGAGAGTGGGTCGCCGCCGAGGTCGTAGACCTGCTTCTTCTGCGGGTCCGACAGCACCTCGTAAGCGGCGTTGATCTCCTTGAACCGCTCCTGGGTCTTCGGATCCGGGTTCACATCCGGGTGCAGCTCACGGGCCAGCCGCCGGAAAGCCTTCTTGATCTGGTCCTGCGAGGCGTCGCGGCTGACACCGAGGACCGTGTAATAGTCCGTGGCCACTTACGACTCCGCCAGGATCTGTCCGACGTAACGTGCCACTGCGCGTACCGCTCCCATCGTTCCGGGGTAGTCCATGCGGGTCGGTCCGACCACGCCGAGTTTGGCGACTGCCTCGTCGCCCGAACCGTAGCCGACCGCGACCACCGATGTGGCCGCCAGCCCTTCGTGGGCATTCTCATGCCCGATACGTACGGTCATGCCCGAGTCTTTGGCCTCCCCGAGCAGCTTGAGCAGCACCACGTGCTCCTCAAGGGCTTCCAGCACCGGCCGGATGGTCAGTGGGAAATCGTGCCCGAAGCGCGTGAGATTGGCGGTCCCGCCGATCACCAGACGCTCCTCGGTCTCCTCCACCAAAGTCTCCAGCAGCACCGAGAGCACCGTCGAGACGGTACCGCGGTCCTCCTGCTCGAAGGAGTCCGGAAGATCCTGCACCAATTGCGGCACATCCGCGAACCGGCGGCCCACCACCCGGCTGTTGAGCCGGGCCCGCAGATCGGCGAGGGACGCCTCGCCGAACGGCGCCTGGCAGTCGATCAGCCGCTGCTCGACCCGCCCGGTGTCCGTGATCAGGACGAGCATCAGCCGCGCGGGCGCCAGCGACAGCAGCTCCACGTGCCGGACCGTCGACCGGGTCAGCGAGGGGTACTGCACGACCGCGACCTGCCGGGTCAGCTGCGCGAGGAGCCGGACCGTGCGGCCCACCACGTCGTCGAGGTCGACCGCGCCGTCCAGGAAATTCTGGATGGCCCGGCGCTCCGGGCTGGACAGCGGCTTGACGCCGGCCAGCTTGTCGACGAACAGGCGGTAGCCCTTGTCGGTGGGGATCCGGCCCGCGCTGGTGTGCGGCTGGGCGATGAATCCCTCGTCCTCCAGGAAAGCCATGTCGTTGCGGACCGTCGCCGGGGAGACGCCCAGCTGATGGCGCTCGGTCAGCGCCTTCGAGCCGACCGGCTCCTCGGTGCCGACGTAGTCCTGGACGATGGCACGCAGCACCTCAAGCCTGCGTTCACTGAGCATGGCGCACACCTCCAGTCCTGCCGTCCGGGCCGCCGCGTCCGCCTGGCACTCACCCGGGTCGAGTGCCAAACACCGCTCCAGTGTACGGCCGGGTAGCACGGCCGGGGCAAGGGCGCCCGCCCGGAACACCGACCGCGGCCCCTGATCCGCCGGGCAACGCTATCGCGATACCGATAGCGTCTCGGCATGCGCACGACTTGGGAAGAGGCCGGGTGGGAACGGCTCGGTGAGCACATCGCCAGACGCCGGATGCCGGGCTGGGACGAGACCGTCGGCGTCATCGCGGGGACCGAAGGCGTCCTGCTCGTGGACACCGGCGCGACCCTGCGCGACGGCGCCGCGCTGCGCCGCTCCGTCCGCGCGGTGCTCGGCCGTGACGTGACACATCTCGCGCTGACCCATCCGCACTTCGACCACGTCCTGGGCGCCGCCGCCTTCGCCGGGGTGCAGGTGTTCGCCGCGGCGGGGATGGACGAGCTGCTGGCGCACGGCGGCGACGCCCTGCGGCTCGACGCGGTGCGGCACGGCGTGGACCCGGACGCGGCGGCGGACGCCGCCGACCTGCTGGTGCGCCCGCACCATCTCGTGCACGGCGAGCTGACCGTGGACCTCGGTGGCCGGCAGGTGCTGCTCGCCAACGTCGGCCCCGGCCACACCGCGCACGACCTGGCGGTACTCGCCGCTGACCGGCCCGGCGCCCCCGAAGTCGTCTTCTGCGGCGACCTGGTCGAGGAGTCCGGCGAACCGTCCGCGGGACCGGACGCGCTGGTGCGGCAGTGGCCCGCCGCCCTGGACCGGCTGCTGGCCCTGGGCGGCGATGACGCGGTGTACGTACCGGGGCACGGCGCTGTCGTGGATGCCCGTTTCGTCCGTGAGCAGCGCAACACGCTCGCCGCCCGTTTCGGCGTGTCCCCCGCCTGACCGGCGCCGTCCCCGTATCTTCCGCACCGCTCGCCGCGATGCCGGTACCTCCGCACCGCCCTCCCGTGCCCACCGGGCGCCCCGCGCCTTCGTCACAGAACAGGTCCCGAGACCCCATGCAGAGCAAGCGCTACAGCTCCGACCTCACCCCGCCCTGGAAGAAGCAGCGCCCCGCCCCCGAGGTGCCGGCCGAACCCGATCTGGTGGTCGAGGAGGTCACCACGGGCTTCTGCGGCGCGGTGATCCGCTGCGAGAAGTCGGCGCAGGGCCCGACGGTCACCCTGGAGGACCGCTTCGGCAAGCACCGCGTCTTCCCGATGGAGCCGCGCGGCTTCCTCCTGGAGGGCAAGGTCGTCACCCTCGTACGCCCCGCGGGCCGTCCCGCGCCGAGCGCTCCGGCCCGTACGGCGTCCGGCTCGGTCGTGGTCCCCGGCGCCCGCGCCCGGGTCGCGCGGGCCGGCCGCATCTACGTGGAGGGCCGGCACGACGCGGAGCTGGTGGAGCGGGTGTGGGGCGACGACCTGCGCATCGAGGGGGTCGTCGTGGAGTACCTGGAGGGCATCGACGACCTCCCGGCGATCGTCCGTTCCTTCTCCCCAGGACCCGACGCCAGGCTCGGCGTCCTCGTCGACCATCTCGTGCCCGGCTCGAAGGAGTCCCGGATCGCGGCGGCGGTGACGGATGCGGACACCCTGGTCGTCGGGCACCCCTACATCGACGTCTGGGAGGCCGTGAAGCCGTCGTCCGTCGGCATCCCCGGCTGGCCGTCCGTGCCGCGCGGCCAGGACTGGAAGACGGGGGTCTGCCGGGCCCTGGGCTGGCCGGAGAACACCGGCGCGGCCTGGCAGCGGATCCTGTCCGGCGTCCACTCCTACCGCGACCTCGAACCCGCGCTCCTCGGGCGGGTGGAGGAGCTGATCGACTTCGTTACGGGCGGCGGTGCGGCCTGACGCCCTTGTACGTGCCAAATTCACTGGTGTCCAGCTCGGCGTCGAGCATGGGCAGCGGAAGGGGCTCACCGAACTTCGTGATCTGCTGTGCCCGATAGTCCGCCTCATCCCCAGCACCGACAGGCTGAGTGAGCAGAACACAATGGGCAACGATGGGGTCGATGATCAAGTACGCAGGCACCGCGCCCGCGGCATAGATCGAGCGCTTGATTCCGTAGTCATGGTCGACGCTGGTCTTGGAAACCACCTCGATGACCGTCGTGATCACCCCACACGGGATCGGCCCCGACTCCGGACGAGCCGCGCGTGCCAGCACCACTAGATCCGGGATGGGCTCACTTGCCTCGAACGGGAGCGTGACGTCCTGTGTCTGGAGCCGCATCCATGCGCGCCTGGGGATCTGGTCCTGAACCGACTCGACGATCTCGTTGTGCACGAGGTCGGGCGTCGCCATCATCACGATGTTCCCCCTGAGCAGCTCAACCTTGACGCCCTCGGGAACCTCAAGGTTCTCGAAGAACTCCGTCATCCGGCGTTCATCCACAGCGGTCATCTCCATGGCCTCCGCTTTCCCGTCGCCGTGTGTACGGCACAGGCTAAGAACAGCCTAGGCAGGGCCGCAGGCCGATCACATCGGTTCACTCATTCGAGTATCAGTCCACCAAATCCCTGACCACCGCATCCGCCAACAATCGCCCCCGCAGCGTCAGAACGGCCCGCCCCTCCCCGTACGGCCCCGCCTCCAGCAGCCCATCGGCCAGCGCTCGCTCCGCCGCCCGCGCCCCCTGCGGCGCGAGTATGTCCAGCGGGCAGCCGTCGGAGAGCCGCAGTTCCAGCAGGATGCGCTCCACCCGCCGGTCCTCTGCCGGCAGGATTTCGCGCCCGGCGCCCGGGGAGCGGCCTTCGGCGAGTGCCTGGGCGTAGGCGCCGGGGTGCTTGACGTTCCACCAGCGGACGCCGCCGACGTGGCTGTGGGCGCCGGGGCCCGCGCCCCACCAGTCGGCGCCGGTCCAGTACAGCTCGTTGTGGCGGCAGCGGGCGGCGTCCGTGGTGGCCCAGTTGGAGACCTCGTACCAGCGGAAGCCGGCCGCGGCGAGGCGTTCGTCGGCGATCAGGTAGCGGTCGGCGTGCACGTCGTCGTCGGTCATCGGGACCTCGCCGCGGCGGATCCGGCGGGCCAGCTGGGTGCCTTCCTCGACGATCAGGGCGTACGCGGAGACGTGGTCGGGTCCTGCGGCGAGCGCGGCGTCCAGGGTGGCGCGCCAGTCGTCGTCGCTCTCGCCCGGGGTGCCGTAGATCAGGTCGAGGTTGACGTGTTCGAAACCGGCCGCGCGGGCCTCCGCGACGCATGCCTCGGGGCGTCCGGGGGTGTGCGTGCGGTCGAGGATCTTCAGGACGTGCTGCCGGGCGCTCTGCATACCGAAGGAGACGCGGTTGAAGCCGCCGTCGCGCAGCTCGGCGAGGTAGCGCGGGTCGACGGATTCCGGGTTGGCCTCGGTGGTGATCTCGGCGTGCGGGGCGAGGCCGAATTCCTCGCGGATGGCGGCGAGCATCGTGGCGAGGTCGGCGGCGGGCAGCAGGGTCGGGGTGCCGCCGCCGACGAAGACCGTCTCGACCCGGCGCGGGTCGTCGCCCAGCACCTTGCGGGCCAGCCGGATCTCCTCGACGACGTGGTCGGCGTAGTTGTCGCGGGAGGCCAGGGCGCCGCCGGAGCCGCGCAGCTCGCTCGCGGTGTAGGTGTTGAAGTCGCAGTATCCGCAGCGGGTCGCGCAGTACGGCACGTGCAGGTAGAAGCCGAGGGGACGGTCGGCGGCGGTGGCCAGCGCGTGGCCGGGCAGCGCCCCGTCATCGGGCATCGGCTCACCGTCGGGCAGTGCGGAAGGCATGGGGTCCATTGTCCGTCATGCGCGGGCGGGGTCGTTCCGTCCGCCCGGGACCGCCGTCGCGTACCGGCCCCGCGAGCCCGGCCCGATCCACACGACAGTCCTATGGCGTGCCGTCCGCCGCCGCCTGGAGGACGAGAAGGGCCAGGTCGTCGTCGGGCGGGGTCGGTGAGAAGCCGTGGACGGTGCGGCGGATGCGTTCGGCGACGGCGCTCGCGTCCAGGCCCGCGCAGGCGGCCAGGGCGGTGGCCAGGCCGTCATCGTCGTCGAACTGGTTGCGGCCCGAGCGGCGCTCGGTGACGCCGTCGGTGACGCACAGCAGCGTCTCGCCCGGGGCGAGGTCGAAGGACTCGCTCTCGTACGTCGCGTCGCCGACCACCCCCAGCAGCATCTGCGGCGCGGCGACGACGCGCACCTCGCCGTCGGTGCCCAGCACCAGCGGCAGCGGGTGGCCCGCGCTGGCGAGGGTGCAGCGGGCGCCGCCGGTGCCGCCGGGGCGCGGCACGATCTCGCCGTAGAGGAGGGAGAGGAAGCGGGCCTGTTCGCCCTCGTCGCGGATCTCGACCGGGGTCTGGGCACCGGCTTCCGCGGCGACGGCGGCGGCCACCGCAGCGACGGAGTCGGCCGCCTCCCTGGCCATGGTCTTGTTGAGCCGGTCCAGGACCTCGGCGACGCCGAAGCCGTCGCGGGCCAGCAG
The DNA here is from genome assembly GCF_043199105.1 of Streptomyces sp. NPDC048644. Taxonomy (NCBI): domain Bacteria; kingdom Bacillati; phylum Actinomycetota; class Actinomycetes; order Kitasatosporales; family Streptomycetaceae; genus Streptomyces; species Streptomyces sp. NPDC048644. The sequence continues at coordinate 826,553 of NZ_JBICVO010000001.1, forward strand.
TCGCAGCACCGGCCTGGCCAGTCCGGTGACCGCCGCCGCCTCCGGGCCGCTGCCGCAGACGTCGCCCAGGGCGAAGCACCAGCGGCCGTCGCCCGCGTCGAAGAGGTCCCAGAAGTCGCCGCCCGCCCAGGCGCCGGCGCGCGGTTCGTAGACCACAGCCGATGCGACGCCGGGGACCTGCGCGCGGCCGTGGGGCAGCAGCCTGCGCTGGAGCACCTGGCTGATGCGCTCCTGTTTGCTGTAGGCGCGGGCGGTGGCCACCGCGCGGGCGACCCGGCGGCACAGGTCCTCGACCAGGCCGGTGAGACCGGCGGGGAACCGCAGCAGTCCGGCCCGGCCGATCAGGACCGTGCCCAGCCGGCGTCCGCCGCTGACCAGCGGGCAGGCCAGGGCTGCGCCGCCGGAGCCGTAGCCGCTCGGTTCGCCCGGCCACGGCCAGGGGACGGCCGAGCCCTCGGTGCCGCGGTCGGCGGCCGGTGGCGGTGCCTTCTCCAGGACGAGCCGCAGGGCGTCGATCCGGCTCTCGCAGGAGTGCCACACGCCGGACAGCCGCGGCGGCCCGTCGCACCCCGAGGCGCCGGGTACCGGCCCGCCCGCTTCGCCGTCGTACAGCCACACCGCGCACCAGTCGGCGAGCCGGGGGACGGTCAACTGGGCGGCGAGTGAGGCGACTTGGTCGGCGTCGAGGTGGCCGGAGAGCAGGTCGGACGCCTCGGCGAGGAAGGTCGGGGCGCCGTGGGTGAGCCAGTCGGCGGCGGGCCTCGGCGGGGCGCCGTAGGCCGCGCCGTGTCCGTATCCGTAGCCGTAGGCGTACGGGGCGTCGGGGTACGGGGCGTCGGGCCTGGCGCCGTCGGCGTCGTAGCGGTCGGTGTCGTAAGGGGCCGGTTCGTAGCGGTCGGCGCCGTAGGGGGCGGTCTCGTAGCGGTCGGTGCCGCAGAGGACCGGCTGGCCGGCCGTGCCGTGGCCGCCCGCGGCGCCCGGGGCGAGGCGGGCCGCGGGGACGTGGCCGGTCAGCGGGGTGCCCGCCGCCCGGGGGCCGGATGCCGGGCTGCCGGCCTCCTGGCCTTCGGACGCGGCGCCCGGGGTGAGCCGGAACCATACGGTCTTCATCGCGCCGCGGTAGGTGATGCCCCAGGATTCGGCGACCGCGCCGACCAGTTGCAGGCCGTGGCCCGCCCCATCGGGCAGCCCGGAGTGGCGGTGGCCGCGTACCGGGCGGGTGGGGTGGTGGTCGGACACCTCGACGACGAGTCCGGCGGCGGCAGCGGCAGGGGGCGCGCCGTCGGGTGCGGCGTCCGCTTCGAGGCGGCAGTGCAGTTCCACGTCGGTGCCCGCGTGCACGACGGCGTTCGTGACCAGCTCGCTGACCAGCAATAAGGCTTCCTCCGCCAGGCGGTCGGTGAGCGCTTCGGCGCCCGGCAGCCGCTGCGCCGTCCAGTCGGCGAGCGTGCCGCGGACGAACCGGCGGGCGTCGGACGCGGCGCGCGGCGTGCCGGGCAGCGCGGCGCTGCGGGAGCCCGTGCCGTCACGGCCGGTGCCGGTCGCGGTGGCGCCCACCGCTTCGGTGTCCCGCTGGAATCCAGTTGCAGTCGCAGTAGTCGTCCTCATTCAGCAACTCCCGAGCAGCTCCGCCATCTCGCCGAATGCACCACCGACAGAGTGACAGACCGAGCGCAGGCATAAGCACCGAGTCACCGAAGAGGGTGGTCAAGTGGGGTGCTCCGTCGTTGCGGACGGTGAAGATGTATGGACAACCGGGGGGAGCGCGGCGGCACGGCACGCGCCCGCGCACGGCAGCGCGGGGCGGCGCGGGACGACGCCGGGGTGGCTCCCCGACGGCCGCGGCGTCACTACCGCCACTGCCGTCCCGTCCGCCCCACGCCGTCCCGCACCGCCCCGCCGTGGAATCCACGCACCGGGATCCATCCGCGACAGGCCCCGGCCGCTGTGTGCGCGTCCCCTCGCGCCCCGTGCGCCCCGCTACGCCTCGCGCGTCCCGGCGTACATCTCGTCCAGCAGGTCCTTGAACGCCCGCTCCACGACCGGCCGTTTGACCTTGAGGCTGGGGGTGACCTCGCCGTGCTCGATGTCCAGATCGCGCGGCAGCAGCCGGAACTTGCGGATCTGCTGCCAGCGCTGGAGCCCTTCGTTGACCCGCTCGACATAGCCGTCGATCAGCTCGCGGACCTGGTCGGTGGCGACGAGGTCCGCGTACGCCCTGCCCTTGAGGCCGTGTTCCTCCGCCCAGACCATGAGGGTCGGCTCGTCGAGCGCGATCAGCGCGGTGCAGAAGTTCCGGTTGGCGCCGTGCACCAGGACGTTGGAGACGAACGGGCAGACCGCCTTGAACTGCCCCTCGACCTCGGCGGGGGCGATGTACTTCCCGCCTGACGTCTTGATCAGGTCCTTCTTGCGGTCGGTGATCCGCAGGAAGCCGTCGGCCGACAGCTCGCCGATGTCGCCGGTGTGGAACCAGCCGTCGGGCTCCAGGACTTCGGCGGTCTTCTCCGGCAGGCCGTGGTAGCCCTGCATGATGCCGGGGCCGCGCAGCAGGATCTCGCCGTCCTCCGCGATCCGCACCTCGGTGCCGGGCAGCGGCTTGCCGACCGTCCCGGTGCGGTACGCCTCGCCGGGGTTGACGAAGCTGGCGGCGCTGGACTCCGTCAGGCCGTAGCCCTCCAGGATGTGGATGCCGGCGCCGGCGAAGAAGTAGCCGATCTCCGGCGAAAGGGCGGCGGAGCCGGAGACCGCGGCGCGCAGCCGGCCACCGAAGGCGTCCCGCAGCTTTGTGTAGACGAGGGTGTCGGCGGCCTTGTGCTTGGCGGCGAGCCCGAACGGCACCGAGGCGTTGCCGGTGCGCCGGAAGTTCTCCTGCGAGACCTTGGCGTACTCGCGGGCCACCCCTGCCGCCCACTGGAAGATCTTGTACTTCGCGCCGCCGCCCTCTCTCGCCTTGGCCGCGACGCCGTTGTAGACCTTCTCGAAGATCCGCGGGACCGCCGCCATGTACGTGGGCCGCACCACCGGCAGGTTCTCGATGATCTTGTCGACCCGGCCGTCGACGGCGATCACGTGCCCGACCGAGATCTGGCCCGCGGTGAGCACCTTGCCGAAGACGTGCGCGAGCGGCAGCCAGAGGTACTGCACGTCGTCACCGGTGACCATGCCGGTGGCCTGGATGGCGCGTGCCATGTACGACCAGCAGTCGTGCGCGAGACGTACACCCTTGGGGCGGCCGGTGGTGCCCGAGGTGTAGATGAGGGTGGCGAGCTGGTCGGCGCGCAGGGCGGCGACCCGCTCGGTGACGCAGTCGGGGTTGTCCTCCAGGTGGGCGGCGCCGCGCTTCTCCAGGTCGGCGAGGGAGAGCACCCAGCCCTCCGGGTCGCCGTCGGCGGGCTGTGCGTCCGCCTCATCGATGACCACGACGTGGGCGAGGTCGGGCAGTTCGGCGCGCTTCTCGCGGGCCTTGGCGAGCTGCGCGGCGTCCTCCGCGATCAGCACCCGGCTTCCGGAGTCGGCGAGGATGTACGCGGTCTCGTCCGCGTTGGTGCTGGGGTAGACGGTGGTGGTCGCGGCGCCGGAACAGAGCACGCCGAGGTCGGCGATGATCCATTCGACGCGGGTGGCGGCGGCCAGCGCCACCCGCTCTTCGGGCCGTACACCGAGCGCGATCAGGCCCGCCGCCGTAGCAAGCACCCGCTGAGCGGCATCGCCCCAGGTCAGCGACTTCCAGTCGTCCGGCCCCTGCCCCGAGGCGGGCGGCACGGGATAGCGGTACGCCTCCTTGTCGGGGGTCGCCGCGACCCGCTCCAGGAAAAGGCTCGCCACCGAAGGCGGCCGGTTGTCGATCAGCGTGTGGGTGTCCGTCACGGCATCCTCCGGGGCCCGCTTCATTGCTGGTGACTCGCGAGTAACCTTTGAGCAGTGATCAGAGTAGGCCCCGTTGCGCCGCCATGTAAGGGGCTTGGGCCCACTGGTTCACGTGGCGCTCCCGCCGTGCGTGCAGGGTGCATGCGACCCGTCACACGGCGCGGCGACGGCACACCTCCGGACCCGCGCGGCAAGCGGATCCCGCGCCCTGGGCCACCTGCCGCACCCCGGGGACGACCAGGGCGCCGGCCCCTGAGGGACCGGCGCCCTGCCCGGTTACCTGACCGGACACCCCCGGAGAGAACGGCGCTCCCGGAGGCCGTCCGGAAGCCTCTCCCCCGGGGTCACTTCTTCGACTTGTCCCCGTCGGAGTCCGAGGACAGCACCGCGATGAATGCCTCCTGGGGCACCTCCACGCTGCCGACCATCTTCATCCGCTTCTTGCCTTCCTTCTGCTTCTCCAGCAGCTTCCGCTTACGGGAGATGTCACCGCCGTAGCACTTGGCGAGGACGTCCTTGCGGATCGCGCGGACCGTCTCACGGGCGATGACCCGGCTGCCGATGGCGGCCTGGATCGGCACCTCGAAGCCCTGCCGCGGGATCAGCTCGCGCAGCTTGGCGACCAGCCGCACACCGTAGGCGTACGCCTTGTCCTTGTGGCAGATCGCGGAGAACGCGTCGACCTTGTCGCCGTGCAGCAGGATGTCGACCTTCACCAGGTCGGCGACCTGCTCGCCGGTGGGCTCGTAGTCCAGCGAGGCGTAGCCGCGGGTCTTGGACTTGAGCTGGTCGAAGAAGTCGAAGACGACCTCGGCGAGCGGCAGGGTGTAGCGGATCTCGACGCGGTCCTCGGAGAGGTAGTCCATGCCGAGCAGCGTGCCGCGGCGGTTCTGGCACAGCTCCATGATCGCGCCGATGAACTCGCTCGGCGCCAGGACCGTGGCCCGCACGACCGGCTCGTGCACCTTGTCGATCTTGCCCGTGGGGAACTCGCTGGGGTTGGTCACCTCGTGCTCGGTGCCGTCCTCCATGTCCACCTGGTAGACCACGTTGGGCGCGGTGGCGATCAGTTCGAGGCCGAACTCGCGCTCCAGGCGCTCGCGGATGACCTCCAGGTGCAGCAGGCCGAGGAAGCCCACGCGGAAGCCGAAGCCGAGGGCCGCCGACGTCTCCGGCTCGTAGACCAGCGCGGCGTCGTTGAGCTGGAGCTTGTCCAGCGCCTCGCGCAGCTCCGGGTAGTCCGAACCGTCCAGCGGGTAGAGCCCGGAGAACACCATCGGCTTGGGGTCCTTGTAGCCGCCGAGCGGCTCGGTCGCCCCCTTGCTGAGCTGCGTGATGGTGTCGCCGACCTTGGACTGGCGGACGTCCTTCACGCCGGTGATCAGATAGCCCACCTCGCCCACGGACAGGCCGTCGGCGGCCTTCATCTCGGGCGAGTTGGTGCCGATCTCCAGCAGTTCGTGGGCGGCGCCTGTGGACATCATCCGGATGCGCTCACGCTTGTTGAGCGTGCCGTCGACGACCTTCACGTAGGTCACCACGCCGCGGTAGGCGTCGTAGACCGAGTCGAAGATCATCGCGCGGGCGGGCGCGTCCTTGACGCCGACCGGGGACGGCACCTCGCGGACCACCTTGTCCAGCAGCTCGGGCACGCCGACGCCGGTCTTGGCGGAGACCCGCAGCACGTCGCCGGGATCGCAGCCGACGAGGTTCGCCAGCTCGGCGGCGAACTTCTCGGGCTGTGCGGCCGGCAGGTCGATCTTGTTGAGGACCGGGATGATCGTGAGGTCGTTCTCCATCGCCAGGTAGAGGTTGGCGAGGGTCTGCGCCTCGATCCCCTGGGCGGCGTCGACGAGGAGGATGCAGCCCTCGCACGCGGCGAGCGAGCGGGAGACCTCGTAGGTGAAGTCGACGTGGCCAGGGGTGTCGATCATGTTGAGGATGTGGGTCGTCCCACTCTTCTCCTCGCCCTCGGAAGGCGACCAGGGAAGCCGCACCGCCTGGGACTTGATCGTGATGCCGCGCTCGCGCTCGATGTCCATGCGGTCGAGGTACTGCGCGCGCATCTGCCGCTGGTCGACGACACCGGTGATCTGGAGCATCCGGTCGGCGAGCGTCGACTTGCCGTGGTCGATGTGCGCGATGATGCAGAAGTTACGGAGGAGGGCCGGGTCGGTACGGCTCGGCTCCGGCACGTTCGTAGGGGTCGCGGGCACGCAGGGTCCATTCAGTGAACGCGGGTAGGCGGGACTCGGGTGTGACGTCCTCCCCATCGTCCCATGAGCGGCGCCGTCGGTCCGTTTTGGGCGGTGCTCCCGGGCGACCGCGGCCCGGATTGGGATGCCGTGGGCGTGGCTGGTAGCCTGGTCCACTGCGCTTCGTGCCCTCTCAAAGTGCGCGGCGCAACTCGAAACTCCAACGAACCTGAAAAGGCTCTTTCGTGGCGAACATCAAGTCCCAGATGAAGCGGATCAAGACCAACGAGAAGGCTCGTCAGCGCAACAAGGCTGTCAAGTCCACTCTGAAGACCGCGATCCGTCGCACCCGCGAGGCCGTGGAGGCCGGTGACCTGCAGAAGGCCACCGCCGCCCAGGCCGCCGCTGCCAAGACGCTCGACAAGGCCGTCAGCAAGGGTGTCATCCACAAGAACGCCGCCGCCAACAAGAAGTCGGCGCTGGCCAAGAAGGTCGCCGGCCTCAAGGGCTGAACGATCTCCGTCTGACCTTGCAACACCCCGCCGTCGGGGATTCAGCGGCCCCTCTCTCCGCTCCCTGAACGGTGCACCACCGCGCCGCACACGGCCTGCGTTCGCCACGCGGGTGCGGCGCCCCCGGCTCGACCGGCGACGTCCGCCGGACGGCCCGAAGACTGACAAGAAGCCCCGCCGTTGCCCTTCCCCAGGGCCGGCGGGGTTTTTTGCGCGTTCGGGGGGGGTGGGGTGAGTGGGGCGGGGGCCGTTGTTGTGTGCCGTGCGGTGGGGTCCGTCTAGGCGTGCACTGGGCGGGTGGGGCGGGTCCGTCGTTGTGTGTCCTGGGGCAGGCGGGACGGGTCCGTCGTTGTGTGTCCTGGGGCAGGCGGGACGGCTCCGTCGTTGCGTGTCCTGGGTGGGTGGGGCGGGGTCCGTTCGCCGGGGTGCGGCTCCGGCCGGTTCCGCTACGCTGCCGCCATGTCGTTCTCGGGGGATCTCTCGGGGGATCCGAACCGTCTCTATCCGCAGCCGTACGGTCAGGCGCCCGCGCCCCACAATCCGGTGCCGGCCCAGCAGAACCCGTACGCGCAGCAACCCCCGCCGCAGGCACCGGGCGGCTACGGCTACCCCGCCACGGGCCCGCAGCCGCCGGCCCCTCCGGGTGACGGTGGCCGGGGCGCGTCCGGCTGGCCATGGGCGATCGGCGGTGCGGTCGCGGCATCCGCGATCTGGGCCTCGGTGATGTTCGCCACCGGCAGCTTCGGCAGCTCGGAGCCCAGCCCCGACCTGGCCGGCTACTCCTACACGTCGGACCTCTGCGCGGACACCTCCCTGACACCGTTCGAGAGCGCCCGGTACCGGACGAAGGGCAGCTCGGCGAACGCCCCGAACCCACAGCACAGCGGCGCCCAGCAGCCCGCCATCGACTCGATGTGGTGCAACGTCTCGCTGGAGAAGGAAGGCGAGAGCAGTTCGGACTACGCGTCGAACTACCTCTACAACTCCGTCACGCTGCACAAGAAGGCCGACCCCGCCCCGGAGTTCGCGGACGGCTACCGCGCCTACGAGAAGCAGGACACCTCCGTCGACTACGCGGTCGAGCCGGTGACGGGCATCGGTGACGAGGCGTACCTGGTGACGCGGAAGGACAGCAGCAACAACAGCGGCTCGTACGTGATCCTCGGGGTCCGGGACGGCTGGCTGACGTACCAGTCGACGTGGTCCAGCTACGCGTCCAGCCGCAGCTCCAGCACCCCGCCCGGCACGGACGAGATCGCCGACATGCTGAAGAGCAGCGCCCGGGAGACGTTGGGGAAGCTTCGGGGATAGCTGTCCGGGTAGCCAGGGACTGCGACCGCCCGTTCAGGCGCTTCTGGGCCGAGGGCGCGGCGCCGGATACCGGCTTCGTTCGGCCTCGGCTTCTTTCCGCCTCGCCAGCTGGTTCAGCGGGAGCGGGCCGCGCGGGCGATGGCCACCACGGCCTTCTCCAGGGCGTATTCGGGGTCGTCGCCGCCGCCCTTGACACCCGCGTCGGCGGCGGCGACAGCCAGCAGCGCCGTCGCCACGCCGTCCGCCGACCAGCCGCGCATCTGCTGCCGCACCCGGTCGATCTTCCACGGCGGCATGCCCAGATCGCGGGCGAGGTCGCCGGGGCGCGCGCCGCGCGGGGCGGACGCCAGCTTGCCGATGGCGCGGACGCCCTGGGCCAGCGCGCTGGTGATCATGACGGGGGCGACGCCCGTCGACATCGCCCAGCGCAACGCCTCCAGGGCCTCGGCCGCACGCCCCTCGACCGCACGGTCCGCGACGGTGAAGCTCGACGCCTCCGCCCGGCCGGTGTAGTAGCGCGCCACGATCGCCTCGTCGATCGTGCCCTCGATGTCGGCGGTCAGCTGCGAACAGGCTGAGGCCAGCTCGCGCAGATCGCTTCCGATGGCGTCGACCAGCGCCTGGCATGCCTCCGGCGTCGCCGAACGCCCCACCGCGCGGAACTCGCCCCGGACGAACGACAGCCGGTCGGCCGGCTTCGTCATCTTGGGGCAGGCCACCTCGCGCGCCCCTGCCTTGCGGGCCGCATCGAGCAGCCCCTTGCCCTTCGCGCCGCCCGCGTGCAGCAGGACGAGGGTGATCTCCTCCGCCGGAGATCCGAGATAGCCCTTGACGTCCTTGATCGAATCCGCCGACAGATCCTGGGAGTTGCGCACCACCACGACCTTGCGCTCGGCGAACAGCGAAGGGCTGGTCAGCTCGGCGAGGGTGCCAGGCTGGAGCTGATCGGAGCTGAGGTCGCGCACATCGGTGTCCTCGTCCGCGGCACGGGCAGCCTTCACCACCTGCTGCACGGCACGGTCGAGCAGCAGGTCTTCCTGGCCCACCGCGAGCGTGACGGGGGCGAGCGGATCGTCGTTTGCAGTCTTCCTGGCCATCGCGCTCCAGCATCCCACGCCCCACTGACAATCCCGTCCGGGCGGGCGGACGGACAGCCGCTCGTGCAGGCCGAGTCCCACCCGCTCCGGTGCCCGCCCCGCCGCCCACCGTTCCGTTGCCGGACAATGGTCCGGTGAACGATGCACGACACGTACTGGTACTGCCCGACCGCGACGCCGCGGAGGAGGTGGCCGAGACCCTGACCGAGCAATTCGGTCTCGCCGATGAACCGCAGCTCGTACGCGACGCCCTGGCCGGCGAGGACGACGCCGATGACGCCCAGTGGCTGGTGGTCGTCGAGGACCCCGACGGCGCGTACGACCCGCACCGGCTGGACGGCATCGCGGCGGAGCACGACGGCTGGCGCGAGGCGCAGTAGCGACTTGCCGGGGCTGCCGCCCGTCGGACGCGGGTGATGCGCCGGCGTCGACGAGCCGCCGTGGTGCGGGAGCGGCGCCGGGATGTGCGGCGGCCCCTGACCGTTGCGGACAGCTGGTTTCGCGTGCCCAGCACGGCAATCGCGCCATCCGTATCGGTACGCAGCACCTTGGCCCCCAGCCGCCGCAGCGCATCGACGGTACGGGGCGCCGGATGGCCGTACGAGTTGTCGGCGCCCACGGAGATCACCGCGAGCCGTGGCGCCAGCCGACGCATCAACTCGGGGTCCTGGTGGGCCGAACCGTGATGGGCCACCTTGAGGACATCAATCCCGGACAGCTCCGGGTGTCCCGTCAACAGCGCCTGCTGAGCGGGGGGTTCGAGGTCGCCGAGGAGCAGCAGGGTCAGCCCCGCGCTGCGGACGAGCAGCGTCACGCTGGCGTCGTTGGGTCCGTCCGGCGCGGCCCCTGAGCCGTCCGCGGGCGGCCAGAGGACTTCCCAGGCCAGAGGGCCCAGCCGACGCCGCTCACCCGCTGCCGCACGGGTCACCTGCACCCCGGCCGCCGCGGCGGTGCGCCGGACGAACTCGGCCTGCTCCGGGGGTTCCTGGAGCGTCGTCGTCTCGATCAGCCCGACCGAGCGGCCGTGCAGCACCCCGGGTAGGCCGTCGACGTGGTCGGCATGGAAGTGCGTCAGCACGACCACGGGAATGCGGCGGACACCGAGGTCGGTCAGGCACCGGTCGATGGCGCGGGGTTCGGGGCCCGCGTCCACCACCAGGGCCGTGCCGTCACCGGCCGCGAGTACGAGTCCGTCGCCCTGCCCGACGTCGCAGGCCACCGCCCGCCATCCCGGTGGCGGCCAGCCCGTCAGGACGCGGGTCAGCGGCGCCGGCCGCCACACCACCAGGATCAGGGCCAGCGCGCACAGGACACACAGCCACCGGCGGCGCAGCATCCGGCGGCCCACCGCCACCAGGACGAGGGTGGCCACGGCGAGCGCCAGGCCGCCCGCCCAGCCGCCCGGCCAGCCGAACTCCGCGCCCGGCAGGGCGGCCCCGGTGCGCGCCACCCCGGCGATCCAGCTGGCCGGCCAGCCCGCGCACCACGCCAGCGCCTGGGCGGCCGGAGGTACGAGCGGGGCGACGGCGAGGGCGGCGAAGCCCAGGACGGTCGCCGGGGCGACGGCCAGTTCGGCGAGCAGATTGCACGGCACGGCGAGCAGGCCGACCCGGGCCGCGAGTACCGCGACGACGGGGGCGCAGACCGCCTGGGCGGCGGCAGCGGCGGCGACCACTTCGGCGATCCTGGGCGGCACCCGACGCCGCTGGAGCGCCGCGCTCCAGCGCGGGGCGAGCAGCAGCAGCGCGCCGGTGGCCAGGACGGAGAGCAGGAAGCCGTAACTGCGCGCCAGCCACGGGTCGTAGAGGATCAGCAGCAGGACGGCGGCGCCGAGTGCGGGGAGCAGGGAGCGGCGGCGTCCGGTCCCGATCGCCAGCAGGGTGATCAGCCCGCAGGCCGCCGCCCGCAGCACGCTGGGGTCGGGCCGGCACACCACGACGAAGGCGAGGGCAAGGGCGCCGCCGATGACGGCGGTACCGCGCAGGGACAGTCCGATGCGGGGCGCCAGGCCGCGGCGTTCGGCTCGTGAGGCGAGGTGCGGAGGGCCGATCAGCAGGGCGAGCACGATCGTCAGGTTGCTGCCGGATACGGCAAGCAGATGCGTCAGGTCCGTGGCACGGAACGCGTCGTCGAGATCCGGCGGCACCCGTGAGGTGTCCCCCACGACGAGGCCGGGCAACAGGGCACGGGCATCGGGCGACAGGCCGTCGGTGGCGTCCCGGAGCCCGGCCCGCAGGCTGCCCGCCACCCGCTGGAGCGCCGACGGCGCGGCCACCGGACGGGGCGGTGTGTCGGCGGAGACCCGCAGTACGGCGGCGATCCGCCCGTCCGGTGGCGTCGGCGGGGCAGCACGGGCCGCGACCCGGATACGCGTCGAAGGCAACAGGCCGAGCCATCGGCCGCGCTGCGCCGCCGCGGCATCCTGCCCGCCGTGCTTTTCCGTATGCTGTTGCGCGATGACCAGGGCGGGTGTGTGGGTGGCCGTCACCGAGCCGTCCGGTCCGGTGATGCGCACAACGTCCGCGGTGAACACCAGGGACGGCGGCATGTGTGGGGAGCCGTGCGCCTTGGGCCGGGTCATCCGCGGGTCTTCGGTGACCTCCAGCTCCACGGTGAGATGCGCATAGCGCTGCGCCCAGGAGGGCAGCGGCCCGCGCCGCGCGTCCGCCGCGTGCAGCGCCGCGGACGCCGCGCCCGCCACCGCGCACAGCAGCACCGCCGCGGCGGCCACCAGCGACCCGGCCGACCACCGGCGCGGGGCGTGGCTCCGACGCCCCGGCGATGTGGGCACGGCCTCCGGGGCGGGCTCCGAAGCGGCCTCGGCCCTGCGCCGTACCGCGGCCCAGCGCAGGGCCACCGCGGCGAGGACGGCAGCCGCCACACAGGAGTACGCCACCGCCGCACCGGGCGCCCCCAGGGCAAGCGCCGCCGCGGCCCACGCGGCCAGCGCCGGGGCGACGATACGCAGGTCGGCCGGTCCCTCCTGGCGCGGGTCCGAGGCACCATGGGGTGAGGCCGCCGCCGCGTGCACCGTGGCGCGCTCGGTGGTCATGGCTGGACCAAGGGGCGCAGGTCGGCGAAGCGACGTTCACCGATACCGGTCACCTCGCGCAGTTGGTCCACCGACCTGAACCCACCGTGCCGGGTGCGGAATTCGATGATGTGCCGCGCCAGTACGGGCCCCACGCCAGGCAGCGCGTCGAGTTGCTGCTCGGTGGCCGATCCGAGGCTGACCGGCTGCCCCGGCGCCCCTGGGCCGCCGCCCGACGCGCCCGCTTCGCCCGGCGGCGCGTTCGCGGCCTCCTCGGCCGTCGCTCCGCCACCGGCCGCCCCCGCACCGGCCCCGCCGACGACGATCTGCTCCCCGTCGGCCAGCAGCCGCGCGCGGTTCAGCCCCTGGGTGCTCGCCCCGCGCAGCACACCGCCCGCCGCGTCCAGCGCGTCGGTCACCCGTGCCCCGGCCGGCAGACGGTGAATTCCCGGATGCCTGACCTTCCCCTCCACATCGATCACCAGCTGCTTCCCAGGGCCATCGCCCGCCCCCGGCGAAGCCGATGTGACCGATGCGGCCGATCCGGCCGGCCCGGTCGAGGACGTACCGGAGGGCGGCAGGCCGGACGAGAGCGACGGCACGGACACGGCATGCTCGGCCGCCGGAGCACGCACCGGCTCGGGATCTGCGGCCCAGAAGTGCTGGACGGCGAGGACCACGGCCACGACCAGCACGAGCGCCAGCGCGGCCAGCGCCTTCGGATCGGTGGCGCAACGTAACTGCACCCACAGCGGCAGCCGTTCCCGCACCGCCAGCCGCGCCCGCTCCCAACGCCCCGGCCCCGTTTCACCTGTCCCAGCGCCCGGCCTCGCCTCCATCCCGGCAGCGGCGCCCACACCGACACCACCGTCCGCCCCTGGCCCAGCTGTCTCCCGCCCCACCACGTCCCGCCCTCCCTTTCGCTGCCCGACCGGCTCGTCCTGTGGCCTCTCGACAGACGGCGGATCGCGACGCCGCCGGGCATGCGGACCACGGGGAGCCGGGAGCGGGGAACGGAAACGGAATTGGGAACGGGAACGGGAACGGACAGGAGAACGGCGGCGGAGACGGTCTTGAGGAGGGGCTTGGAGACGGACTCGGAGCGGGGCTTGGGGAGGGTTTTGGGGAGGATCTTGGGGCAGGACTCCACTTCCGTCCCCCTCCGGCAGACCGCTGAAAAGCGCCTCCGCTCTCGCCCGGATCAAAGCCGCAGTCTCGGCCCGGCGCGCAGCCGCGGCCCGGTGGCCGGACCGCCCCCGCGCCGGTGACCGCACGTAGTGGGAACGGCCCGGCCGCCTGCCACGCTCGGGCTCGCGCGCCTCGGTACCGGGGGCCGCGTCCAGCTCCGGGCCCGGCCTCATGATTACGGACGGTGATTGAGTGCTCATGCCGACCGACGGTAGGCACTCCGCGCCGATCGTGCCGAGCAGGCTCAATTCCCGTGGATAACTACCCTGTTGTGGATAACCGCGTCACCCGAAGGGGAGCCTCCACCCACACAACCCGGCGAAAACGGACACGCGCGGCACGCCCCTCACCGAGGTGAGATCACTGCCCCCAGCAGCCCCGGCCCCGTGTGCGCGCCGATCACCGCGCCAACCTCGCTGACATGGAGTTCACGCAGGCCAGGCACCCTCTCCCGCAGGCGGTCGGCGAGGGCTTCCGCACGTTCCGCCGCCGCGAGGTGGTGGACGGCGATGTCGACCTCGCCCTGGCCCGCGCGCTCCGCCGCGATCTCCTCCAGCCGCGCGATGGCCTTCGAAGCCGTCCGGACCTTTTCGAGGAGTTCGATGCGGCCTTCGGCCAGTTGCAGGATCGGCTTGACGGCGAGCGCGGAGCCGAGCAGCGCCTGAGCCGTACCGATCCGGCCTCCGCGCCGGAGGTAGTCGAGGGTGTCGACGTAGAAATAGGCGGAGGTCCCGGCGGCGCGCTTCTCCGCCGCGGCGACCGCTTCGTCGGCGTCCCCGCCGGCCTCGGCGGTCTCCGCGGCGGCCAGGGCGCAGAACCCGAGTGCCATCGCGACCATGCCGGTGTCCACGACCCTTACGGGTACCGGCGCTTCCTTCGCGGCGAGGACCGCCGCGTCGTAGGTCCCGGAGAACTCCGAGGAGAGGTGGAGCGAGACGATGGCGGAGGCGCCGGACGCGGCGACCTTGCGGTAGGTGTCGGCGAAGGTGCTCGGGCTGGGCCGCGACGTCGTCACCGGCCCGCGCTTCTGGAGGGCTTGGGCGACGGATCTCGCCGAGATCTCGGTGCCCTCTTCCAGGGCCTGGTCCCCCAGGACGACGGTCAGCGGGACGGCCGTGATGCGGTGGCGCTCCAGTGCCACCGGCGGCAGGTAGGCCGTGGAATCGGTGACGATGGCGACATGGCGGGACATGACTGGGAGGCTATCCGGGGAGCCCGGCACCCGACAGTGCGGCCCCTCTCAAGATCTTCCCGGTTCGTAGGGACTGTGCCAAGCGGCGCCCGTCACCGTCAGGTCGTGCTCTCGCCGTGCGGGGCCTTCTGCCACGGATAGGACGGCCTGGCACGCGGATCCCTGGCCGTTATCGCCTGGGGTTCGCCCGCCTCGGGGCCCCAGGAGTGCCCGTCACCGCCGGCCGCCCCGGAGGCACTGCCGCTCCCGGATGCGGCCTGCCGGCCGGGAGTTGCGTCCCCGTCCGGTGCCGTACCGGCTGCCGGTTCCCGGGTCCAGTGCCGCAGCGCGCCCGCCTCGACGTCGATCTGGTCGTTCAGCGCGGCCAGGTCGTCGTCGGAGAACTTCCGCGCGCGGTCCAGCGCCGCCCAGCGCAGCGAATCGGCGGACCGGGTGATGCGCTCGGTGCGCTCCCGCAGCTCCGGCATCCGGGCGGAGGTGGCGGCCCGGTCGGGCTCGCGCTCCAGCCGCCTCAGCTCGTCGTCGAGTTCGTGGCCGTGCGCGCTGAGCCGTTCGAAGAGGCCGAGCGCCTCACTGAGCGAGGCGTCTTCGGTCACACCGCCGCGCAGTGCGTCCTGGGTGGCGCGCATCGAGGTCCGCAGCGACAGCCGGAGCTGTGCCAGCTCGCCGGCGACTCCGGGCTGGGCGAGCTTCCTCGCCCGCAGGCCGGTGTCCTCCACACTTCTCCGGGCCTGCGCGACCGTGCGGTCCACGCCGCGCTTGGTCGCCTGTACGGCCTTGACCGTCACGAACACTCCGGCGGCGACGAAGAGCAGGAAGAGCAGCCCGATGATGGCGATCACGGCTTCCATGAACTCCCCCAGAGGATTCGGCGGCGCCGGTTCGGTAGCCCGCGCCCTGTCCCTCAACGGTAAACGGCTCGGGCAGGTCAGGGGTTCCATCGGAACCCCCAACCTGCCCGTAGGGGAAAGCACCCATGTCCCGCCCGGAGCGGCTCGATCACCCGCCCGGAGCGGCCGTCAGACGCCCCATGACGACACCGCCGCAGGGCCTGAGCCGGTCGGCTCCTGCCCTGCGGCGGCACCGTGCGGACACCCCGCCGACCGAGGTCAGGCAGGCACGATGTTGACCAGCTTCGGCGCCCGGACGATCACCTTCCGGATGCCCGTGCCGCCCAGTGCGGCAACCACCGCGGGCTCGGCCAGCGCCGCCGCCTCCAGGTCGGCGTCGGAGATCGACGGGGCGACCTCCAACCGGGCCTTGACCTTGCCCTTGATCTGCACCACGCAGGTCACGGTCTCGTCCACGACGTACGCCGGGTCGGCCACCGGGAAGTCCGCGTGCACCACGGTGTCGGTGTGGCCCAGCTTGCGCCACAGCTCCTCCGCGATGTGCGGGGCCAGCGGGGCGACCAGCAGCACCAGGCGCTCCGCGACCGTGCGCGACACCGGGCCCGCCGCCTTGGTCAAGTGGTTGTTCAGCTCGGTGACCTTGGCAATCGCGGTGTTGAACCGCAGGTTCGCCATGTCCTGGGCGACGCCGTCGATGGCCTTGTGCAGGGCCCGCAGGGTCGCCTCGTCCGGCTCCGTGTCGACGACGGTGACCTCACCCGTCGCCTCGTCCACGACGTTGCGCCACAGGCGCTGCAGCAGGCGGTACTGGCCGACGACCGCCCGGGTGTCCCAGGGGCGGGACACATCCAGCGGGCCCATCGCCATCTCGTACAGGCGCAGCGTGTCGGCGCCGTACTCGGCGCAGATCTCGTCGGGTGTGACGGCGTTCTTCAGGGACTTGCCCATCTTGCCCAGGACGCGGCTGACCTTCTCGCCCTGGTAGTAGTACGCGCCGTCGCGCTCCTCGACCTCGGCCGCCGGGACGGCGATGCCGCGGCTGTCCCGGTAGACGAACGCCTGGATCATGCCCTGGTTGTACAGCTTGTGGAACGGCTCGGACGACGAGACGTGCCCCAGGTCGTGCAGAACCTTGGACCAGAAGCGGGCGTACAGCAGGTGCAGCACGGCGTGCTCCGCGCCGCCGACGTACAGGTCGACGCCACCGGCCGGCTGCCCCTCGCGCGGGCCCATCCAGTACTGCTCGATGCCCGGGTCGACCATGGCGTCGGCGTTGGACGGGTCCAGGTAGCGCATCTCGTACCAGCACGAACCGGCCCAGTTGGGCATGGTGTTGGTCTCGCGGCGGTAGCGCTTGACGCCGTTGCCGTCACCCAGGTCCAGCTCGACGTTGACCCAGTCCTCGTTGCGGGACAGCGGGGTCTCCGGGCGGGTGTCCGCGTCGTCCGGGTCGAAGGTGCGCGGGGAGTAGTCCTCGACCTCCGGCAGCTCCAGGGGCAGCATCGACGCGGGCAGCGCGTGCGCGACGCCGTCCTCGTCGTAGACGATCGGGAACGGCTCGCCCCAGTAGCGCTGGCGGCTGAACAGCCAGTCGCGCAGCCGGAAGTTGACAGTGCCCTCGCCGATGCCGCGGTCCGCCAGCCACTCGGTGATCTTCGCCTTGGCCTCGACGACACCCAGGCCGTCCAGGGAGATCTCCGCACCGGAGGAGTTGACCAGCTTCGCGTCGTACGAGGCGAAGGCGTCGTCCCAGGTCGCGGTGTCGGTGCCGCGGTCGTCCGACGGCTGGACGACGCAGCGCACGGGCAGCTCGAAGGCGCGCGCGAAGGCGAAGTCGCGGCTGTCGTGCGCCGGGACGGCCATGATCGCGCCGGTGCCGTAGCCCATCAGGACGTAGTCGGCGATGAAGACCGGGACCTGTGCGCCGCTGACCGGGTTGGTGGCGAACGCGCCGGTGAAGACACCGGTCTTGTCCTTGGCCTCGGCCTGCCGCTCGACGTCCGACTTGGCCGCGGCCTGCTTGCGGTACGCGGCGACGGCGTCGCCCGGGGTGGCGTGGCCGCCGGTCCACACCTCGTGGGTGCCATCGGGCCAGGCGGCCGGGACGATGGAGCCGTTGCCGTTGCCCGCCACCAGCTCGTGCTCCGGGGCCAGCACCATGTAGGTGGCGCCGAACAGGGTGTCCTGGCGGGTGGTGAAGACGGTGATCTTGTTGTCGCCGACCGGGAAGTCGACGCGGGCGCCCTCGGAGCGGCCGATCCAGTTGCGCTGCTGGAGCTTGATGGCCTCGGGCCAGTCCAGCGCGTCCAGGTCGTCCAGCAGGCGGTCCGCGTAGGCGGTGATCCGCATGTTCCACTGGCGCAGCTTGGACTTGAAGACGGGGAAGTTGCCGCGCTCGGAGCGTCCCTCGGCGGTGACCTCCTCGTTCGCCAGCACGGTGCCCAGGCCGGGGCACCAGTTGACGGGCGCGTCGGAGGCGTAGGCCAGCCGGTACTCGCCCAGGACGCCGGCCTTCTCGACCGCGTCCAGCGCACTCCAGGGGCGGCCGTCGGGCGTCGGGCGGGTGCCCGCCTCGAACTGCGCGACCAGGGTGTCGATCGGCCGTGCGGCGTCCGCCTCCGGGTCGTACCAGGAGTTGAAGATCTGGAGGAAGATCCACTGGGTCCACTTGTAGTACGCCGGGTCGATCGTCTCGACCGACCGGCGCTGGTCGTGGCCCAGGCCCAGGCGGCGCAGCTGGCGCCGCATGTTGACGATGTTGGCCTCGGTGGAGACCCGCGGGTGGGTGCCGGTCTGCACGGCGTACTGCTCGGCGGGCAGGCCGAAGGCGTCGAAGCCCAGGGTGTGCAGGACGTTGTGGCCCGTCATGCGCTGGTGGCGGGCGTAGACGTCGGTGGCGATGAAGCCCAGCGGGTGGCCGACGTGCAGGCCCGCACCCGAGGGGTACGGGAACATGTCCATGACGAACTTCTTGGGGCGGGACACCAGCGCGGGGTCGCCTGCCAGGTCGCCGCTCGGGTTCGGGGCCTCGTAGGTCCCGTCCGACTCCCAGAAGTCCTGCCAGCGTGCCTCGATGTCGGCGGCCAGCGCGGCCGTGTAGCGGTGCGGCGCTGCCACCTCGGAGGGGGGACCGCCCGCGCCCTCAGCAGCGGGGGAGGTAGTCGTCTCGCTCATCGTCCTCAAAGCTCCATCGATCGTCATCTGCCTGCGGCGGCTGCGGACACGGATTCTGCGGAAACAAAAATGCCCCTCGCACAGGAGGGGACGCCGCGCCGATGCCGACCCGGGCGGCCACAGCGGATGGCCCGGTCGGAACTGATCAGCGCGGCCCGCTAAGCAGAAGGCGTACGGCACGCATGGCGCCAGGGTACCGCAGGGGGCACAGGGCCCGCGCCGGGGATTCCCCGACGCGGCCCCTACGGGAACGGTCAGGGACGGTACGAGCTGACGTAGCCCGCGCCCGGACTGCCGACGCCGGTGACGACGTCATAGCCGACGCCCGCGTGCAGCGAGCTGTCCTTGCCCAGGCTGCGCAGCGTGGTCGATGTGCCCTTGCCGCCGTCGACGCCGTTGACGTAGTCGACCCGTACGACGGCCAGGTCACGGCCGGCGCCCAGCGGGTGGTCGGTGACGTCGTGGTAGGCGGAGGTGCCGTAGCGCTGGTAGATGCCGGGATTGGCGAAGCCGATGGGGACGCCGTGCCTGGCCTGCTGGGCCAGCGCCTGGACACCCGCGATCACCGGTGCGGCGAGCGAGGTGCCGCCGATGCGGTACTCGTCGTAGCCGAGCTTCCCGCCGGGCAGCGTCTGGGTCTGGCCGACCAGGAAGCCGGTGTTGGGGTCGGCGACCGCCGCGATGTCGGGGACGGTGCGCATGGCGCCGCCGCCGTTCGCACCGGCCAGCCCGTCCGGGACGACGCCGCGCTGGTAGAAGGGCTGCGCGACGGTCTTGCTGGTGCCGCCGCCCGCGCCGCCGTTGAAGTCGCCGGGGAAGCCGGTCCAGTCCTTGCCGTCCTTGGAGAGCACCGCCTTCTGGGTGCCCCAGCCGGTCTCCCACTGGTACGTGCGGTTCTTGCCGACGGCGAGCGAGGTGCCGCCGACCGCGGTGACCCAGGCGGAGTTCGCCGGGGTGTCCACCTGCTTCGTACCGGTATTGGCCACTTCGTCGCCGTTGTCACCGGAGGAGAAGTAGAAGCCGATGCCCTGCACCGCGCCCTGCTGGAACACCTGGTCGTACGCGGCTGCCACGTCGGGGGTCTCGTTCGCCTCGATGTCGCCCCACGAGTTGGAGACGATGTCGGCGAGGTGCCCGTCGACGATCTTGCCGAGCGAGTCGAGCAGGTCGTCGTCGTTGCAGGAGGCGGCGCCGACGTAGACGACGTCGGCGTCGGGAGCCACCGCGTGCAGGGCCTCGACGTCGAGGGTCTCCTCGCCGTACCAGCCGGCCGCGCCGCACTCCTCGATGCGCGAGTAGTCCGCGGGCAGCACCTGGGACAGCTGCCCGCGGCGGTAGCGCGCGTCGCCGTTACGGGAGGCGTACTTCTGCGCGTCACCGGCGATGGTCGGGGAGGCGTAGGCGTCGGTGATCGCGACGGTGACGCCCTTGCCGGTCCACTTCTTCGCCCCGTAGGCGGCGCGCAGTTCCTTGCCGGTGTAGCCCTTCACCGCGTACGACGCCTTGGCCCCGTAGGCGGACGGCAGGTGCTTGTCGGTCTTGGAGCCGAAGTACGAGGAGAACGGGCCCGCGTTGCGGAAGACATCGGACGGCGGCGGCAGCTCGGTGGAGTGGTGCCGGGCGAGCCGGGGTGCGTTGTCCAGGCCGGTGACGGTCAGCACGGCGTCGGACAGCGCTCCGGGCGCGGAGGCGGTCGCCGACGGCGCGTGGTAAGTGTGGCCGTCCTTGCGGTAGTTGTGCAGGTCGGTGGCGAAGGCGCGCTCGGCGGCCGACGCATCTCCCTTGACCGTCAGATAGCGGCTGCCGGTACCGGTGACCTTCAGACCCGACGATTTCAGCCAGTCGGTCACCTTGGCGATCTGGTCGTGCGTGGCACCGTAACGGGCCTTCACCTGGTCAGGGCTCAGGTACTTCCCGTACGACGCGGAGTGCGGGTCGGACACGGCCCTGGCGTACGCGGCCAGGCCCTTGGCGTCCCGGCCCGCGAGGTAGACGCGGGCGGTGACGTCCGTGGAACCGGAGGTGGCGCCCCGGTCCGCCTGCCGGGTGGCCCAGGCGGGCTTGGTGCCCTGGAGCGTGTGCCGGCCGCCGTCGTGGCCCGCGGCGTCGGCGGCGGGCGCGCCGAGCGCGAGCGCCCCGGCGACCAGCGGCAGCGTCGCCGCCCAGGCCAGTCCGGTACGCGCGCGCAGTGCTCTGGTTCGGCTCGATCTCATGTAACCCCCTGCTGTGGCGATGCGGTGCGGTGCGTGGTGGCGCGACGCACGGTGCCTCACGAGCGGTGAATGCGATGGATATGACATTCACGCGATGCGCCACTCTTTCGGTGAACGATTCATGTCAGGGGCATGCGATCACCAAGAAGAGCCCAAGGAACGACAAGATAGCGCCAGAAATGCAGGGAATGGTGGGGTATTGGGCACCCAACACGGCATGTGACGCCATTTTTTGATCGGGAGTCAGCGAATGGCCGACCGGAACTGGGCAGCGAAGCACCGCATTTCACCCCCGCCCCGTCCGGCCCAGCCGGACCGCGGATCATCCGCGACACAGGAGCCCCGAGCGAGACGGCTACGACCGCCCCGTCACCCGCGCCACGGCGCACCTCTCACGAAGCCAAGGCGCCGACCGCACCCACACCGCTCCGTGGCCGATCCGGCACCCTTGACACCTGACGCCCCCATGAGATCCACGCCACTCCACACCACCTATGACGCCTCTCACGCGATCGGCAGCGGCAAGCGCACTCCCCCACTACGGCGGCCGATGCCCACACCCCATTTCCCGCCCGCAACGCACAACAGAGCGGGCCGTCCGATCGGACGGCCCGCTCTGAATCCTGTGGAGCTAAGGAGAATTGAACTCCTGACCTCCTGCATGCCATGCAGGCGCTCTACCAACTGAGCTATAGCCCCAGGTCTTGCTCCGCTGCGGTCTCCCGCGGCGACATCGACTACATTACACGGCCCTCCCGGGCTTCTGCCAAATCGCTTCTCGCGGGGCCTACGCCGGGGCGCGCGGTACTGTCGGCGAGCCGTGCCCGATTCGTCCTGGGGAGCCGTACGCCGTGACCACGCTGGAGCTGGAGCAGTCCACCGACCCCGGTGGTCCCGGCCCCCGCAAGGGTTTCCTCCACCGCCACCCGACGCTGTCGGCAGCGGTCGGCTGCGCCCTCTCCTTCGCCGTCTTCTGGGTCGTGCAGCGCCTCGCGCACGTGACCATGATCGACCTGATGGTCTACCGCGCCGAGGGCTGGACGGCCCGCAACGGCGGCAGCCTCTACGACATGGTGGCCACGTCGGCGCACCTGCCCAACACCTATCCGCCCTTCGCCGCGCTGCTGTTCACCCCCCTGACGCTGGTCGACGTGCCGACCATGCGCACCCTCGCCACGCTCGGCAACCTCCTGCTGCTGGTGGCCGTCGTCCATCTCTCACTGCGCCTGGTCGGCAGGCCACGGCGCATGCCGCGCCCCGCCGCGGCGCTCGCCCTCTCCGCGCTGCTGATCTGGTGCGAACCGGTGTGGACGACGCTGCGCTACGGCCAGATCAATCTGCTGCTCGCCGCGCTGGTGCTGTGGGACCTGACCCGCAAGGACACCAACCGCTGGGCGGGCATCGGCATCGGCATCGCGGCGGGCATCAAGCTCACCCCCGCGCTCTTCGCGGTCTTCCTCGCCGTCGCCGGCACCGTGCGCGCCGTGCAGCAGCTGCGTTCCGGCGCCGGGGTGCGCGGGATCCGGAACCCCTGGCTGCGGCAGGCGGCCGTCGCCACCGCGACCTTCCTCGCCACCGCCCTCCTCTCGGCGCTCGCGCTGCCGCGCGACGCGCAGCGCTTCTGGACCGAGACCGTCTTCGCCGCCGACCGCGTCGGTGAGGTGGAGATCACCGCGAACCAGTCGCTGCGCGGCGCACTCGCCCGGCTGCTGCACACTCACGATCCGGGCTCCGCCTGGCTCGTGGCGGCCGTCCTGGCCACCGCGCTCGGGCTGACGCTCGCGGTGTGGGCGCTGCTGCGAGGCGACCGCGCCTGGGCCGCCGTCACCTGCGCGGCGACCGCGCTGCTGGTCAGCCCGATCTCCTGGTCACACCACTGGGTGTGGTGCGTGCCGATGCTGATCCTGGCCGGGTCCGAGGCCCTGCACCGCACCGGCGGCAGCGCCCGCCGCGGCTGGGCGGCGACCGCGATACTGGCGCTGCTGTTCTCCAGCTATGCCCTGTGGTGGGTGCCGCACCGCTGGCACCACCACGAGGAACTGCACCAGAACACCCTCCAACTCCTGCTGTCCGACGTGTATCCGCTCGCGGGGCTCGCGCTGTTCGGGGCGGCGGCACTCCGGCTGTGGCGGCGCGGCGGGCCGGGTGGCCGCGGGGCGCGTGGTCATGGCCGCCGCCCGTCCGACGACGCGGGCGCGCCGGTGTCTTCGAAGGCGTGACGTCGCAGGGCCGCTGCGCGTCGGCGTTCCGGCGCCGCGGACCGCGGCATCCCGGTGCGGAATACGGGCCGTCAGGCGGCCGTCCCCATCAGCTTCCAGGGCCCAGTCGAGGCGTAAAACCCCGGTGTGCTGCGCCAGTTCGGCGGCGGTTTCCCGCGCGCCCGGTTTCCACCGCGCCGAGCGTCCGGCGTCCTCGGGTGGTGTGGTGCGGTCAGGTGTGACGTCCGTAGCGCTCACGATGCGACCCCCGTGTCGCGTCCCCGTGCCGCCGGCCGCTTGCGGCGGCGGCTCCTGTCCACGACAACGCCCGGGAAACACCCGGTAGTTCCGCCCCGGCCGGAAAATACCGGACCGCGAGCGAACGGTGCCCGAGGGCGGTGGTCAGGCCCTGGCGAAGGAGTAGAAACGCTTCAGCGTGCAGTGCTCGTCCAGGAGGCGCCCGTAGATCGGCTCCCCCTCCAACTCGCGGTAGGTCTCGATCGGATCGCCTTTTATGACCAGCGCGCGGGCGCATTCCTCGCACCAGTACTGGTAGTCGGCGTTGAGCGGTTCCATGTCACGGACGATCGGCGTACCGCTGCCGCACCAGTCGCATTTCCTGCTGTGAGCCCCCATCAGTCAGCTCCAACTGTGGCCGCAGGCCGTACAGACGAACGAGACGCCGCCGTTGTCACCCAGCATCTGGGCGACGTGGGCCGAGCCGCAGGAGGGGCACTGGAGGGCGGGACCGCGGCCACGGCGGGTGTCGCCGGGACGGTCAACGGGGCAGGTGAAGCGGAGCGCGTATTCCGGCAGCCAGTCATAGCCCTGCGCCTCGGCCACATCGAGCAGGTCGTTGACCTCCTCGAGGATGCTCGTGGGCATCGCGTTTTCTCCTCCCCTGCCGGCGCCGTCCGATTCTGCCACGGACCGCCGAGCGGGGCAGTCCCGTCGTCGTCCGCACCCACCGCCCCTCGGCGGTCTCGCGCCCACCGGGGCGGGCACCCTCATCGAACCTGCCCGCAGCGCCGCTCCCGAACCGTCCGCGGACGACCCTTTTCGGGAGCTGCATCCCGAAAAGTGGCGGCCTTCCGGGGCAGCACGGCGTTCCGGCCCGCCCAGGGAGCCGGACGGGAGCAGAGTCCCCATACAGCAATGATCCCGCCTCCTCGTGATCCGGTGGCGGGCACTGGATCCATGAGAGACGGGATCATCGGGGTTGTGGAGCTAAGGAGAATTGAACTCCTGACCTCCTGCATGCCATGCAGGCGCTCTACCAACTGAGCTATAGCCCCGGGTCTTGTTCCGCCCCTCCGGGTTTCCCCCGGCGGCGCCGCGAACAAGAAGAACTCTAGCCTGCGACCTGCCCAGATGTGAAATCCAGGTGTCCGGCCCCGCCCCCGGGCGGTCAGTCGTCGTCGCCCAGGACCGGTTCCGGCAGGGTGCCGGCGTTGTGCTCCAGCAGGCGCCAGCCGCGTGCGCCCTCGCCGAGGACGGACCAGCAGCAGTTCGACAGCCCGCCGAGGCCCTCCCAGTGGTGGGCTTCCAGACCGAGCAGCCGCCCGATGGTGGTGCGGATCGTGCCACCGTGGCTGACCACGACCAGGGTGCCGCCGTCGGGCAGCTTCCCTGCGTGTTCGAGTACCACCGGGGCGGCCCGGTCGGCGACCTCGGTCTCCAGCTCGCCGCCGCCGCGCCGCACCGGCTCGCCGCGCTTCCAGGCCGCGTACTGCTCGCCGTAGAGGGTGACGATCTCCTCGTGCGTCAGCCCCTGCCAGGAGCCCGCGTAGGTCTCCCGGAGAGCCGCGTCGTGCGCCACGTCGAGCTGGGTGAGGTCGGCCAGCTCGCCGGCCGTCGTCGCGGCCCGCTGGAGGTCCGATGCGACGATGGCGTCCGGCTTCAGGGCGGCGAGCAGCCGGGCCGCGCGCCGGGCCTGGCCGACGCCGGTCTCGGTCAGCGCGATGTCCGTCGAGCCCTGGAAACGACGCTCCAGGTTCCAGGCCGTCTGGCCGTGCCGCCACAGGACGATGCGACGGCCGCGGCCCGCAGTGGTGCCGTTCAGTTGAACTCTCCCTCTCCGTCGTCCGCCGTGGACTCGGCGTGCGCGGCGGCCTTGCCGCGGGTCTCCTTGGCGTCCTCGGGGAGGTCGATCTCGGGGCAGTCCTTCCAGAGGCGTTCGAGCGCGTAGAAGACCCGCTCCTCGCTGTGCTGGACGTGGACGACGATGTCGACGTAGTCGAGGAGCACCCAGCGGGCCTCGCGGTCGCCCTCGCGGCGCACCGGCTTGGCGCCGAGGTCCTTGTTGAGCCGTTCCTCGATCTCGTCGACGATCGACTTGACCTGGCGGTCGCTGGGCGCCGACGCCAGCAGGAAGGCGTCGGTGATCGAGAGGACGTCGCTGACGTCGTACGCGATGATGTCGTGCGCGAGCTTGTCGGCCGCTGCCTGAGCGGCGGCGTTGATGAGCTCGATGGAGCGGTCCGTGGCGGTCACAAGCGGCTTTCGGGTCGAGGGAACGCCGTCCGGCCGGGGCCCGGGGCCCCTGGCGACGCCGCCCAGGAGGGCGGCCGGATCGGCTTCGTATACCCCTCAAGGGTCTCACGGCCCACCGACACTCCCGTCGGTGTTTTCGATTACCCCGGCCGGCTCCCGCGCGGGAGCCGGCCGTCCGCCCGCCGTCAGCCCTTGAAGTCCTGGCCCAGGACGACGGTGATGTCCGCGTTGGCCGCGCCCTTGGCCTTGGTGACGGCGCCGTCCGGGAGCCCCAGCGTCTTGGCGACCTCCGCGGCCTTCTCCTTGTCGGCGTCGTCCGCGTAGGTCACGTCCGACGTGCTGCCCGGAGCCGCGGCCGTCCCGCCGTCGACGAAGGTGTAGCCGCCGTTGACGAGCGCGACCTGCGCCTTGCCCGTGGCCCTGGCGTCCCCGGTGGCGTTGCGCACCGAGACCCGCGGGGTCGCGTCCGGGTCGGTCTTCTTGACCGTGCCGCCGAGCACATCCTTGACGACGGTCTTCGCCGCCTCCGCGCTGAGCGTGCCGTTCTGCTGCACGGGCAGCAGCGTGGTCCCGTACGCCCCGGTCTTCGCCAGTTCGGCCCGCTGCGCGAGGGAGCTGCCCAACTGGGCCTCGGTGAGCGGCGGGTCCAGTACCTGGAGGAGCGATTTCACCGTGGCGGTGGCCCCGTCGGCGTCGCTTGAGACCTTCTTCAAGGTGGCCTGCATGACCTGCCCGAAGCGCTCCAGTTGCTTGCCCTGGCTCTCGCCCGGCCCCTGGTACGTGGCGTACGCGACCGCGGACTGGCCGTTCAGGAGCCGGTCACTGCCCGGCTTGACCAGCGGCGAGTCACCCTTCTTGGCGCCCGGGACGGTGGCGTTCGTGTCGACGCTGATGCCGCCGACGGTCTCGACGAGGTTCTCCAGATACGGGGTGTCAAGACGCCAGCTGGCCTTGAGGTCGGCGCCCAGGAGGGTGTTCAGGGAGTCCCTGGTGGGCTCCGTCCCCTCGTCCTTGACGGACTTGCCGAGCGTGGTGGTGGTGCCGTCGTCCTTGGAGACGATCAGGTTGTTGGGCAGCAGGACGGTGGTGCCCTTGTCGGTGGTCTCGTTGTCCACCAGGAGGGCGGTCGAACTGTTGCCGGTCTTGGTGTCGCGCAGGTGGACGACGAGCACGTCGCGCTTCTGCCCCGCGCCCGCGGCCGTCCCGGCGCCGTCGGCGCCGTTCAGTCCGGGCAGCTTGCCCGCCCACCAGAGGTAGCCGACGCCGCCGATCACCAGGAGGACCAGCACCACCGTCAGCGCGACGACGCGGCTGCGCCCGCGGCGCTTGGCCTCCTCGCGCCGCTCGGTGCGGCTCTCGGTGAACTTCAGCCAGTCGATGACGTCTTCGGAGTCCTCGTCCGGCTCCTCGATGAACGAGAACTGCTCGGTGTGGTACTCCGGGCCTGCGGGGCCGGAGGGCTCGGAAGGCGCCGGCGGGGCGTCCGTCCCGGGGCCCGCGGCCTCCGGGGCGCGGCGCTGTTCCGGAGGCCGCGGCTGCGTCTCCTGGTGCGCCTGTTCGTAGCCGGTCGCCCGGTAGCCGGACGCCTCGTCCTGCTGCGGCCGGCCGTAGTCCTGCTGCGGATACCCCTGGCCCCCGTAGGGCTGCTGCTCGTACGGGGGCGGCGGGGGCTGCTGGGGGATCCACTCCTGCTGCTGTTGCTGCTGGGGGACCTGTTGCTGCTGAGGGTGCCCGTAGGGGTCGTACTCCTGGGGGTGGCCCGGCTGCGGCCGGCCGCCGTACGGTTCGTAGCCGTATTCCTGCCGGCCGCCATAGGGGTCGTAGCCGTACTCGGGCGGAGCCGCGGGGGCGGGCGCGACGGGCTGTCCGTACTGGTCGTAGCGCTGCTCATAGGGCTGCTGCGCGGCGTCGTGGTACACGGGCCGCCCGTAGGCGTCATAGGTGTACGCCTGCTGCCCCTGGGCGTAGGGATCCTGGGCATACGGGTCCTGCGGCCCGTAAGGATCCTGTCGGTCGCTCACCGGTGCCCCTTTCCGTCCGCCCCGTCAGCTGTCGTTGCGGTAGAGCTGCTTCTTGTCGATGTAGCGCACCACACCGTCGGGCACGAGATACCAGACCGGTTCGCCCTGGGCAACGCGCGCCCGGCAGTCGGTCGACGAGATGGCCAGCGCGGGCACCTCGATGAGGGACACCGCGCCCTCGGGCAGCCCAGGGTCGGCCAGTATGTGGCCGGGCCTGGTCACCCCGATGAAGTGCGCGAGCGAGACCAGTTCCTCGGCGTCGTGCCAGGTGAGGATCTGGCCGAGCGCGTCCGCGCCGGTGATGAAGAACAGGTCGGCGTCGCGGTGCAGTTCCCGCAGATCGCGCAAGGTGTCGATGGTGTACGTCTTGCCGCCGCGGTCGATGTCGATGCGGCTGACGGAGAACTGCGGGTTCGACGCGGTCGCGATGACCGTCATCAGGTACCGGTCCTCGGCCGGGGACACCAGCTTGTGGCTCTTCTGCCACGGCTGCCCCGTCGGGACGAATATGACCTCATCGAGGTGGAATTGGCTGGCCACCTCGCTGGCGGCGACCAGGTGTCCGTGATGGATCGGGTCGAACGTGCCGCCCATCACTCCGAGTCGCCGCTTCACGGGCCCTGTGTGCTCTCCCATGCGTGCAGACCCTACTGGGCGGCGCGCGATGCCGGGTGCCGGGTGCCGGGGCTCAGCGGTCCCGGTTGAAGCGGGTGGTGATCCACAGCAGGAGAATCAGGACAACCAGGGCGCCGCCACCGGTGACGAACGGGCTGAGGCTGTTGTGCTGGCCACCCTCGGCGAGGGGAACCAGGGACTGTGCGGTGCTGTGCAGGGTCATCGTCGGCGGACCAATCCGGGCTGGGGGCGGGCAGAGACTTCCGCCACATCGTATGCGGCGGGCCCGCGCGACCTCACGCCGACTCCGCTCCGGAGCCGGCGGACCGTCGGAGGGGTCAGTCCTGCTTGCCGTAGCCGCGCAGCAGGAACCAGGCCATCAGGGCCGCACCCACGACACCGACGACGATCACGGTGCGCAGCAGCCACCCGGGGCCCTGGGTGTGGGAGGAGACAGCGAGCAGGACGCTCGGAATCGGCATGGCGGGTCGCTCCCCTTTGTGCGGGCCTGTCGGTCATGTGGTGCGCTCGCCAGCGTACGCCCGAGCATCCAATCGGGTGTCAGTGGCGTCCTCTAGTCTGAAACCACGCAGTCGAACAGGGGGAGGCCCCAATGACGGAGAGCCCAGACGGCGGCAGCGAACGCGTACCGAGCAGGGACCGCAGGCGGTTCCCCGGCATCTCGTCGCGGTCGTACGAGCACCCGGCGGACCGCTCGGCGCTGGTGGCGCTGCGCAAGCTGAGCGGGTTCGACACCGTCTTCAAGACGCTCAGCGGCTTGTTGCCGGAGCGCAGCCTGCGGCTGCTCTTCCTGTCGGACTCGGTACGGGTGAGCGACCGGCAGTTCACGCACCTGAACGACATGCTGCGCGACGCCTGTCACATCCTGGACCTGGAGAAGGTCCCGCCGATGTACGTCAATCAGGACCCGCAGCCCAATGCCATGTGCATCGGCCTGGACGAGCCGATCATCGTGGTGACCACCGGCCTGGTCGAGCTGCTGGACGAGGAGGAGATGCGGGCGGTGATCGGCCACGAGGTCGGCCACGCCCTGTCCGGCCACGCCGTTTACCGCACCCTGCTGCTCTTCCTGACGAAGTTCGCGCTGCGCGTCGCCTGGATCCCGCTCGGCAACGTCGCGGTGATGGCGATCGTGACGGCGCTGCGCGAGTGGTTCCGCAAGTCGGAGCTGTCGGCGGACCGCGCGGGCCTGCTGGTCGGGCAGGACGTCCAGGCGTCCATGCGCGGCCTGATGAAGCTGGCCGGCGGCAATCATCTGCACGAGATGAACGTCGACGCGTTCCTGGAGCAGGCGGAGGAGTACGAGTCGGGCGGCGACCTGCGCGACTCCGTGCTGAAGATCCTCAACGTCCTGCCGCGCAGCCATCCGTTCACCACGGTGCGGGCCGCCGAGCTGAAGAAGTGGGCGGCCAGCCGCGACTTCCAGCGGATCATGGACGGTCACTACCCGCGGCGCGACGAGGACAAGGACACCTCGGTCTCCGACTCGTTCCGCGACTCCGCTTCGCACTACGCCGACTCGGTGCGCAACAGCAAGGACCCGCTGATGGGCCTGGTGCGCGACATCGCGGGCGGCGCGGGCGACCTCGGCGGCAAGCTGCGGGACACGGTCTTCCGCGGCGGTTCACGACCCGGCGATTCCGGCGGCGACGCCGGCGGCGCGGACGGTGCTAACGGGCCGGGTGGCTCGGGGCCGGCAGGGAAGTAGCGTCGAGCCGGCCGCAGAGCGCGGGGTTCGCCCGCTGGTGTGAGTAGGGGTCGGTGCCCGCCGGCCGGGCGTTTCCCGCGTCCTGGCCGGCCAGCAGCGGACGCAGCACACCTGCCTGGGCGGTGCAGGCCATCGGCCCTGCCTGCGTGCTGCTCTGGACGACTTCGAGCCGGTGGTCGTCGAGGTCGGCACGGCTGAGGCGGAAGTGCATCTCGCGCCGGACGGTGAAGAGCGAGGTGGCGCCCGGTATGGGCCGCCCGGTGCCGTTGTCCGCCCGCTGGGCGCCCTCGTGAGTGGCGCGCACGGCGTAGACGAAGGTGTAGTCGGCGGTGACGTCCAGCGCGTCGGGGCCGCTCTCCGATGCGGCGAGGGTGCCGTCGACGCGTACGTCCCGGTCGGCGAGCGCGGTCGTGCGGGGGTCGAAGCGCACCAGCCAGCCGGTCGCGGCGTGATGCCCGTCGTCGGTGGGGCGGGCCAGGCTCCGGTCGAACTGGTCGAGCTGGCCGGTGTCCAGGAGGAGCCGCACGGGCCGTACGGATCCGCCGGTGAGGGTGGCCGGGTCGATCGAGGAGCGGACGAGGTAGTCCTTGACGACGCTCATCGCGGTGACGATCTGGCTGTCGGAGAAGTGCCGGGTGCGCTCGACGGTGGGCAGGTTGACCCCCGCGGCGCCGACCCGGAAGTGCGCCGCCGGGCTGTGCGCGACGAGGTCGGCAGGGGCGCCGCCCGGCACCGTGCCCGGCGGCGTGAGCGGGATGACGGCGGACCGCAGGGCCTGCACCTTGACCGGGTCGGGCGTCTTGTACGGGTGGCGTACGCCCATGTAGATGGCGGTGCCGAAGGCGAGCACGATCAGCAGCACCAGCAGCAGGGCCTGCCGGGATCCGGCGGCCCGCACCCAGGGATGGCGGGGCCGGACTGCGGGCGCGTGGTGCTCGCCCAGTCGCTCGTCGGCGGAGAACTCCTGGAGTCGGGCAGCCCGCACGAACGACTCGTCGAAGACGACGGATCGGTATTCGTCCTCACCGCCTCCCGGGGCGCCGTTGGGCGTCCCCTCGGGAGGGTCACCTCGCCCGGTCATACAACAAGGGTAGGTCGGTGAGGCGGTGGGTAAACGCCCCGGGGCCCGGCAACTTCGGCGGACGGTGCGCCGCGACCTGCCGGGCGCGGCGCCCGCGGGCCGTACGCGGGGGCCTGTGCGCCGGGGCACGGCGCCTGCCGGGCCGCTTGTCGGCCGGGCGGTCGTTCAGTGCGGCCTGGGCACGGCTGAGGCGGACGGCGGGGCGGATCCGGCCGACGCGGAGGGCGGCAGCCCCGGGCGTCCGCTCGCGGCGGTGCCCCCGCCCTGGGTGCTGTCCACGCCGCTGGATGCGGGCCGCGGCGCCGGGTTCGGGGCCTTGCCCGAGGCTCCGCGGTAGACGGCGGCGAAGGCCAGCGCGACCAGGCCGACGCCCATGACCAGCGCGAGCACCCAGGCCACCGGGCGGTGCCAGCGGGCGGTCCGGTAGGGGCGCAGCGCGCCGCCGTAGGGGCCGTACGGGTCGTAGGGCGCGTACTCGTCGTAGGTGTCGTAGTCGTCGGCTTCCGGGTCGAATCCGTCCGGATCGCGGCGGGCGCGACGGCGGGCACGGGTGCCCGGTCCGCCGTCCAGGCCCTCGGCGCCTTCGTGGTCGGGGCCGAGGCCGGTTCCGGGGCGGGCTTCCGCCTCGGCGCGGGCCTCGGCTGCGGCGAGCAGCCGCTCGACGGCCGAGGGTTCATGGATCTGCGCGGCACGGACGAAAGCCTCGTCGAAGACCACGGAGGCGAATTCTTCGTCCGCGCTTCCGTGGCTCCCGTGGCCGTGCTCATCGGGCTGATCGCCGTCCGGGAACGGCTTGCCCCCCACGTCGTCCGGCACCCGTCCAGGGTAGCCCCGGCGGGTCGTTTTGGGCAGGGATCGCGCGGAATCCGGCGGGCGGTCAGCGGGTGTGGCCGTCGCCGGTGACGATGTACTTCGTGGAGGTCAGCTCGGGCAGGCCCATGGGGCCGCGGGCGTGCAGCTTCTGGGTGGAAATGCCGATCTCGGCGCCGAAGCCGAACTGGCTGCCGTCGGTGAAGCGGGTGGAGGCGTTGACGGCGACGGTCGTCGCATCCACCAACCGGGTGAAGCGGCGGGCGGCGGCCTGCGAGGTGGTGACGATGGCCTCGGTGTGGCCGGACGTCCAGCGGCGGATGTGCGCGACCGCCGCGCCGAGGTCGGGCACCACGGCGGCGGCGATGTCGTACGAGAGGTACTCGGTCGCCCAGTCCTCGTCGGTGGCGGGGGCGACCAGGCCGGGGCCCGCCTGCTGCCAGGCGGTGTCGCCGTGCACGATCACGCCGGCCTGGGTGAGCGCTTCGAGGGCACGCGGCAGGAACGCGTCGGCGATCTCGGCGTGCACCAGGACCGTCTCGGCGGCGTTGCAGACGCTGGGCCGCTGCGCCTTGGAGTTGATGAGGATGTCGAGCGCCATGTCGATGTCGGCGGCTTCGTCGACGTAGACGTGGCAGTTGCCGGTGCCGGTCTCGATGACCGGCACGGTGGACTCCTCCACGACGGTGCGGATCAGCGAGGCGCCGCCGCGCGGGATCAGCACGTCGACCAGGCCGCGGGCGCGCATCAGCTCGCGCACCGATTCGCGGCTCTCGCCGGGGACGAGCTGGACGGCGTCGGCGGGCAGCCCGGCGCTCTCGACGGCGTCGCGGAGCACGTCGACCAGGGCGCTGTTGGAGGCGTAGGCGGAGGACGAGCCGCGCAGCAGCACGGCGTTGCCGGACTTGAGGCAGAGGGCGGCGGCGTCCACGGTGACGTTGGGCCTGGCCTCGTAGATGATGCCGATGACGCCGAGGGGGACGCGGACCTGTCGCAGGTCGAGGCCGTTGGGGAGGGTCGAGCCGCGGACGACCTCGCCGACCGGGTCGGGCAGGGCGACGACGTCGCGGACGTCGGCGGCGATGGCGGCGATCCGCTCGGGGGTGAGGGTGAGCCGGTCGACGAGCGATTCGGCGGTGCCCGCGGCCCGCGCCTTGGCGACGTCATCGGCGTTGGCGTCGACGATCGTCTGCGTACGGGCGACGAGGGCGTCGGCGATGGCGAGCAGCGCGCCGTCACGGGCGGTACGCGGCAGCGGCGCCAGGACGGCGGCTGCCTCCTTGGCGCGGGTTGCGGTCTCGATGACGGGCGAGGTGGGTGATGCGCTGCTGGTCATGGGCGGCAGCCTAGCGAAACGACGGCCGACGGCCGGGGGCGGTTCACGGAACGGGACGGCTGCGGGACGTACTCGGGACGGGTGCGGGACGGCGGGTGCGGCAAGAGAGCCGGTCAGAGCGCACAGGGGGACGCCGCCGGGACGCCCGTGGAACGGCCGCGGGAGGTCTATGGGACGCCATCGGGACGCCCGTAGGATGCCGCCCGGCGAGGCGTCCCCGCCGGCTCAGTACGGATGGACCCCGACCGGTGAAGCGGGCGGCGGGCCGTAGCCCTCGGCGACGCGCTGGTGGTAGGTCTCGCGGTCGATGACCTCCAGACCGACGATCTCCCACGGCGGCAGCTTGGCCGTGGAGCGGTGTTCGCCCCACAGCCGCAGTGCGACCGCGGCGGCATCGTGCAGGTCCCGGGCCTCCTCCCAGTACCGGATCTCGGCGTGGTCATTGGCATAGCGGCTGGTCAGCAGGAAGGGGTGGTCGTGGGCGAGCTGTTCAAGCGCCCGCCGCACGTCCTGCAAGGGGGCCTCGGCCCCGGAGACGCTGAGCGTGATGTGCCACAGCCGGGACACCTCCTGGCGCTCGGGACGCGGTGCCTCCTGTGGTGTGCCGTGCCATTGCGCGCTGGTGTCGTCCTCCGGCCGGGCGGCGGTGCTGCCCGGCCCGACGCTGGTCAGTGCGCGCTCCGCCGTCCCTCGGAGCTGTGCCCCTGGGCGCCCTCGTACCACCGGCGGCCTCCTGTGATGCGAATCGCTCCGCGCTCGGGGTGCGGAGCCGATCGGTGCGGTCTTTCCTCGGCGTGCTGCGGGCGCCGCTCATCTGCGGCGCCCCCGCAACAAAGTTGACCAGCCCGCGGGCTCTCGCGGGGGCGTTTTTACGAAGGTCCCCGCGGAAAGGCGGACCGCCGGGCTCCGGCGGGCCGCCCAACCCTGTTGCCCGCAAAGCCCGTTGGGGCGTCCGGGATCAGTGGTGCAGGAGGACCAGGTCGTCCCGGTGCACGACCTCGCGCTCGTAGGCGGGGCCCAGTTCGCGGGCGAGGTCGCGGGTCGAGCGCCCTATCAAACGGGGGATTTCCCTGGCGTCGAAGTTGACGAGGCCCCGGGCGACGGCCCGGCCGGTGCCGTCCCGCAGCTCGACCGGGTCGCCGGCCGAGAACTCCCCGTCGACCGAGGCGATTCCGGCGGGCAGCAGCGAGGAGTGGCGTTCGACGACGGCCTGGACCGCGCCGTCGTCGAGCACCAGCGCGCCGCGCGGCGTGGAGGCGTGCGCGAGCCAGAGCAGCCGGTCGGCCGAGCGCCGTCCGGTGCGCAGGAAGTGGGTGCCGGTCGGGCCGCCGGCCAGGGCGTCGGCGGCGTGCACGGCGGAGGTGAGGACGACGGGGACGCCGGCCGCCGCCGCGATCCTGGCGGCCTCCACCTTGGTGACCATGCCGCCGGTGCCCACACCGGCCCGCCCGGCGCTGCCGATGACGATGCCTTCGAGGTCCTTGGGCCCGCTGATCTGAGGTATCCGGGAGGTGCCGGGTGTTGACGGGTCGCCGTCGTAGAGGCCGTCGACGTCGGAGAGCAGGACGAGCAGGTCGGCGCGGACGAGGTGGGCGACGAGCGCGGCCAGCCGGTCGTTGTCGCCGAACCTGATCTCGTCGGTGGCGACGGTGTCGTTCTCGTTGACGATCGGCACCGCGCCCATGGCCAGCAGCTGGTCGAGGGTGCGGCAGGCGTTGCGGTAGTGGGCGCGGCGGCTGGTGTCGTCGCTGGTCAGCAGGACCTGGCCGACCCGGCGGCCGTAGCGCGCGAAGGAGGCGGTGTAGCGGGCGACGAGCAGGCCCTGCCCGACGCTGGCGGCGGCCTGCTGGCGGGCGAGGTCGCGGGGCCGCTTGTCGAACCCGAGTGGGGCGAGGCCGGCCGCGATGGCGCCGGACGAGACCAGCACGATCTCCTTGTCCTGGTACTTGGCCAGGACGTCCACCAGGGCGTCCACCCGGTCCGCGTCCAGCCCACCGGACGCCGTGGTCAGCGAGGAGGAGCCGACCTTCACCACGATCCGGCGGGCCTCCGCCACACCCTCCCGCCGCCCGTGCCCCTCGTCGGCCGAGGCCCCACGTGCCGCCCCTGCGTCCTGACTTGCGCCTGCCACCTGCTACCCCTGTGCTCGCCATCGTCCGCAGTACGGACCGTCCCGTACCGCGTCCCTCTCCGCAAATCTACGGCAGGGCGCCGACGGGCCGCGCGGGGATATCGGTCGGCGGACGGCTGCTCAGAGGTGCCGGGCGGTGCCCTGCGGCACCGCGCTCCACGTGCGCATCGTCACGCGCGCTCCACGTGCGCACCGTCACGTATGTCGCGTCGCGGTGATTTTTCATAAGACGGAAGTAACGCCCCGGAGGTTGCGTTCGATTGGTCCGCTTTCGCGGTGATGAGAACCACAGCAGATTGTCACCGGAGCCAACAAGGTCATACGGTCGGGTGTCCATCGGTCCCGTTTCGCCGCCCGGCGGCGTCGCAGCGCGGGACTCGGCCGCCCCCTCGGCCTTCCCTGACCTTCTTGCTGCCAGGAGCCCTCCCCTCGTGCCTTCCCCCGGAATCGCCCCCCGCCGAGCCATGCAGCTCGTGGCGCTGCTCGCGATGATGGTCGCGTTCATCGCCCAGCTCCTCGGCGCGTTGCTGCCCGTCATTCCGCTGTTCATCGCCGCGTCCGTGGTCAACCTGGCTCTCGACCTGATCCTCCAGCACAAGCAACCGGGACTGCTCGCCGTGCTCGGCCGGATCCGGTTCGACGTCACGGTCCGCCAACTGCTGCGCGACATGCTGATACTGGTCGGCCTGCTGCACATCGACGGCATCAATCCGCTCGTCGAGCAGGCGCCGCTGACCATCGCCCTGCTGGTCTTCTACGGCACGCACTTCGTGTGCCAGGCGATCGCCGTGCTGGTCCGCAGGAGCCGCGCACTGCCGTTCGTGACCCGGAACATCGACGCAAGCGCGCTGGGCCTGTCCGACGCGCCCCCGCGTCTCCTCTCCCGCCAGACCGGCCGGCGCCTGCTGCGCTTCTCGGTCCCCACCACCATCGGCATGATGGTGACCGCCCTCACCACGGACGCGTTCTGGGGCGGCATCGGCCTCACCGTCTCGCTGGTCCTCTCCCTCGGCGGCGGCCTCTACCTCAGCACCTGGCTGCTCCCCAAGAAGCGGGTGATCAACGAGGCGCGCGCCCTGGAGTGGCTGGACAAGTGGCTGGCCGCCTACCGGCCGACGGTCGGCATGTACTTCTCCGGCGGCGCCTCGTCCGCCTACCAGGCCAACATGTGGCTCTCCACCCTCGCCGACCTGGACGGCAACCCGATCATCGTGCTCCGCGAGCGCTTCATGGTGCAGAAGATCGAGGCGACGGACATCCCGATCGTCTGCATCCCCAAGGTCGCCCACCTGATGCGCCTGGAGCACACCACGCTCCAGCTCCTGCTGCACCCGGCGAACTCCGGCAAGACCTCGCAGATCCTGCGCATCCCGTCCATCAAGCACGCCTTCACCAATCACGGCGAGAGCGACAAGCTGTCCTCGTGCAACCCGTACGCGAAGGCGTACGACGAGGTGTGGGTGGCGGGACCTGCGGCCCGCGACCGCTACCAGCTCGCCGACATCGGCGTGGAGGACAAGGACGTCGTCGAGGTGGGCCGCCCGCAGCTGGCCCCGATCCGGCCGTACGAGGGCGCGCCCGCCGGCCGTATGACGACCGTGCTGTACGCCCCGACCTGGGAGGGCTGGGACGGGAACCCGGGCAACACCTCGGTGATCCTGGCCGGTGAGAACATCGTCCGCGAGCTGCTGGCCGACCCCTCGGTGCGGCTGCTGTACAAGCCGCACCCGATGACCGGTTCCGTCGACCCGCGGGCCGGCGCCGCCAACTCCCGTATCCAGGCGATGATCGCCGAGGCGAACACCAAGCGGGACGGCGCGCGCCCCGGCCCGGAGGCCGCGGCCGAACTGGTCCGCCGCCGCGACGCCCTGACCGCGCTCACCACCTCCGCGTTCCGCTCCAGCTCCGACGAACTGGAGCGGATGCGGCTCCAGGGCACGCCCCCGCAGGGCCGCGCCGCCGCGGTGGCGGATGCGGCCTCCACCTGGGAAGAGGCGTACTGGGCGTCCTTCCCCGAGTGGGAGCACCTCGTCATCACCACCGCGCGGCCCGGCATCTTCGGCTGCTTCAACCAGGCCGACGTGCTGATCACCGACGTCTCCAGCGTGGTCTCCGACTACCTCTCCAGCGAGAAGCCGTACGCGGTCGCCAACACCTCGGGGATGACCGAGGACGACTTCCGTTCGCAGTTCCCGACCGTGCGCGCGGCGACGATCCTCACGCCGGAGGCCGAGGGGGTCGCCGACCTGCTCGACGCGGTCCGCAACCCCGGGAAGGACACCCTCGCGGGCGAGCGCGCGGCCCTCAAGGAGCACCTGCTCGGCCCCTCGGACCCGCCCTCGCCGGTCCGCTTCAACCAGGCGGCGCTCGACCTCTGCGCGAAGGCCGAAGCCCGCCGGGTCCGGATGGAACACCGGCTGGCCGGGATTCCCGCGCAGCGTTCCCTGGAGGAGGCGGAGACGGCCGAGCCGAACGGCGCCCCGGACGCTCCCGCGGCCGTCTGACCGGAGATTCGCACGACAGCGGGGCCCGTTCCGACGGGCCCCGCTCGCGTTTCCTGCGGCGGCGCCGGCCCTGCACCGGCCGGGCCGCGCCCCTACGGTCGGACCATAGAATGTGAGGGACACGGCCGGGCCCCGGTGGGCGCCGGCCCGATCCGTAGAGCGAGCCAAGAGGTGTGCGATGGCGGCCGAGTGGCGCCCCGTGCGGCAGTCCCGTACGCACGAACTGGTGCTGGAGAGCATCGAGGCGCAGGTTCTCGCCGGTGAGCTGAAGGCGGGCGACCGGCTGCCGCCCGAACGTGAACTGGCGCCCGCGCTCGGCGTCAGCAGGTCCGCGCTGCGCGAGGCGCTGCGGGTGCTGGAGACGATCGGGGTGCTGGTCGCGCACGCCGGCCGGGGCGCCGACGCCGGGGCCCGGATCGTGCGCCACCCCGACGACGCCCTCGGACGGCTGCTGCGGCTGCACTTCGCGCTCGGCAGCTACAGCCTGGAGAACGTCCTGGAGGCCAGGGTCACTCTGGAACGCTCCAGCTTCGAGGCGGCGGCCCGCCGCGCGACGGACAAGGACCTGGCCGAGGCCGATGAGATCCTCGCCCGGCTGCGCGAACCCGGCCTGGCCGCCGCCGAGTTCAACGACCTGGACACCCGCTTCCACGTCCAGATGGCGCGCGGCTCGGGCAACGACCTGACCTCCACCCTCACCGCCGCCGTCCGCGAGTCGGTGCGCCCGCTGATCCTGCGGGCCCTGGAGGCGGCCGATGACTGGCCGGCCACCGCGGCGGCGCTCAACGACGACCACGCCGAGCTGCTGCGGCTGGTGCGGGCCGGCGAGGGCACGGCCGCTGCCGACCTCGTCGAGCGGCACATCCGCGGCATCCACGGCACGCTGGTCGACGAGGCGGCGGGCGACGGGGCCGCCTGACCCCGCCTGATCTCCCCGGCCCGGACGGCCCGGCCCCCTCGACAGGGGCCGGGCCGTCCATCGTCGCGCACACCTCCCCGCACATCCGGGTACACCCGGCAAGGGCCGCTCTCTCGAAACCCAAAGGACCGAGAGTAGAATGGTCGGACCGTAAATTGATGGGGAGGCACTCCCATGCGTATCGGACTCTTCGCCACCTGCCTGGGGGACACCCTCTTCCCCGACGCGGTGAAGGCCACCGCCGTCCTGCTGGCCCGCCTGGGCCACGAAGTGGTGTTCCCGCCGGAGCAGACCTGCTGCGGCCAGATGCACGTCAACACCGGCTATCAGCGCGAACCCGTCCCCTTGGTGCGCGGCTTCGCCGAGCAGTTCGGGGACGCGGCGATCGACGCCGTGGTCATGCCGTCAGGCTCGTGCGCCGGCTCCGTGCGCCACCAGCACGAGATCGTCGCCGAGCGGTACGGGGACCGGGCGCTGCGCGCCGCCGTCACCACCGTCAAGGCCAAGACCTACGAGCTCTCCGAGTTCCTCGTCGACGTCCTGGACGTCACCGATGTCGGCGCGCACTTCCCGCACCGGGTCACCTACCACCCCACCTGCCACTCGCTGCGGATGCTGCGGGTCGGTGACAAGCCGCTGCGGCTGCTGCGCGCCGTCGACGGCATCGACCTGGTCGAACTGCCCGAAGCCGACTCCTGCTGCGGCTTCGGCGGCACCTTCGCCGTCAAGAACGCCGCGACGTCATCGGCGATGCTGCACGACAAGGTCGGCCACATCACCGGTACCGGCGCCGACGTCTGCACCGCGGGCGACTCGTCCTGCCTGATGCACATCGGCGGCGGTCTGAGCCGCATCAAGGCCGGTACCCGCACTCTGCACCTCGCGCAGATCCTCGCCGCCACCCGCACCGCGCCCCACGTCCTGACGGAGGCCGTCCGATGAGCACCTTCCTCGGCATGCCCGCCACCCCGCCCCGCGCCCCGTACGGCGAGGGCAATCTGCGCGGCGACGCCGCCTTCCCCAAGGCCGCCGACGGCGAGTTGCGCAACGAGCAGCTGCGCCGCAACCTCGGCAGGGCCACCCACACCATCCGCGCCAAGCGGCTGGCCGTCACCGGTGAACTGCCGGACTGGGAGCAGCTGCGCGACGCCGGCTCGGCGATCAAGGCCGACACCATGAACCGGCTGCCCGACCTGCTGGAGGAGCTGGAACGCAAGGTCACCGAGCGAGGCGGCACCGTCCACTGGGCCCGCGACGGTGTCGAGGCCAACGCGATCGTCACGCGGCTGATCGAGGCGACAGGCAGCGACGAGGTCATCAAGGTCAAGTCGATGGCCACCCAGGAGATCGGCCTCAACGAGCACCTCGAAAGCCGCGGCATCACCCCGTACGAGACGGACCTCGCCGAGCTGATCGTGCAGCTCGCGCACGACAAGCCGTCGCACATCCTGGTCCCCGCCATCCACCGCAACCGCGACGAGATCCGGCAGATCTTCCTCAAGGAGATCCCCGGCGTCGACCCTTCGCTGGACGCGGTGCCCGCCCACCTCGCCGCCGCCGCGCGCGCCTACCTGCGCGAGAAGTTCATGACGACGAAGGTCGCCGTCTCCGGCGCCAACTTCGGCGTCGCCGAGACCGGCACCCTCGCGGTCGTCGAGTCCGAGGGCAACGGCCGGATGTGCCTGACCATGCCCGAGACGCTGATCACCGTCATGGGCATCGAGAAGGTCATCCCCCGCTACCAGGACCTGGAGGTCTTCCTCCAGCTCCTCCCCCGCTCCTCCACCGGCGAGCGGATGAACCCGTACACCTCGATGTGGACCGGCGTCACACCGGGCGACGGGCCGCAGGATTTCCACCTGGTGCTGCTCGACAACGGCCGCACCGCCGCACTCGCCGACAGCGTCGGCCGCGCGGCGCTGCACTGCATCCGCTGCTCGGCCTGCCTCAACGTCTGCCCGGTGTACGAACGGGCCGGCGGCCACGCCTACGGATCGACGTACCCGGGCCCGATCGGCGCGGTGCTCACCCCGCAGCTCGCCGGGATGCACGCCGCCAAGGACGACCCCAACAGCTCGCTGCCGTACGCCTCCAGCCTCTGCGGCGCCTGCTTCGACGCCTGCCCGGTGAAGATCGACATCCCGTCGCTGCTGGTCGAACTGCGCCACCAGAAGACCGAGCAGTCCGGCACCACGCCGGAGAAGCTGGCGATGAAGGCCGCGGCCGGCGTCATGAAGCGCCCGAAGCTCTACACCGCCGCGCAGAAGGCCACGGGCCTCGGCCGGGTGCTCGGCGGCCGGGACGGCACGATCTCGCACCTGCCGCCGCCCTTCAGCGGCTGGAGCGACAGCCGGGACACCCCCGCACCGCCCCGGCAGAGCTTCCGCGCCTGGCTCGCGTCCGACGAGGGCGCGGCCACCCTGCAAGGCGCGGCGGACGAAGGGGCCCGGCAGCGGGCCGCGGCACACGACGACCCCGAGGAGCAGCGATGAGCGCACCGGCGACCGCACGAGAGACGGTGCTCGGACGCGTCCGGGACGCCCTCGCCCTGGCCCCCGCCCAGGAGGTGACCGTCCCGCGCGCCTACCGCACCGGCCGCACCCTGCCCGACGACCAGCGGCTCGCCCTGCTGACCGACCGGCTGGTCGACTACAAGGCGCACGTCCACACCTGCACCGCCGACGGCACCGCCGCCACCGTCGCCGCGGTCCTGCACGACCGCGCCGCCCGCCGGATCGGCGTCCCCCCGGGGCTCGACCCCGCCTGGCTTGCCGAGTACGAAGGCGAGGTCCAGGAGGACGCGGCGGACGTCCCCGCGCCCCGCCTCGACGCGCTGGACGGCGTGGTCACCGCCTCCGCCGTCAGCTGCGCCGAGACCGGCACGATCTTCCTCGACGGCTCGCCCGGCCAGGGCAGGCGCGCCCTCTCCCTCGTCCCCGACCTGCACGTCTGCGTCGTCGACCTGTCGACGGTCGTGGTCGGCGTCCCGGAGGCCGTCGCCCGGCTCACCCCCGGCCGCCCGACGACGCTGATCAGCGGCCCTTCGGCGACCTCCGACATCGAGCTGGAGCGGGTCGAGGGTGTGCACGGCCCGCGGACCCTGGACGTGGTGATCCGCACCGACGCCTGACCTGCGCCCGCCGCACAAAGGGACGGCCCCCGGGAGGAGTTCACCTCCCGGGGGCCGTGCCGTGCCGCATCAGAAGGGGCGGAAGCCGTCGTACTCCTCGTCGGACTCGTCGCGCGCCGCGTCACGGTCCCTGCGGCGCTGGGCTGCGGGCCGCGGCGCCTCCATGCGATGGTCCTCGCCGCGCCGGCCGAGCATCTCCGCGCCGGCCGCCATCGTCGGCTCCCAGTCGAAGACCACGGCGTTGTCCTCGGGGCCGATCGCCACGCCGTCGCCGGTCCGCGCACCGGCCTTGAGCAGCGCGTCCTCGATGCCGAGGCGGTTGAGCCGGTCGGCGAGGTAGCCGACGGCCTCGTCGTTGCTGAAGTCGGTCTGCCGCACCCAGCGCTCGGGCTTCTCGCCGCGCACGCGGTAGAGGCCCTCGGCCTCCTCGGTGACCGTGAAGCCGCTGTCGTCCACGGCCTGCGGGCGGATCACGATGCGGGTGGCCTCCTGCACCGGCTTGGCGGCACGGGCCGCGGCCACGATCTCGGCCAGCGCGAAGGACAGCTCCTTCAGGCCCATGCGCGCGACGGCCGAGACCTCGAAGACGCGGTAGCCGCGCTCCTCCAGATCGCCGCGGATCATGTCGGCGAGGTCCTTGCCGTCGGGGATGTCGACCTTGTTCAGGACGACCACCCGCGGCCGGTTCTCCAGGCCGCCGTACTGCGCCAGCTCGGCTTCGATGGTGTCGAGGTCGGAGAGCGGGTCGCGCTCGGACTCCAGCGTCGCGGTGTCCAGCACATGCACCAGCACCTCGCAGCGCTCGACGTGCCGCAGGAACTCAAGGCCCAGGCCCTTGCCCTGGCTGGCGCCCGGGATCAGGCCCGGCACGTCGGCGATGGTGTAGACGGTCGAACCCGCCGTCACCACACCGAGGTTGGGCACCAGGGTCGTGAACGGGTAGTCGGCGATCTTCGGCTTGGCCGCGGAGAGCACCGAGATCAGCGACGACTTGCCCGCACTCGGGTAGCCGACCAGCGCGACGTCCGCGACGGTCTTCAGCTCCAGGACGATGTCCCTGGCCTCGCCGGGCTCGCCGAGCAGCGCGAAACCGGGCGCCTTGCGGCGGGCGGAGGCCAGCGCGGCGTTGCCGAGCCCGCCCCGGCCGCCCTGCCCCGCGATGAAGGTGGTGCCCTGGCCGACGAGGTCGGCGAGCACATTGCCCTGACGGTCCAGGATGACGGTGCCGTCGGGGACCGGCAGGACCAGGTCCTGGCCGTTCTTGCCCGAACGGTGGTCACCCGCTCCCGGCTGGCCGTTGGTGGCCTTGCGGTGCGGGTGGTGGTGGTAGTCGAGAAGCGTGGTGACGTCCTGGTCGACGACGAGGATGACATCGCCGCCGCGTCCGCCGTTGCCGCCGTCGGGTCCGCCGAGCGGCTTGAACTTCTCCCGCATCACGGAGGCCACGCCGTGGCCTCCGTTACCCGCGGCGACGTGCAGCTCGACGCGGTCCACGAAGGTGGTCATGGTGGGGTCCTCCAGATAACTACGGGAATGTCTCTGTACTAACACGCCGAGGGCGGACCGGCCTTCCCGCTCTCACGGGAAAAGGCGGTCCGCCCTCGGAGTGGTGCTACTGCTGAGCTGTCGC
Source organism: Streptomyces sp. NPDC048644 (assembly GCF_043199105.1). Classification (NCBI taxonomy): domain Bacteria; kingdom Bacillati; phylum Actinomycetota; class Actinomycetes; order Kitasatosporales; family Streptomycetaceae; genus Streptomyces; species Streptomyces sp. NPDC048644. The sequence goes on from NZ_JBICVO010000001.1 coordinate 869,784, forward strand.
CCGGTAGCTGATTACTCGCCGGCCGGAACGATGTTCACGACCTTGCGACCACGGTGGGTGCCGAACTGCACCGCGCCCGCAGCCAGGGCGAACAGGGTGTCGTCGCCGCCGCGGCCGACACCGGTGCCCGGGTGGAAGTGGGTGCCGCGCTGGCGGACCAGGATCTCACCGGCGTTGACGGCCTGACCGCCGAAGCGCTTCACGCCGAGCCGCTGAGCATTGGAATCGCGACCGTTCCGAGTGGACGATGCGCCCTTCTTGTGTGCCATGTCTCCTCAGTCCCTTACTTCGCCGGAGCGTCGATGCCGGTGATCTTCAGCGCCGTGTGGAGCTGGCGGTGGCCGATCCGCTTCTTGTAACCGGTCTTGTTCTTGTACTTCTGGATCCGGATCTTGTTGCCCTTGTGGTGGTCCACAACCTCGGTCTGGACCTTCACGCCGGCCAGGACCCAGGGGTCGCTGGTGACCGAGTCGCCGTCGACGACGAGCAGCGTCGAGAGCTCGACGGTGTCGCCGACCTTGCTGGTCGAAAGGCGGTCAACTTCGATGACGTCGCCGACAGCAACCTTCTGCTGACGGCCGCCGGTGCGCACGATCGCGTACACGCGGAACTCTCTCTCGCTAGGTTTCGATCCTCTGATGCCAGCCGCTCACACGGGCTAGGGAAAGGCCCGTGGAATCCGAGTGGACGAGCGGCCTCCCTCGGCGAACCGAGAGGTGTTTGCTCAGGGGTTTGGTGTCACAGACACCGACGGTCAAGGTTACGGGGCCTTGACCAGGGGGTCAAACCGGCCCCGGGTCACCCGACCCGGGGCGCGGTTTGCCCGGCACCCTGAGGTGCTCAGTCCTCCGCGGCGGCGGAAACCGACGGCAGCGCGGGCTGCTCGGCGGCAGCGGTCTTCTTGGCCGCCGCCTTCGTCGTCTTCTTGGCCGTGGCCTTCTTGGCCGTCGTCGTCTTCTTCGCGGCGGCCTTCTTGGCGGTGGTGGTCTTCTTCGCCGCCGTCTTCTTGGCCGTCGCCGTCTTCGCCGCGGTCTTCTTCGCCGCGGTCTTGGTGGCGGCGCTCTTGGCGGCCGTCTTGCGGACCGCCTTCTTCGCCGTCTTCCTCGCGGGCTGCGCCGCCTCGTCGGGGGCGGTCTCGGCGCCCTCTGCGGGCACCTCGGCAGCCGGCTCAGGCACGGGCTCAGCGGCCTGCTCCGGGGCGCTCACCACGACCGTCCCCGCGTCGGCGACCTGCGGCGAGCCCGCGGGAGCGGTCGCCTTACGGGTCGCACGGCGACGCGGACGGGCCGGTGCGGGCTCCGCCGCTGCGGGCGCCTCGACGGGCTCAGGCTCCGGCGCCGGGGCCTGCTCGGCCACCGGCTCGGCGGCCGGCATCACGATCGCCGCGGCCTCGGCTGCCTTCGGCGCGCCCGCGGGAGCGGACGCCTTCCGGCTCGCACGGCGACGGCCGCGGACCCGCCCGGCGGCTGCCTCGGCCTCCGCCGGGCTGCCGAACCACTCGTCGGCGTCGGCCACCGCGGGCTGCAGCTCCGCCTCGGTCACCGGCGCGGGCTCCAGCTCCTGCGCCTCCTCGGCGGCCTGCTCGGCCACCGGCTGCTCGACGGCCGGCTCGTGGTGCTCGTGCCGCTCGCCGTTGCCGCCCTTGCCCTTCTTCTTGCGCTTGCCGCCGCCACCGACGGACGTCGGCTGGTCCATGTGGACGATGACGCCGCGGCCGTTGCAGTGCACGCAGGGCTCGGAGAAGGACTCCAGCAGGCCCTGGCCGACCCGCTTGCGGGTCATCTGCACCAGACCCAGCGAGGTCACCTCGGCCACCTGGTGCTTCGTACGGTCCCGGCCCAGGCACTCCAGCATCCGCCGCAGCACGAGGTCCCGGTTGGACTCCAGCACCATGTCGATGAAGTCGATAACGACGATGCCGCCGAGGTCCCGCAGCCGCAGCTGCCGCACGATCTCCTCGGCCGCCTCCAGGTTGTTCCTGGTGACGGTCTCCTCAAGATTGCCGCCCTGACCGGTGAACTTCCCGGTGTTGACGTCGATCACGACCATCGCTTCGGTCTTGTCGATCACCAGCGAACCGCCGCTGGGCAGCCAGACCTTGCGGTCGAGCGCCTTCATCAGCTGCTCGTCGATGCGGTACGTCGCGAAGACGTCGACGTCCGAAGTCCACTTCTGCAGACGGTCAGTGAGGTCGGGCGCGACGTGCGCGACATAGCCGTGGATGGTCTCCCAGGCGTCATCGCCACTGACGATGACCTTGGAGAAGTCCTCGTTGAAGATGTCGCGGACGACCCGGACGGTCATGTCCGGCTCGCCGTAGAGCAGCGTCGGCGCGCTGGAGCTGCCGCTCTTGGCCTTCTTCTGGATCTCTTCCCACTGCGCCTGGAGCCGCTGGACGTCGCGCGCCAGCTCGTCCTCGCTCGCACCCTCGGCCGCGGTGCGCACGATGACACCCGCGTCCTCGGGGACGATCTTCTTGAGGATCTGCTTCAGTCGGGCCCGCTCGGTGTCCGGGAGCTTGCGGCTGATGCCCGTCATCGAGCCCTCGGGCACGTAGACGAGGTAGCGGCCCGGCAGCGAGACCTGGCTGGTGAGCCGGGCGCCCTTGTGGCCGATCGGGTCCTTGGTGACCTGCACCAGCACCGACTGGCCCGACTTCAGCGCGGTCTCGATGCGGCGCGGCCCGTTGGCCATGCCCAGCGCCTCGAAGTTGACCTCACCCGCGTACAGGACGGCGTTGCGGCCCTTGCCGATGTCGACGAAGGCGGCCTCCATCGACGGCAGGACGTTCTGCACCTTGCCGAGGTAGACGTTGCCGACGTACGACGTCGACTGCTCCTTGTTGACGAAGTGCTCGACGAGGACGTCGTCCTCCAGCACGCCGATCTGGGTGCGCTCGCCGCTCTGGCGGACCACCATGACCCGCTCGACGGCCTCGCGGCGCGCCAGGAACTCCGCCTCGGTGATGATCGGCACCCGGCGGCGGCCCTGCTCGCGCCCCTCGCGGCGGCGCTGCTTCTTGGCCTCCAGACGCGTCGAGCCCTTGATCGACTGCACCTCGTCGGCGCTGGTCGACTCGTCCTTCTTGCGCGGCTCGCGGACCTTGACGACGGTGCGCTCGGGGTCGTCGCCGTTCGCGGCGCCCTCGGCCTCACCGGCGTCACCGCTGCGACGGCGGCGGCGACGGCGACGGCGGCTGCTGCTGGACCCGCCACCGGTGTGGTCGTCCTCCTCGCCGCCCTGCTCATCGGCGGCGGGCTCTTCCTCGGCCTCGGCCTCCGCGGTCTCCCGCGGCTCGGCGGCACGGCCGTCGGCGGCCTGCTCGTCCGCGTCGGCGGACTCACCGCGGCGACGGCGACGGCCACCACGGCGGCGGCGGCGCGAGGGGCGGTCGCCTGACTCCTCGTCGGCGCCGTTCTCGCGCTGCTCGGCCTCCTCCTCGGGCTCCTCGTCCTCGACGACGGCCACGGCCTCCGGCTCGGCCGGCGCCGGGGCAGCGGCCACCGGCTCGGGCTCGGCCCGCTCGCCACGGCGGCGGCGCTTGCGGGATCCGGCCTGCGGCTGCTCCTCGCGGGGCTGCTCGGACTCGGCCGCCTCCGCCTCCTGACGCGCCGCGGCGGCGGCAGCGGCAGCGCTCTCCGGGGTCTGGAACATCGGCTCGGTGAACACCGGCGCCTGGAAGACGGCTGTCGGCGGACGCTGCGCGCGGCGGCGGCCACGGGCCGGCGCCTCCTTCACGGGCTGCTCTTCGGCTGCCGGTGCCTCGGCGACGGGCTCGGCGGCCCGCTCGCCACGGCGACGCGCACGCCGCTTGGGCGCCTCGGCGCTCGCGGTCTCCTCCTGCGCGGCGGCCAGCGCCTGCGCGCTCTCCTCCGCCTCCTGCGGCGCACCGGCCGGAGCGGTCACCTTGCGGGTCGCGCGACGGCGACCGCGTACGGGCTTGGCCTCTTCGGCGGGCGCCTGGCTCTCCTCGGCCTCCTGCCGCGGCGCGGGCTCGTCCGCGGGCACGACGGCCACGGCCTCGTCGGCGGCACCACGCGGCGCACCGGCCGGAGCGGTGGCCTTACGGGTCGCACGACGACGGGGACGGGCGGGCGCCTCATCGGCGACGGCGGGCTCCGCTGCGGGCGCCTCGGCGGCCTCCGCCTCGGGCTCTGCGGCCGGAGCCTCGGCAGCGGCCGGGGTCTCGGCGGCGGTCTGCGGCGCACCGGCGGGCGCGGTGGCCTTACGGGTCGCACGGCGGCGGGTACGGGCGCGCGGCGCCTCGTCGTCGGCCGGTGCGGCGTCCGCGGCCGGGGCCTGCGCGGCGGGCGCAGCGGCGGCGGCCGGGGCCTGCTCCGCGTCGCCCTGCGGCGGGCCGGCCGGTGCCGACACCTTGCGGGTGGCGCGGCGGCGCGGACGGGCCGGAGCCGCGTCCTCGCCGGAGGTGACGGCTGCCGCGGTGGCCTCGGCGGTCGCCTCCTGCGGCGCTGCGGCCTCGGCATCGGCGCTCACGACCGTGGCCGTACCGGCGTTGCCGGTCGGCGGGCCCGCGGGCCGGGATGCCGCACGGCGCCTGCGGCGCGGCGGCAGGGTGTCGCTGGGGGAATTGTTGTCGTCGGCACCACGGTCCGCGGACTGCGTGGATTCGGTGGGCTCAATGGGCTCGAGCATGCGGGCGGTTCTCCCGTCACGCTCCCGGGCGCCGGGCCTGATTCCGGCCGCGGACCGCGTGATGTGCGCGGTTCCGCAGTCCGGGGCGCGGGCGCCGCACGGGAGCTGTCGTCTCGCTCGCCGGGCCCGTAGGTCGGGGACCGGCGAAAGTCTCCTGGTCAGTGCGTCTGCCGCACCGGGGTGGCTCCCTGGTTGATCGGCGACGCGACGACGGCGCTCCTACGCAGTACCTTCCCCGGAATTCGCCGGGGAGGCCCCACTCGGCGCCTTCGCGGCACTCTGCCCGGCGGCCGTGGGTGGGGCGGCCGTGGCAGCGTCGCGGTCGGGCGCTAGCGGGTCAGTCACCGCGCCGGTCTCCTCATCGAGCAGCCCCTGCGCCAGCCTGGTCACCGCTGCGGGGACCGGCGGCGCCAGGTCGGCCGTAGCTCGGAGGCCGGACAGGACGTCGTCGGGTCGAACGGCAGGTGTCAAATGCCGAACAACCAGCCGCAGTATCGCACAGGCTTTGCCGTCGGGCCTATCGCACTCACCTGCGGAAGCTTCCAGACGGGCCACCGCGGCACGCGCGTCGAAGGCCCGCATGCCGTTCTTCGTACGGCGCTCGACCTGCACCTCACCTGCGGCGAGGAACGCCTCGACGGCCTGTTCCGCCGCCGCCGGGTCGACGCCTTCGAGCCGCATCTCCCACACCGAGGCCTGCAACCGGTCGGCCAGCCCGCTGGTCCGCGCCTCGACGGCGTCGGTCACATCGAGCCCGGCCGGAAGCGAAGCGTCCAGCAGTTCGCGCACCTTCTGCGGATCGCGGTGCTGGGCGAGCTGGATCTCCAGGTATTCGGCCTCGCTGCCGGTACCCGTCGGGGCGGCGTTGGCGTACGACACCTTGGGGTGCGGCGAGAAGCCCGCCGAATAGGCCATGGGGATCTCGGCGCGGCGCAGCGCCCGCTCGAAAGCGCGCTGGAAGTCGCGGTGGCTGGTGAACCGGAGGCGGCCGCGCTTGGTGTAGCGCAGACGAATGCGCTGCACCGCCGGTGCGGGCGGCGGGCCTTCGGGCTGTCGCTTGCCCAGTGCTACTTCTCCTTGTATCAAGCGGCCGGTGTGGCCACCCCCCGCAGCGCGGGGAACGTTCGGACCGGCGCTTTCACCGCGCCGTCCGGCCCGGATCACCGCCGCCACAGCGGAGACGGTTCACAACCGGACCGTCTCCCAGAGTACGCGTCCTGTGGCACTGCGGTTCCCGCCGGTCCCACCACCCCGGCGGCACCCGCGACAGGACCTACGCCCCGAAGAGCGCCCTGCCGACCTCCCGAGCGGCGTCGCGGGCCGCCCGCAGCGGCGGTCCGCACACCGCCCGGATCGCGTGGCCCACCGGAGTGCACACCCAGCGGTAGGTCCAGCGCAGCGGCGCGACGACCAGCCACCGCCACAGCCTTGCCAGGAACCGGCCGACCGCCCGCGCCACCCGCCCGGCGATCCGCCAGCAGGACGCGAGCACCGCCCCGACGGCGCGCAGGACCGGCCACAGCACGTACTCCCACAGCGCGACGGCCGGGATCACCACGATCCAGCGGAACAGCGCCGCCAGCGCGTGCCCGAGGGGCGTCAGGATCCACCGGTAGGCCCACTGCACGGGCACCACGAGCAGATACCGCACCAGGAACGCCACCGGCACGACGACGAGGTGGTGCACCAGCCAGGCGACCGCCCTGCCCACCGGGGTGAGGATCCACCGGTGGATCCAGAGCGCCGGCACCACCAGCAGATACCGCACCAGGAACGCCACCGGCACCACGATCAGGTAGTGCGCCAGCCAGGCGATCGCCCGCCCCACGGGTGCCAGGATCCACCGGTGGACCCAGCGCGCCACCGGCGCGATCACGGCCCGGCCGATCCAGCACAGCGCTTCCCACAGCAGGCGCAACGGCACCAGCACGATCAGCAACGGAATCTTGATCAGCTGGGCGAGGCAGCAGCCGTCCCCGCCCGCCGGCGGCCCCTGGCGGCCCGCCACCGGCCCTCGCGTGTGGTCGCCCCCGTATGCCATGCGCTGCTCCCCCGGCCCTTCACTTCTTGACGATCACGTTTCTCACCTGCGCGGACGCTCCACCGGACGGCCCGTGGGCACCCAGTAGCGGAGCTTGGCCCCGCGGCGGTCGTCGAACACGCCGCCGCACGACTCGATGACCTTACGGGAGGGCACGTTGTCCGCATCGCAGGTGACCAGCACCTGGTCGAGGCCGTGCGCGCGGGCCAGCGGCAGCGCGGCGCCGAGCATCGCGGTGGCGTGCCCGCGGCGGCGGGCGGTGGGGCGTACGTCGTAGCCGATGTGGCCGCCGTACTCGAACAGGAAGTCGTTGAGCCGGTGGCGCAGGCCGAGGCGTCCCAGGTAGGTGTCGCCTTCGACGTACCAGAGGGTGTCGCAGGGGACGTACCCGAGCGCCACGGCGGTCTTCTCCTCGGTCATGGAGCGCAGCCAGGCGGTGTATTCGGCGAAGACGGCGGGGGCGTGCCACCGGTCGGCGTACGCCCTGATCTCCCTGGCCACCGCCGAGCCGTCGTCGTCCCCGCCCCTGCCCTCGGCGCGGAACTCCGCCATGGCCTGGAGAAAGGACGCCTGTACGCGGACCGTGGGTGCGATGAGCTGCGGCATCGCACAAGTGTGTCCGCACAGACGTCGGCCCGGCCACCGCATTCACGGTGGCCGGGCCGAACTGCCGTTACCCAAGGGCTACTTGGCCCTCACGAGCGGATCACTTCACCGACAGCGGCAGCAGCTTCTTGCCGGTCGGGCCGATCTGGATCTCGGTGTCCATCTGAGGACAGATGGACACAGCTTCAAAACCATGGCTAGGCTTCTGACATGGGGAAACGAACTAAGAGCCGATCCGCAGCCGCGCGGCAGGCATACAACA